>NZ_CAXAPT010000010.1:0-259464 GCF_963970475.1 Pseudomonas sp. EA_5y_Pfl2_R50 | reverse complement strand
TCTCGTATGCCGCACGAATCCCCGGCCAGGCATTGAGCGAGCTGAGCAAACCGAGCAGCGCCAGAAATGGCGGCACCAACAGGGTAAACAACTTGCCCCACTCCGGGTTGAGATTGGCCATGCACGACGCAAAAGCGATGACCAGAAATGATTGCGCCGCCAGGTAGGCATCGGTGCGGTTGGCCAGAATGCTGGTTTCGTACTGGATTTCCCGGCGATAGAAGTCCAGGCGTTCCTTCGGTGAGCCGAACATCTTGGCATCGTGTTCGGTCAGGGTTTCTTCAGCGGTCGGCTGGGTCAATATGCGAGACAAGGGACGCACGCTCCGGGGTGGGGAAAACGCTTAGAGACACCCCGTGGCGTACAGGTTCAGGTGGATGTTCAGGCGGTTGATTTCATCGACTGGGCGATGATCTCGACCAGATTCAATTGGGTGAACGGTTTCGGCAGCCGTGGCAGTTGCGCGGCGAAACCTTCCAGCCGTTCGGCGTAACCCGTGGCGAGAATGATCGGCAAATCCGGCTTGAGCAGACGGACCGCATGAGCCAGTTGCGCGCCGCTCATCTGCGGCATGGCCATGTCGGTGATCATCAGGTCGATGATTTCGCCCTGATCCAGCAACGTCAGCGCCTGGGCGCCGGACGTGGCATTGATCACCCGATGCCCGAGGTCTTCGAGCAACAGGCTGGTACTGGTCAATACCAGTGAGTCATCGTCTACCACCAACACGCTGAGTCGCGGCACTGCAATCGGTTCGGCGCGCCGCTGCAACGGTTTGCTCACCAGACCCTCGCCGGCCATTGGTAACCACAACTCAGCGGCGGTGCCATGACCCTTTTCGCTTTTGAGAATGAAGCGGCCGCCGAGCTGTTCGATAAAACCGTGCACCATCGACAATCCCAGTCCGGTGCCTTTGCCCAGCCCCTTGGTGGTGAAAAACGGGTCTTTGGCAGAGAACAGTGTCTCGGCGTCCATGCCGTCGCCGGTGTCGACCATGCTCAGGCACATGTAACGTCCCGCCGCGAGGCTGGCATGACTGTGTTCGAGGATGACTTCCGGCTGGGCGCTGATCACTACACTGCCGCCGTTGGGCATGGCATCCCGGGCGTTGGTCGCCAGGTTGAGTACCGCCAGTTCCAGTTGGTTGCTGTCGGCCAGCACCGGCTCGAGGTCATGGGCAAAGCGTGTCTCGATACGGATGCCCGGCCCCAGTGAACTGCGCAACAAACCGGTAATGCCTTGCACCAGTTGCGGGATATCGACCGACTCGGTCTTGAGTTCCTGTCGACGGGCGAAGGCCAGCATGCGCTGGGTCAGCGACACACCGCGCAATGCACCTTGGGTGGCGTTTTCCAGCAAGCGGCTGATTTTCGGATCATCTCCCGTGCGCTTTTGCAGGATTTCCAGGTTACCGAGGATGACCGTCAGCAGGTTGTTGAAGTCGTGGGCGATGCCGCCGCTGAGTTGACCAATGGCTTGCATCTTCTGCGCCTGGAACAGTGCTTCGCGGGTTTTCTCCAGAGTCTGTTGTGCCTGATGGGTTTCGGTGACGTCGCGGGTGATCTTGGCGAAACCCAGCAGCGTGCCGGTTTCTCCGCGAATCGCATCGACCACCACATGCGCCAGAAACCGCGTGCCATCCTTGCGCATGCGCCAGCTCTTGTTTTCGAAGCGACCCTCGCGGGTGGCAATCTCCAGAGCCCGCTGCGGTTCGCCGAGTGCACGGTCTTCAGGGGTGTAGAAGATCGAAAAGTGCTCGCCGATGATTTCTTCCGGCAGATAGCCCTTGATCCGCTGCGCGCCCTGGTTCCAGTTGCTGACCCGCCCTTCGGGGCTGAGCATATAGATGGCGTAGTCAGTGACGCCCTGGACCAGCAGACGGAACTGCTGCTCGCTCTGCTTGAGGGTTTCCTCGGCCATTTTGCGATCAGTCAGGTCGCGGGTGATCTTGGCGAACCCCAGCAGCTTGCCGTCGGGGGCGATGATCGGGTCGATCACCACGTGGCACCAGAAGTTGGTACCGTCCTTGCGCACCCGCCAACCTTCGCCTTCGAATCGGCCTTCGCCGATTGCGGTATCGAGCGCGTGCTGCGGCAACCCTGCAGCGCGATCTTCGGGCGTGTAGAAACGCGAAAAATGCTCACCGAGAATCTCGGTCTCTTCATAGCCTTTGAAACGTTTGGCGCCGGAGTTCCAACTGGTGATGATGCCGTCCGGATCGACCATGTAGATCGCATAATCGACCACCGCATCGATCAAAAGCCGAAAGCGCATTTCCTCGATTGCAGCGGCCTGGTTCTTTTCGCTCATCACACTCACCGCACTGGGGTATCAACTGGAGTATGCGTCAAACCAGCGGTTTGGAATGCGCATACACCCGATAAAGCGCCAATGTTAATGCATGGTTCAGCGTTGGACGTATTTGAATATGCGTGAATAGAGCGCGCCGTACACGTAGTCAGGTATCTGCCCGGCATATTGATTGGCTTGTTGCAGCATGAGATGACACTCCTTGATCAGCTCATGACGCCCGGCGCGATTGAGCGAGTTGCTGCTGATACGCTCATACCTGGCATGGCTGTAGAGCTGACCGGGCGACGTCACTGTCAATACGCCCCTCTCGTCCTTGTGGTAAATGCTGTGTGCTCGCAACGCGCGATCTTTCAACGCGCCCATGCCGCGCTCATACAAAAGGATCTGCGAGCCGTCGGCCTGTTTCGCAGCTGCCTCCATAGCGAAAACCATCGCGTGAGCGGTTGCCAGGCTGGATTTGAGTGTTGATGGCTGAACGAAGCGTTCGAGCTCCTGTTTTTCCAGACTGTTGAAAGCTCTTTTGAAGCAGGAGATTAACGCAAAGGGCTGATTGCACGCGACGATATGTACTTCCAGTTGATAGCCGGCGTTAACGGCAACCGCAGGCAGCGTGGCGAAGCTGATCGAGTCGAACGCACATTCCATGATGATGTTGTATTTGTGGGTGAAGGCTTTCTCAAAGATCTTCGCCGCTATGTCGTAGATGAACTTTTCGGTCTGCTCATAGGCATGCTGCGTGCCGTGCTTGAGCATCTCCTGATATTGCGGGTGTTTTTGGCGAAACGCCGGCAAATAGAGACGCACGTAATTGTCGTATTTGCCGGACGGCAGCAGGGTTTTCTCCAGAAGCCAGGTTTTACCGGAGCTCTGCACGCCGGCGGTGATCAGCAGTTTTGGCGTGGTGTCGGCACTGATGCCCGCGAACAGCGTGGTGCTGATTTCAGCGAAAGCCACGCTCAGTTGCTCCGGGGTGAAGCTGTAGTTCTCTGCGGTGGTCATGCGTCGATTTCCTTATCGAAGGTGAGTGCCCCGCAAGGGCTGCCTCGTCAATAAAGCCTGTTTTTCAGAGTCATTCAAAGAAACGTTCGATACTGAATATGTCTTTGCTTCAAAAGGAAAAACATCCTACGAAAGCTTCGGAAATCGCCGCCAGAACACGTCGCTTTCGGACGGCAAACCTCAGGAGTTCAACGCCCACCACTTCGGCAGCAACTGCTGGATGCGTCCCTCGGCAAACCGGTCGTCAATCAGCATTACCACGCCGCGATCTTCGCTAGTACGAATGACCCGGCCGGCAGCCTGCACGACTTTCTGTATCCCCGGGAACAGGTAGGTGTAGTCGTACCCCGCGCCAAAAATGGCGGCCATGCGCCTTTTCAGTTGTTCGTTGACCGGGTTGAGCTGCGCCAGCCCGAGGGTGGCGATGAACGCTCCGATCAGGCGTGCACCGGGCAAATCGATGCCCTCGCCGAAGGCCCCGCCCAGCACCGCGAAACCCACGCCCTGACTGTCAGCGGTGAACTGATCGAGAAAGGCTTGCCGCTGCCCTTCGGCCATCCCTCGAGATTGCTGCCACAGGGTGATGTGCGGGTGTCGCTCGGCGAGCAAAACCGCCACTTGTTGCAGATAATCGAAGCTGCTGAAAAACGCCAGGTAGTTACCCGGACGTTCGCTGAACTGTCGGGCAATCAGTTCGACAATGGGGTCAAGCGACGCCTGTCGGTGATTGAAACGGGTGGAGATCTGACTGACGATCCGCACCTGCAACTGTTCGGCATCAAACGGCGACTCGACGTCGATCCACGCCGTGTCCGGCGGCGTGCCGAGCAGATCGGCGTAATAGTGGCGAGGGCTGAGGGTCGCTGAAAACAGCACACTGCTGCGCGCCGCTTTCAGCCGTGGACCGATGAATGCCGCCGGCACCACGTTGCGCAGGCACAGCTGCGACAAGGGTTTCTTGCGCTCGAGGTCGCGTTTGCTGATGTCGAACAGAAAATGCTCGTCATACAGTTCTGCCACGCGAGCGAATTGCAGCAGATCGAAATAGAAGTTCTGCAAGCCGCTGTCGAGCCCTTGCGGATGGTCGTTGAGGTAGTCGCCTATCGCGGCGCAGCACAGGGAAATCGCTTGCAGCAGTTTTTCCGGGGCCTTGTCGTAGGCCTGATACACCGCCAGTTGCGGTGCGTGCAGTGTGTTCCATTCGCGGTTAACGCGTTGCAGGGATTTTTTCAGCGCTTCAGGAGCGGTCTTGCGCACGCTGGCCAGGGTGAACTGGTCAAGACTGGCGCTGTACATCTGCCGGCCTCGCTCCACCAGGTTGTGCGCCTCGTCCGCCAATACCGCGACCTTCCATTGATTGAGCTGGGCCAGCCCGAACAGCAGCGCACTGAAATCGAAGTAATAGTTGTAGTCAGCGATCACCACATCGGCCCAACGGGCCATCTCCTGACTCAAGTAGTACGGGCACACCGTGTGCTCAGCGGCGACCTCGGCCATCGCCGCCTGATCGAGCAGATTGACGCGACTGGCCGCTGCCCGCGCGGCCGGCAAGCGGTCGTAAAAGCCCTGGGCCAAGGGACAGGATTCTCCGTGACAGGCTTTGTCCGGGTGTACGCAGGATTTATCCCGGGCGACCATTTCCAGAACCCGCAGGGGCAAGGTATCGGCCTGATCAAACAACGCCTGACTGGCGTCCAGCGCCAATTTGCGTCCCGGGGTCTTGGCGGTGAGGAAGAACACTTTGTCCAGTTGTTGCGGCGCCAGCGCCTTGAGCAGCGGAAACAGCGTGCCGAGGGTCTTGCCGATCCCGGTGGGCGCCTGGGCCATCAGACAGCGGCCAGTGCTGACGGCTTTGAACACCGATTCGGCCAGATGCCGCTGGCCAGGCCGGAAGTCCGCATGGGGAAAGCGCAGTTGCTGAGCCGCCAGATTTCGCGCCGCCCGGTGGGCCATTTCCTGCTCGGCCCACTGCAGGAAAAAAGTGCATTGTTGCTCAAAAAAATCCTGCAAGGCTTCGGCGCTGAAGGCTTCAACCAGACAGGTTTCCTTTTCACTGACGATGTCGAAATACACCAGCGCCAGATTGATTTGCGCCAGTTCGAGTTTGCAGCACATCAGCCAGCCGTAGATTTTTGCTTGTGCCCAGTGCAACTGACGGTGATTGGCCGGTTGTTTGCTCAAGTCGCCACGGTAGGTTTTGACTTCTTCGAGACAGTTCTGCACCGGGTCGTAGCCGTCCGCCCTGCCCTTGACCCTCAACTGACGGAACTCGCCTTCCAGCGCCACTTCATTTTGGTACTTTTCGTTGCGCCGCGACGCCACGGTGCGATGGCCGGTGATGCCTTCCAGTGCTGTGGGTGACGGGGTGAAACGCAGGTCGAGGTCGCCGGTCTTGGCGGTGAACTCACACAGCGCCCGCACCGCAATGCTATAGCTCAAGCGCTCTGCTCCGCCCATTGCACGTAACACACCGCCACCGGCATCTGATGTTCATGGCAGAACTCCAGCCAGCGCAGTTGGTTGTCCTGCAAGCGGTCGCCGGGGCCTTTGACTTCGATCATTCGGTAGGTTTTGTGCTGCGGCCAGAACTGGATCAGATCGGGCATGCCGGCGCGATTGGCCTTGATGTCGAGCAGCAAGCGCTGGAACCAGTGTTTCAGGTGCTCGGCGGGCAGGCAGGCCAGCGCCTGTTCCAGCAACGCTTCATTCAATGCGCCCCAGAATACGAACGGCGACTGTATGCCCCACTTTTCCACGAATCGCTGGCGGATCGTGTCGGCGTAGCGGCCATCGTCGAGCTGGGCGAAGCAGGTCTGGAACAGTTCGGCGCGGCGCAGCTGGAAATCTTCGTTCAACAGGTCCACCGGCCCACGCTGGAACGGATGGAAGAACGCCCCCGGCAACGGCGCAAAGATCGCCGGCCAGCACAACAGGCCGAACAGCGAATTGATCAGGCTGTTTTCCACGTAATGCACCGGGCCGTCGGCATCGTGCAGATGTGCCTGCACATGGTACTCGACCGACAACGCTGGATCGGTGCGCGGCAAGTGCAGGTCGAGGCGTTCAACCGGCCTGGCGACCGCCCGTTTCAGCGGCGGCCCGCCGAGCTTGCGGCGCAGGCGTGGCAACATCCGTTGCAAGCCTTGTTGTTCCGCAGCGCTTTGCGGCGCCTGTTGCGCCAGCTCGCCCAACTCAAGCGCCAACGCGTATTCAGCACAGCGCTCCAGCACGCGAATCATCCGCAGCCGCGCGCCGGGATAAGCGCAGTCGCGATAAACCTCCAGCGCCAGGGCGAACTCGCCGCTGCGCTCGCAATACTGGCCGATCTGGAACAACACCTTGCCGCGTCGACGTTGCAACCACGGGTTGTCGAAGTGCAGCGCGGCGACCTGCGCAACGAGGGTGTCCAGCGCTTCACCGGCCTCGAAACGCAGCTGGCAGTCGTGCAGGAACAGGCAGGCGTCGACGTCTTCGCGGCTGCGCAGCCCTCGGGACTCGGCGCAGAACTCGACTTTTTCGTAGGTGAAAATCCCGAGATCGGCGAGCACGAACTCGGACCAGTCCTGATAAAGGTTGCCGAAGAACATCAGGCGCAGGCGGTCGCACAGGTCCATGATGGTCAGACTGAACAGACGCTCGTCGAGCATCGGGGCCCAGCCGCGCAGGCTTCTCGGTTCGCAGAATTGCTCGGCCAGCAACGGCAGCCAGTCGTCCTTGCGGCCCTTGGGTTGTTCGATGTGTGCGCCAAATGCCTGGAGAATTTCGGCTTTGAGCAACAGGTCGAAGACCTCGGCCATGGTCAGTTGAGCGTGCTCGTCGAGCCAGCCGGCCTTCAGTAACGGCGCGGCGGCCTGGGCAATGTCGCCGATTTCCGCATAACCGAGTTTGCCTGCGCGAAAGTGCACGCCCTTGCGCATGACCATGCGCACCAGCAATCCCTGGGATGGCCGGGGCAAGGCGTTGAAGTCACGGATAAACCCGTGCTCCGTTTCGCTCATCACATCGGCATAGCGAAGTTCAAGCCAGTCAAGCACTTGCCGGAAGTTGTTGAGGTAATAGAACGGATCGTCGAGGGGATTGGCAGTCACGGGAATTCTGGGCCACGGCATACGAATACTGGTTATGCGTACAGATAACAGTTCTGCCCCATCGGGCGCAAACGGAAAAAGATCAGTGGCATTTTTTCGCCGGCCTATCGAACTTTTCCCTTCCTGATGGCACCAACCGCGTGAAGACACCGACAATGCTCGGTATCACATGGCATGAGGAATTTGAGGTGGGTATGAAAATCAAGACGCTGGGCATTCCCTTGGCGGTAGCGGCTCTGTTGGCATTGGGCGGCTGCTCGACCCCGACTGTGGTTACCCTGCAGAACGGCACCCAGTATTTGACCGAGGACATGCCGAAGACCAAAACGGAGGATGGCTTCTACGAGTTCGAGGATATTTCCGGTGCCAAGGTGAAAGTCCGCGCCGACGAAGTCGCCACGGTGCGCAAGGAAGACTGACGCCCCACCTGCAGGAGCTGCCGAGGGCAGCTCCTGCAGCGACATTATTGATCGAGGGTCATGCCGGGGATGCTGTTGTCACATGGCCTGTAGGTGCCGCCACGCCGGGCCACTTCACCCTGCAAGCGCTGGCAACGTTCCAGGTCTTGTTGGGCCATGCGGTCGATGCTCAGGTTGCCGGTGGTTTGCGGCGTTTTGCCGTCGCCCAGGCGAATGGTCACGAACGGTTGTTCGGGCTGAATCTGAAAGCGGCTTTTCTCTTCGACCGGTTCCACTGCGTCGGTCTTCGCCGGGCTCGGCAGTTGGTCGGTGGTGATGCCGTAACGACTCAGAATCGAGCTTTGAGGCAGATCGGCCCAGGCATTGGCTGAACACAGCACCAGTCCTGCAATCACGACAGACCTCTTGAAACCTTTCACGTTTGAATCTCCTGTACTCATTTTGCGGCTAGCTATAGAACGTGCGCGCATGTGCTGGCTTTAGCCTGCATTTCCTGTTTTGGCAGGGATTTGAGTCAGGGATTGGCTTGTGAGTCACTTCCAGTACCGCACTATTGCTCTTCGCGAGCAAGCCTTGCGCCTACCGTCCACTCATGACCGTAGGCGCAAGCCTTGCCCGCGAAGAGGCCCTGTCAGGCGATCACGACGCCATCGGCACTCAGGCTATTGAGCGCCACCCCGACCAATGTCACCGAATCATTGCCAAACGTCAGCACCGTGTCGTGGCCGACGGTCGTGGCATGTGCGCGGAAGTCATCGCTCGGCAGGACGCCCTGCACGCCGAGGAACACCAGTTTATCGTTGCTGGTATAGCCGACCACCCGATCCTGGCCGAACGCGCCGTTGAACAGAAACGTGTCCGCCCCGCCGCCCGACTCCATCAGGTCATTGCCTGCGCCGCCGACGAATACGTCGTTGCCCGCACCACCGATCAGGTGATCGTTGCCATCAAGGCCGAACAACCAATCGCCGCTGGCATGGGCCTTGAGCGTGTCGGCGCCGCCGGTGCCTTTGACGCTGGATTCATACGCCGTGAGATTGTTACCGACCTTCAGACCGCCGGACGTTACGCTGTGGGTCACATCGTCCTTGAACAGGCCCCATAAAAACCCCGGCTCTTTGGTAACGATGCTGCCGATGTCGCGGGTAATGCTGATCCCACCGTTGGCATCGCGGATGTACAGGTTGCCAGCACCGTCATTGGCGAAGTCGAACTTGCTCACTGCCTGCTGCAGATCCAGGGTATTGCTGCCCTGCCCGCCCAGAATCACGTTGTAACCGCCACTGTCGCGGAATGTGTCGTTGCCGGCCCGGCCCTCGAGGTAGTCGTTGCCGCCGCCGCCCTGGATCAGATCGTTGCCGTCACTGCCGATGATGAACGTGCTGCCCTTGTGGGTTTCGGCGTTGCGGTTCAGATCCTGCACCCAGGTGTTGGCGCGCGCCGGGTCGGACAGGTTGGCAACGATGATCGTCGAGTCGCGGCTGGTCAGGTCGTAGAACTTCGATTCCAGCACGCGGGTCATCCCATCGCCGTAGCCGGTGGGCAGGTGAGAAATCCACGTAGGAAGGTTGAGGATCGAGTACGGCAGCAGATTCCACGCGGTCGAGGCGTAGTGATCGTTGAAGCTGACGATGTTGTCGGTGGTCGAGGCATGCGGCGCGTCGTGTACACCGACCGAGGCGCCGGTGAAGGTCGAGCCGTCGAGGGCGCGGAACACCGGATCGTTTTCGTAGCCGACGTTGAGCACCTTGTCGGTACTGCTCTGGGTTGGCGAGGCGTAGGCAATGTAGTTGGAATCGGCGAAGAAACCGCCCCACTTGCCGCCGCTCAGGTCGGCCATGCTGTTGACCGCAAGACCGCCGAGGCTGTGGCCGCTGACCAGTATGTCCTTGCCGGTGAGGCCATTGGCTTTGGCGAACGCCACCACATCATTGAGCAGATTGCCGAAGGCTTCGCCGACGTAGTTTTTGGCGTAATCCTTGGGGCCGAAGGCGGCGAGCAGGTCATTGATCACATCGCCGATGGAGTCGAGGATCAGGTTTTCCCTCGGGCCGCTGGTGCCACGGAAGGCAATGCCGAGTTCCGTGAGATGGCCCTGAGCGTCGTACTTGCCGAGAATTTCCACCTGGGCAGTGGTGTAGCCGGCCTTCTCGCCGAAGAACGTACCCCGGGCGTCGGTCTTGCCTTCGTAACCCAGTTGCGCAGCAGTGATGGGCGTCCAGCCAGCTTTTTTTACGGCATCGAGGGCGAGTTTTTCCGAGTCGGGGTTCCACGGAACACCCGGAATCACCCCTTGGGAATCCGTGCCGCCGAGCAGCGCAGTGACCAGCGTGGCCGGCAGACCAAGGCCGAATCCGTTGTGCTGATAACCGCTGGCAAAGCCGTTATCGAGGTTGTGATAGGAATACAGCGTGATCGCCATGGCATCGCTGAACAACGCCTTGGAATCGGCTGTGCCGAAGTTCTTGTAGTCATACACACCCATTGCTATTGCCTCTCTCTTGTTGGAATTGTTAGAGATAGCTCACAGCCAGGGCGCCCCTTACGGGCACGCCCCGGAGCATTTCAGTACTACTTGCTGCTGTTTACCGTGGGGGCGGGCCTGCTCGCGAAGGTGCTGTGCCAGCTACAAAAATGCTGGCTGATCTACCCTCTTCGCGAGCAACCCCGCTCCCACACTGGATCTAAGCGAACATGAAACTGGAGTCCGACAGGTTAGCCACTCCCACGCCGACCAGGGTCACGGCATAGTCGCCAATCTTCAGCACGGTATCGTTGCCGGCCTGGGAGGCGTGTTGCTTGTAGTCGTAGCCCTGCCCGGCACCTTCGACGCCCATGAACAGCAGTTTGTCGCTGCCCTGATAACCGTTGATGGCATCAAAACCGAACGCCCCACTGAACAGGAAAGTGTTGTTGCCCCCTACCGCCGTCATCACGTCGTTGCCGGCGCCGCCGACGAAGGTCACTTGCCCCTTGTCGCTGGTCAGCTTGTCGTCGCCACCGAGGCCGAACAGCCAGTCACCGTCCACCGCAGCGTGTAGTGTATTGCCGTAGGCATCGCCGCTGAGCGAGTGGTTGTACTGGGTCAGTTCGTTGCCATTGGTCAAGCCTTTGGCCGTGACGCCCCAAGTGATTTCCTTGCTGCCCCACCACGAGCCCGACTCCTTGCTCACCAGCGCGCCGATATCGCGGGTCATGCTGATGCCGCCGTAAGCGTCGCGCACGTACAGCGTGCCGTCACCGTCGTTGGCGAAGCTGAAGTTCTGCAACGGTTTTTGCAGTTCAAAGGTGTTGTGGCCCTGGCCACCGAGCAGGATGTTGTAGCCGCCGTCATCGCGGAAACGGTCATCACCGCCCAGGCCTTCAAGAAAGTCGTTGCCCGCGCCACCCTTGAGCCAGTCGCCGCTCTGAGTGCCGATGATGAAGGTGCTGCCGGTGTGCGGCTCGCCGCTGCGGCCCAGGTCCTCGACCCAGGTTTTGCCCCGTGATGCCTCTTCCAGATTGGAAACGATGATCGTCGAGTCCTTGCTGGTCAGGTTGTAGAACCTGGAATCGATCACCCGATTCAAGCCATCGGCATAGCCCAGCGAGCCGTGGGCCGACCAGTTCAGCGGATTGACAATGCTGAACGGCACGAGATTCTGCGCAGTGGAGGCGTAGTTGTCGTTGAAGTTGACGATGTTGTCGGTGGTCGAATCATGCGGTTTGTCGTGCTTGCCCATCGACGCGGTGCTGAACGTGGTGCCGTCGAGCACACGGAACACCGGGTCGTTTTCATAACCGATGTTGAGCACGTTGGTGCCGGTGCTGCTCTGGGTCGGCGAGGCGAACGCGATGTAGTTGGCGTCCTTGAAGTAACCGCCCCAGTGGCTGCCGCTCAATTCGGCAACGCTGTTGACCCCGAGCCCGCCGAGGCTGTGGCCGCTGAACAACATGTCTTTGGCGGCAATGCCGTTGGCAATGGCGAATGCGGCAACCGCCTTGAGCAGGTTGTCGAAGGCGTTTTTCGCGTAGTTGCTCGCGTAATCCGACGGCCCGACGGCGGCCAGCAGATTGTTTTTCATGTCGCCGAAAGTGTCGCTGTAGCCGAGCCCGCCGGTGCCGCGAAACGCCACGCCAATCCCGATCAGCTTGCCCGCCGCGTCGTATCGACCGAGGACTTCCGCTTCGGCACTGGTAAAGCCGTCCTTTTCGCCGAAGAACGTGCCCTGCGGCCCGACCTTGCCCTGATAACCCAGCGCGCTGGCGGACAGGGGCTTCCAGCCCGTCGCCGGCAACGCCTGACCGGTCGGCGTGTAGGCATACAGCGTGAGTGCGATGGCGTCGCTGTACAACGCTTTGCCATCGGCATTTTTATAATCGAACAATCCCATGTCGTGCTCTCCCTTCCTTAAAAAACCGGCAGCTCTGGCAAGCTGCCGGCACGCCTTAGAACTGCCAGTCGAGGGTCAGGCCCACACCGTGATTCTTCTCGTTCGAACCGATCAGGCCGTTGTAATCCAGGTTTACCCGCACATCGCGATTGAGTGCCAGACCTGCACGCACACCGACCACTGCCGCATCACGATCCATTGATACGCCCTGCACGGTGAACGCGCTGTTGCCGTTGGCAAACGCCAGATGGCTGTCGGCGTCGACGCTGCTCAGGTTGTGCTGCCAGCCCAGGCTCGCACCCAGTTCCAACTGATGTTTATCCGACAGGGCAAAGCTGCGCTTGGCACGCACACCCAGGGTCGACAACACCACATCGCGATTGTCTTCGCCCCCCTTGAGCGCCGCCGCATCACCCTTCTCGGTGAAACTTTCGGTGTTCAAATGCACGTAGGACAAATTGGCGAACGGTTCCAGGTTCATCGGTTGCAGACGCAGATCGTAAGCGGCTTCGGTGAACAACTGAGTGGTCGCGGCGTCGTGCTTGGTTTTCTGTTTGCCGCTGACATCAGCGAACTGCAGATCCCGCTTCACATCGACGCGATGCCAGCTATACGCACCGCCCACGGTCAGACGCAAGGCATCGATCTCATGACCCAGATACGCACCCAAGTGGTAGCTGTCGACCGAGGCGGAAGAATGCGTGCCGCTGCCCATGCTCAAAGAGCTGTCGCTATACCCTGTGACGAAACCCAGACGCGTATCTTCAGCAATCAGACCATCGACACCGGCCAGCAGGCCGCCGATAGAGCTGGTCGAATCAGCGTTTTTTGCGCCACCATCGCTCTTGCCCCACGACCCCAGCACCTTGACCCAGGCGTTGCTGCCTTCGTCTGTCGGCGCATCGGCGTTGAACAGATCGCGTTCGCGCAGACGCTCGCCCACCGCTTCACGCAGATAACGGCTGTCGTTGACCAGCAAGGTGCCGATGGCCGGGTGAATTTCCCCGGACAACTGCTGGAAGGCTTGCTGCGCCGATGCCGCGTTGGGCGACAGCAACAGGGTTTCGAACAACGCATTGCCGGCGCCCAGACGTTCGGCAGCCGCAGCCACCTCTCGCTGGTTCGGCGTCAGACCCACACTGGCGAACGACGCACCGTTGCTGCCGACCTCCAGTTGCACACCGTTTGCCGTGTACGCCAGCGTACCGCCGAGGAACGCGTAATCAGGCAGCACCTGACCGAATTGCCCCTGAATGCCGCCCGCCGCTTGCAAGATGTTGAACTGCGAGCCGAGCAGGCTTTTCACTTCAGTGGTGGTCAACAGCGTCGGGCTGTTTTCCAGCGACAGGCTCACCGTCGCACCATCGATCACCGCCTTGCCGCCGGCCACAATCTTGTCGCTGGTGGTTGGCGAGACTTCTACCGCGTAGGTCGAACCCCGCTCGAAGCTCACGTCACCGGCGACATTCAGCGTGCCAATCGAATTGCCCGGGGCAACCATGCCGCCGCTCTTCACCGACAGCGCGCCGATGCGACCGTTGCCGCCGAGGATGCCGCTGTCATTCACCGTCACCGCTGAGGTCAGCGAACCGTTGATGGCGAGGCGTCCCTGATTGACCAGCGTCGGGCCGCTGTAGGTGTTGTTGCCGGTCATCACCAGGGTGCCGATGCCCTGCTTGGTCAAACCGCCGTGGCCGGAAATGTCGTTGCGCCAGGTGTCGAGGCCGCAAGTGATGTCGGTGCACAGCCGCTCGGTGGGTTTGCCCTGGTCGATGATCGCACCGATACCGGGCAAGTCCGCGACAAACTGGCCGGAGCCGTAGGCGCCCTGGATACGGAATTCCTCGGGAATGTCCTGCTCGGTGACGAACATTGCCGGACCGTCGATGCCCTTGCGCAGGTTGATCATGCCCCAGCCGTACAGGGCGTCGATGCCCGGTGCGCCGAGGTCGGTGGCGGTGGTGCGCAATACCGTCGCGACCTGGTCGCCGGTCATGTACGGGAAGCGTTCCATCAACACCGCCATGGACCCGGCCACATGAGGTGCGGCCATCGAGGTGCCGTTGTAGTTTTTGTAGCCGGTGGTCAGGTTGTCGGCGTTGGTGCCTTCGATGATCGCGCTGTAGATCTTCGTGCCCGGCGCCGAGACGCAGAAACTCGCGGTGTAGCCGCAGCGCGAAGAAAACGTACTCATGATGTACGGATTGGCGCTGGCCTGATCAGGGTTCTGTTGCAACGCGGCGACGGTGATCCAGTTCGGCGCGATGTCCGGGACGAAATAACCGAGGCCGGCGATGGCGTCCGGGTTGTTCAAGTTGTAATCGTTGCCGGCGGCGAAGATCGTCACGATACCGCTGCGCGCGGCGGCAATCGCACCGTCATAGGCGCCACCAGGTTTGGTGCCAAGCAGCGTGCGGATCTCGTTGAACTGCAGTTGTGCGTCGTTGACGGTGAAGTGCGGGTACGCCGGATTGCGGCCGCCGAGGTCGAAACGGTCGGTGATGCCGATGCCCCAACTGTTGTTGATGATCCGCGCGCCGCTGGCGATCAATGCATCCCAACCGGCCTTGTACACCGCGCCATCGTTGCCGCGAACGATGCCGTCTTCCGGGCCCGGGTCGCCGTTGTCGGCGCTGATGATCTGCGCGCCGAACGCCACACCGTGCATCGGCCCGCCATCCCGACTGCCCGCCGCGATCCCGCCGACGTGGGTGCCATGAGCGCCGAGCTTGCCGTCGGAACCGACCGAGGGTGAACCGTCATAACGGAACGCGTCACCCGCCTTCACCGGAATGTACGGGTCGGTGTATTCGCGGATGCCGCTGGTGACCAGGGTGATGACTTTGTTGCTGCCGGAAAACTCCGGGTGCGCGGCGTACACCGGCTGGTCGAAGATGCCGAGTTTCACGCCTTTGCCGGTATACCCGGCGGCGTAGGCGTGATCCGCGCCGATGGCGCCCAGGCCCCAGTCAGCCTTGAACTCGGTGCTGCGCCAACTTGCCGGATCACCGTTGTGACCGTTTTCAACATAGGCGGCAGCGTGTGCCGTGCCGATGGCACAGAGCACGGCCAGCGTCAGGGTTTTGAGGGCAAAGCGGCCACCCGTTTGCGCGGGGGTATTGTTGTTATTCATCCAGCGACCTTCCTTAGTGATGTTGCGAAAAATCCGTCTCTTCAGCGCTTGCCATGATCGTCCCCACGCTCCGGGTGGGAACGATCATGGGCTGCGTTCCCACGCAGAGCGTGGGAACGGTTGGTTCTCAGCGGTTAGAACTGCCAGTTCAGGCTCAAGCCAACGCCATGGCTCTTCTCGCGATTGGCCAGTTGGCCGTTGTAATCCAGGTTGACGCGCACGTCCTTGCTCAAGGCCAGGCTGGCCTGCACGCCCACCAGCGCGGTCCCGTCTCCAGGTATTGCGCCTGAGCGTGGTTCGCGCCAATCACCAGCAACAGAGTGCCGACCGAAATCGGTTTGATACGTCCGTCCATGTTCACCATTCACTTTCTTGTTGTTATGCAGATGCTGCTAATCCTTTGAGGCGGATCAAAAGATCGCGCCCTGCAGCCGCGTCGACAGGGGTTAGCGGTTTTTCGGGCCTTGGCCGAAGGCCTCGTCCACCCGTGCCAGATCCTGCTCACTCAAGGTGCCGGCGTAATAATGCAATTTGGTCCAGGCCATCAGATAGTCGTACCGCGCCTGCGCCAGATCGCGGCGGGTGGTGAACAGCTGTTGTTCGGCATTCAACGCGTCGAGGTTGGTGCGCTCACCGCCGAGAATGCTCTGCCTGGTCGAGACCACCAGCGCTTCCGCCGAGGTCAGTGCCTTCTGATAAGCACGCAGTTTGCTGACTCCGGACAGGCAGGCACTGAACTGCCGACGCAGTTCGATCATCGTCTCGCGCGTCTTGCCATCGAGTTCGTACTCGGCCTGTTCCATCGTGCGGCTGGCCTGACGCGTCGAGGCCGACACGCCACCTCCGGCATACAACGGCACGTTGATTTCGATGCCAATGGTGTTGGTGTCGTAACGCTGGTTGTAGGTGTTGCCGCTTTCCGATTCGTTCTGCCGCGCGGAGGCATAGGCACTGATTTTCGGAAGATGCCCGGCGCGATTGCGCTCGACCTCGTAGCGCGCCACTTCCACGGCCTGACGTTGCGACGCCAGATTCGGGTTGTTGCTGATCGCCAGTTCGTGCCAGGTGTCGTAATTGGTCGGTTGCAGGGTGAAGGTCTGGAAGTTCTGATCCAGCGGCGCAAGGTCGCTGATGTCCACCGCCGGCACGCCGATCAGTGCGCCCAGTTCACGCAAGGCGGCATCCTGCTCGTTGCGCGCCTCGATCTCCTCGGCGGTGGCCAGTTCATAGCGCGACTCCGCTTCAAGAATATCGGTGCGCGTGCCCTCGCCTTGCCTGAACATGTGCTCGTTCTGCTGGAACTGCTGTTCGTAGGCCTTCTTCTTCGCCTGGGCGATGTCGATCTGATCCTGGGCGAACAAGGCTTTGGTGTAGTTATCCAGGACCCGCACCAGCAGTTCCTGGCTCTTGCCGCGAAAGTTGGCATCGGCAAACAACGACTGCGCGACACCTTTGCGGTACGCGGCGTAGGCCTCGTAATCGAGCAACGGTTGTTGCAGGGTCAGGTTGGAACCGTAGCTGTTGTAGTTGCGATCCTCGCTGATATTGCCGCGATCCGTGATCTGGGTGACCTTCGAGGTGTTGTGGCCCTTGTTGTAGTTGTAGCCGATTCTCGGCAACAGCCCGGCGCGGCCAATCGCGCGGTTTTCCAGGCCGGCATCACGCTCCTTGATCGCCCCGAGGAACACCGGGTCATTGCGCAACGCCTGTTCGTAGATATCAAAAGGCCCCATCGCCGCCAGTGCATTGTTGCCCGCCAGCAGCGCGAACGCTGCCGCCAGCATCGAAAGCTTATTCATACAGCCGAACATCCTTATTCCTCGGTCAACGCGGAGCCGGCCCGGTCGAGCAACGGTTTGAACAGGTAATTGAGGAGTGAACGCTCACCGGTGCGCACGAACATTTCTGCCGGCATGCCGGGCTTGATCACCAGACCGTTGAGTTTTTCCATGGCCTGATCGCTGACACTGCTGCGCAGCACGTAATACGGTACGCCGGTTTTCTCATCGACCATCTGGTCAGCGGAAATCAGGCTGACTTCGCCGGGAACGCGTGGCGTCTTGCTCTGGTTGAACGCGGTAAACAGGATGTCCACCGGCAGGTGCGTGCCGACCTTGTCGATCAGACTGATCGGCAGATGCCCTTCGACTTCCAGCGAGGTGCCCTGGGGCACGATCTCCAGCAGGGTTTCGCCCTGACGCACCACGGCGCCTTCAGTGTGCACGCCAAGATTGACCGCGACGCCGTCGGCAGTGGCCAGAATTTCGCTGTGTTGCAGGTCGAAACCGGCAGAGGTCAATTGTTCCGACAGGGTCACGCTTTTCAACTGCGCGTCAGCCAACTGTGTGCGCACCTCCTTCTGGTATTCCTCGCCGTGCTGTTGCAGCTTCAGGCGCGATTCGAGGATGCCTTGCTCGACGCGACCGCTTTCGCCGGTGTTTTCCGCCAGTTGCTGCTGCACTTGCGACAGTTGCCGCTGATACTCCATCAGGCGGTTGCGCGGGATGTAGCCGTTGTCGGCCAACGGTTGCAGGTTACTCAGTTGTTGTTGCAGAGAATCCGCCTGAGCATTCAGATCGGTACGGGCGCGGCGCATGCCGGCCAGTTGCGCGGTGGCACCTTCGATGCTGGCGCGCAACGCGGCTTGTTCGCGATAAAACGCTTCGCGGCGACTGCTGAACAATTGGCGCTGACCTTCAAGCACCAAGGCCAGACGCGGGTCTGGGTCGTTGCTCAGCTCTGCCGGAAACGTCACTTGCTTGAGGTTGTCGCGCTCGGCCTGCCAGCGTGCGAGGCTGGCCCAGGCCATGCGGTACTGTGCCTGTAGCGACTGCACGTCTGCGGCGACCTGGGTTTGATCGAGGCGGAACAAGGGCTGACCCTGTTTCACGATTTCGCCCTCGCGCACCAGAATCCGGCTGACTACACCGCTGCTCATCGATTGCACGGCTTTGCGTTTGCCCGAGACCACCACCGTGCCCTGCACCGGTATGCCCTGGTCCAGCGGCGCCAGTGCTGCCCAGGTGAAGAAACTGCCGGCGCCGACGATGGCGAGAATCCAGCCCATGCGGGCGAAGAATTTCGCGTCGCGCTCGGGGCGCTCGGTGAGGTAGGCGTGTTCCATGGAAGCTTCGTTTTCAGTGTTCATGCTGGCGCTGCTCATACACCCGAATTCCTTGTCGTGGGCTGATACTGCCGGCTCATGCTGAGTCCGCCCGGTACTTGCGCCGTTTTTTCACGCGGCTGTTCCTGATGGCCGGAGAGTGCCTTGAGCACATCCTGGCTGGGGCCGAAGGCTTGCAAACGACCGTCGTTGAGCACCAGCAACTTGTCAGCCTGGGCCAGTACCGAAGAGCGGTGTGTAACCAGCACCACCGTGGTGCCCTGCGCCTTGAGGTGCGCAATAGCGCTGGCCAGTGCCGCTTCACCGACGGTGTCGAGGTTGGAATTCGGCTCATCGAGCACTACCAGACTCGGCGTGCCATATAGGGCACGGGCCAGCGCCACACGCTGCTTTTGCCCACCGGACAGACCGCTGCCGTCCTCGCCCAACTGGGTGTCGTAGCCTTGCGGCATGCGCAGAATCATTTCGTGAACACCGGCCTGTTGCGCGGCAGCCACGACCTTCTGCGGATCGGTCTCGCTGAACCGCGCAATGTTCTCGGCGATGCTGCCGCTGAACAGTTCGATGTCTTGCGGCAGATAGCCGATGTAAGGGCCTAGTTCGTCGCGGTTCCAGCGATGAATGTCGGCGCTGTCCAGGCGCACGGTGCCGGCAAGGGTCGGCCACACGCCAACCAGCACGCGGGCCAGAGTCGACTTGCCGGACCCGGACGCCCCGAGCACGCCCAGCACTTCGCCGGCGGCGAGATTGAAATTGACCATGTGCAGGGTCGCGGCACGTTGCCCTGGCGGGCCGGCGCTGACCTGTTCGAAAGTGATCTGGCCTTTCGGCGCCGGCAGCGCCATGGCGTCGTCGCTTGGCGGGTACGCCTGCAACAGCGCATCCAGGCGACGGTAAGCCAGTTTCGCCCCGCTCCACTGCTTCCACACGGCGATCAACTGGTCGATAGGGCTCAGCACGCGGCCCATCAGAATCGAGCCGGCGATCATCATCCCGGCGGTCATGTCGCCCTTGATCACCAGCAGTGCGCCCAGGCCCAACACCAGCGATTGCAGGCACAGGCGCAGGGTTTTGCTCAGGGAACTGATCACCGCGCCGGTATCGCTGGCCTGATTCTGCAGGCCGAGGAAACGCGAATGCACCTGGAACCAGCGCTTGCGCAACGCGCCGAGCATGCCCATGGCCTGAATGGTTTCGGCGTTGTGCAAATGGCTGGTGGCCAACTGGCTGGATTTCTGCGAGAAACCGGCGGCGTCACCCAATGGCTTTTTCGTCATGAATTCATTGAGGCACGCCAGCGCGATCAGCAGCGCCGCCCCGGCCGTCGCCAAGACACCGAGCCAGACGTTGAACAGGTAAATCACAAACAGATAAACCGGGAACCACGGCGCATCGAAAAACGCGAACAGCGCAGGTCCGGTGACGAATTGACGGATGTGGGTCAGATCGCCCAGCGACTGCCCGGCGTTGCCCTCCCCCTTGAACAGGTTGCGTTCGAACGCCGCCTGATAAACCCGCAGGTTGAAACGACGCTCCAACTGGCTGCCGATGCGGATCACGATAAAGCTGCGGATCACTTCGAGCAGGCCGATGAAGGCGAAGAACCCCACGACCATCAGCGAGAGCATCGCGAGCGTGGTCTGGTTCTGCGACGACAGCACACGGTCGTAGACCTGCAGCATGTAGATGGAGGGCACCAGCATCAGCACGTTGATCAGCGCGGTAAAGCAGCCGACGCTGATCAGGATGCTCTTATAGTCACCCAGTGCCTTGAACAAGGGAGCGGTGGCTGGGGCCTTCGCCATCTTCATTGATTATTCCTGGAGTCTATCTCTCGCCGTTCTACGGCAAGACTTCGATTAATAGTCCGCGCATGACCGGGACATGTTTTTCAAGTGGACAATTACACTTTCATAACAACTAGCGTTAATTAATGCGGTGCAGTTGCCGTGACCGTGTTTGTTATAACCACTGGTTGGCGCGTTATATGAAAACCTTGTCGTTCACGGGTGATTCATGGCTGTTGCGAATCGCGCTGCAGCGTAATGATCAACCCCGACTTCAAAGTCGCCAGATAAAGCCCATCACTTTGTCGGCTGAAGAACTGGATTCTTGAGCCTTCCTTGCCGGTGATTGACAGGCCATCCGGGTCGGGAAACCAGCCGATGGGTGTTTCTTCCAGCCACGCACCCAGACAGTCGGCGCCCTTGCCCAGCGTCTGGTTCCTGTGCAACTCGACGCTGCAGGTATTGGAAGGCTTGTCCTGCAGTTGTTGCGCCTGGGGGGCGTCATTGTGCGCGGACAATGTCGCCTGCCAATGCCCTTCGAATACGGAGGGATCTTCGAGTCTGAGGCTGCTTGCCATGCTTGTTTCTCCTGAAACCATGAGCAGTGCCGCCGAAAGCCACGCCACTGCCTTGTAGGTAAAAGCTTTACTGATCATGGGAATATTCGCTCCGGCGCGTAGCCTTGCCTACACATTCAGCCGATGCAAGTGAAGAAAGCGGCGCTTCACGCGCCGCTTTCCACGGTTACATCACGCCACGATGTCGCTGTACGCCGCCTGGCCAACGGTGCTGACCTGGAAATCCGCCGAGCCGTGGCCGGAGAAGTCCACCGACAGCAGGCTGTTGCCGCCCGACGAGGTCAACACTGCATCGCCCGCTGCGCCGGTGAAGGCGCTGACGAAATGCAGGCCGGCACCCTTGGTGATACCGGTCAGATCGATTTTGTCGAGACCGCTGACGAAATCGAGGATCTGATCGATTGCACCTGGCTTGGAGTCAGAGCTGGCCGCGAACACAAACGTGTCCGAGCCTGCGCCACCCCACAGCTTGTCAGCACCGCCGGCGCCGTAGAGGATGTCGTTGCCGGCACCGCCCTTCAGCTCGTTGGCCACACTGTTGCCGATCAGCAGGTCATTGCCTGAACCGCCGATGGCGTTCTCGATGATCGCACCCTTGGCAATGGACACGTTACCCACCAGGCCGCCAACGTCGGAGAACGAGGCGTCATTGAGATTGATCTTCTGGTTCTGGGTGAAACCGGAGAAGTCCAGAGTGTCCTTGCCACCGGCATCCCACACCGAAAACACCACTTTGTCACTCGACGACGAAGCGCTGAGGAAATCGCGACCGGTGTTGGAGTTGAAGCCGTAGGTGGTGTCACCGGTACGGGTGGTGGTGTTGGCGCCATAGAGCTTCTGGATTGCAGCGATATCGTCCATCAACGGACCGGACGAATAGGCTTCTACTCCGCCCTTGCTGAAGTTCTGATTGGTGTTGCTTTCACTCCAGTAACTCATGACGCTGTAGCCGCGGGTGTCTTGTCCGTAGGAAGCGTCGTTGTAGGTCGGGTTGCCATTCCCGGCGTTGTAGTCGCCAGGGTGAGCGAGACCCAGGGAGTGGCCGATCTCGTGAGTCAGGGTCTGACGACCGTAGTTGTTCAGATCCGGGTTTTTGTTCTGCGTGTAGCCACTGTTGATCAGGTACCACGAGGTGCCGTCGTAACCGTTGCCAGTGCCGGGCAGATACGCGAACGCTGCAGCGCCATCCTGGCCGCCGCTGTAGTTACCGAAGGTCATGTGGCCGTCACCGCCCGAGGTTTTCTCGGTGAAGGTGACGTTGGCCACGTCGGCCCAGGACTGCATGGCGAGCTTGGCTTGGGCCTTTTGTTGTGCACTGAACTGACTGAACCCAGTGATCCCGTGTTTGTACATCGTGCTGGACGATGCCGAGGTCAGGAACGTGTAGGTGAGTTCGATCTTGCCGCTGCCATCCTTGTCCTGGTAGGCAGCGCCGTCGCGCAGCAACTGGGTTGCGGCCTGGTCGACGGAGAAGGAGGGTTTGCCATTGACCGTGAGGTTGCCGCCACGGTCGTACTGATGGCTGAAGCTACTGATCTGGTTGTAAGCCGAACTGGCCGCGGCCAGTGGCTGCACCGCGCCGATTGGCTGGAAAGCCTGTTCGGCAGTATCAATAGCATTCGCTTTAACTTTCGACATAAACACACTTCCTTGTTTAGCAATGGAACAGTTTTTGTCAGATAGGGACAATCCCTGGCGAGATCGTCCTATCACTCGCCCAATGAAGGCGTAAGAAACCTGACACAATTTGAAATCTGCCGTAAAGGATTTTTTTGAGTTCAAATCGGGCTGTTTCGGGAAACTGCCGTAAACAAAGCGTGCGGGGATGAAAGAATGTTTTAGTTGCGGGGCTTTCGCCTAATTGTCTGACGATTTTGTATTTAAATATTAAATATGGGTAAGTTGTTTTTCGTTATGTGCTTCTCACTTTCCCGCACTTTATTAGTGCGATGCCAGTGTATTGATATCAAACCCGATGGGCCACGCAACGACGCTCCTGTCACTCCGTGAGTTATCGAGTGAAACGAGCCGGCCTCGTTTCACTCGACACACCCGATGAATAGCAGAGTGAGCATCATCCTTGCAGCTTGGTAAAGATTGTTTCCTTGTCGGTCAGGACCCCTATTTGCTGCAACACATCATTGATGGTGCCCCACATAGCGAGATCCTCATATGTGGTTTTGCTGTCCAGGGTTCGACGCAGCGAGAGCAGCACGTTCAATCGGCTGACTGCCAAGTCATCCGAAGTCGCTCCTTTGTCGATAATGCGTTGAGCAGCAAGATTGATTTGCTCTTCAACGTAAGCCTGCAGTTCTGACTTCACCATGATGTAACTCCTTTGCATACGGTGTGCGTGAAACACAACCGTACAAAGGCTATTGGCCAAGTTCAACTGTCAGATCTGACAGGTAGACACACGAAAAACCAGGCGCGACCATCAGATGAGCGCTTCGATCAAGGTTAGCTACCCGTCCGAATCTTGTTCCAGACGCGCGTGCGAATCCGGTCAATGTTCAGCGGCATCGCCTCCAGCGCGAACAGCTTGCCCATCATTTCCGGGCTCGGATACACCTTGGTGTCGTTTTTGATCGCCGGGTCGATCAGGCTGTCTGCCTGTTCATTGCCGTTGGCGTAATGCACGTAGTTAGTGATGCCGGCCATCACGTCCGGGCGCATCAGGTAGTTCATGAACGCGTAACCGGCCTTTTCGTCAGGCGCATCCACCGGCATCGCCACCATGTCGAACCAGATCGCCGCGCCCTCCTTGGGAATGGCATAACCGATGTCGATGCCATTGTTGGCTTCCTGGGCGCGGTTTTCCGCCTGGAGGATGTCGCCCGAGAAACCGACGGCGACACAGATATCGCCATTGGCCAGGTCACTGGTGTACTTCGAGGAATGGAAGTAGCTGACATAAGGCCGGACTTTCATCAGCAGCGCTTCGGCCTTCTTGTAGTCCTCGGGATTTTTGCTGTGCGGCGGCAAGCCCAGGTAGTTGAGTGCCGCTGGCAGCAATTCCGGGCCGTTGTCGAGAATCGCCACGCCGCACTTCTGCAGCTTTTCCATGTACTCGGGCTTGAAGATCAGGTCCCAGGAATCCACCGGCGCATTGTCGCCCAGCACGGCTTTGACCTTGGCGATGTTGTAGCCGATGCCGGTGCTGCCCCACAGATAAGGGAAGCCGTGCTCGTTATTCGGATCGTTGACCTGCAAGGCCTTGAGCAGCACCGGATTGAGGTTCTTCCAGTTCGGCAACTGGCTCTTGTCGAGTTTCTTCAGCGCCCCGCCCTGAATCTGCCGGGCCATGAAGTGGTTGGAGGGAAATACCACGTCGTAACCGGATTTACCGGTCATCAGCTTGCCGTCGAGGGTTTCGTTGCTGTCGTAGACGTCATAGGTGACGCCGACGCCGGTCTCTTTCTCGAAATTTTTGGTGGTGTCCGGTGCGATGTAGTCGGACCAGTTGTACACCTTGACCGTATCCGCCGCTTGAGCGAGGGAAACAGCCAGCATCAGCGGTGCCAGAGCGAGGGTTTTGCGGATCATGAGTCGATTCCTGTGCAGGTTTTTTTTGTTGGCAGGCAATCAAAGGATCAAATAATCAGAAAATCAGAAAATCAGAAAATCAGCACGTAGCTCTTGCGCACGGTTTCGTGGATATCCCAGATCCCGAGCGTGTTGGCCGGCAACATCAGTGCGTCGCCACCTTGTATGTGCAGGGTTTCGCCGCCACCGTCCGGAGTGAACGTGCAGCGCCCGGAAATGAAATGGCAAAACTCCTGAGCGGTAATCTGCCGGCGCCAGCGTCCTGGGGTGCATTCCCAGACGCCGGTTTCGACGCCGTCGTCGCGCTCGACGCTGGTGGTTGAGGCAATCGCAACCGGCTCGCCGAGCGGCACGGCGACCGGGTTCGACTCATCCAGCTGCAACGTGGCGGTGTTCTTGAACTGCGTGATACTCATGGTCTGACCTGTCTGTTGATGGATACGGCGTTTAGTGCATGAAACCTTCCATGAAGCCGGCGACCTGACTGGCGAGCTTGCGCCGCCACGGCGCAGTCGCGGGGTTGGCCAGGGTCTGGTCTTCATGGACAAAACTTCTGATGATCGCGTTGTAGCCGAGCCAGCGGCAGGGTTCCGGCTCCCACGGGCGCAAGGCATGAATTGCGCCGTCCGGCAGCACCCACGGCTGCTGCGTGAGCTCGGTGTCACGCTCGAGAATCAGATCCGCCAGCGTGCGCCCCCCAAGGTTGCTGGCGCCCACGCCCTCGCCGCCATAACCGCCGGACAGCGCGATGCGATTGGCGCGATCACAGAGCATGTGCGGCTTGAAGTGCCGGGACATACCGAGGTTGCCTCCCCAGGCATGGGTAATCTGGACATTTTTCAGTTGCGGGAAGAGTTCGCCGAACAGGTAGCGACGCAGTTCGACTTCATCGCGCGTGAGGTCGAAGTTGTGGCGCAGTTTGCCGGCGAACTGATAGCCGCCACGGGCGCCGAAAATCAGCCGGTTGTCGGCACTGCGCTGACCGTAGGTGACCTGACGGCTGAACTCACTGAACGCCTGGCCGCGATTGAGGCCGATTTCGTCCCAGGTCGCCGCAGACAACGGCTCGGTGGCAACGATCAGGCTTTGTACCGGCAATTGATAACGGCCCAACGGCGGCAAAGTGACGGAGTAGCCTTCAACTGCCGGGACGATCCAGCGACCGCGTACACTGGCCTTCGCCGTGCGCAGGCTCCCCGCCTGCCAGTGCGTGACGGGGCTGTTTTCGTAGATCTTTACGCCCATGCTCTCCACGGTTCGCGCCAGGCCCCGCACCAGTTTTGCCGGGTGAATCGTCGCAACGTGGGGGGCATAGATGCCGCCATAGGGCTTGGCGACGCGAATCTGCTGCGCCAGCTGCTCTGGGCTGAGCCAACGGTAGTCGTCGTCGGTCAGGCCCTGTGCGTGGAGTTTGCTCAGGTACTCGCGCAGTGTGGCTTCCTGCTCCGGATAGCGTGCGGCGCAGTAAAGCACCCCGCCTTTGCGGTAATCGCAGTCGATGCCTTCACGTTCGAGGACAACTTCCACTTCGTCGGGAATGCTGTGCAACAGGTCGAACGAGGCGCGGCGCTGTTCGGGGGACAAGCCGGCGAGCAAGCGATCCTCGCCGAGCAGGTTGCCCATAAGCCAGCCGCCATTGCGCCCGGACGCCCCGAAACCGGCGGTTTGCGCCTCGACGATGGCGATATTCAGACCCGGAGCGAGTTGCTTCAGGTAGTAGGCGGTCCACAGTCCGGTGTAACCGGCGCCTATGATCGCGACGTCAACATCCAGATCCTGCTCAAGTTCGGCGCGCGCGGTCAGCGGCTCATTGAGTTGATCCATCCACAAACTGATAGTGCGCCACGCCGGCATGCAAGACTCCGCCACTGAAAACCTTCGATGGCGTCGATCCTAGTGGCAGTCCTCAGGAGATGTCTTGCGCGCGTGTCCGCAAAGAAATTTGTTTCGCGTAAGCCTTTGGCGACTGGCCCGTGTGTTGGCGGAAACAGCTGTAGAACGCCGACAACGAGTTGAATCCGGCAGCAAACGCCAACTCATCAATACGCAGTGGCGGCGTGGCGTTATCCAGCGAGCGCAGCAAATGTTGCAGGCGCGCCTGATTGACGTAGCGATAGAAGCTTTGCCCAAGCACTTGATTCAACAGATAGGAAATCTGGTTGCGGCTGTAACCGCACTCCTTCGCCACTCGCTGCAGATCAAGTTCGGGATCGAGATAAGGTTGCTGGCGCTGAAAGTACTGCTGCAGGTCTTCCGCCATGAAGCTCAGCTGCCGTGGCGACAGGCCCAGGCGGCTGACCGCCGGACGCTGGTTCGGCGCGGTCGTGCCATGAGGCTGGGTGCGCACCAGTGAAGCGTATTCGTTGACGCGCCAGATCAGCCCGTCCTTCACCGTGATGGCTTCGCTGGAGCGGAACGACACCAGCCCCTCGCCGCCGCGCAGGGTGATTTCGTATTGAATGAATGCGGTGTTGCCATCGACGCGAATGCGGTCGCAATGCTCCAGCAGTTCGTCGGATTCGCGCGGCATGCTGACCCGCACATACTCGCGCAACTCGTCGAGGCCCAGCACGCGGTTCTGGAAGAAATCGTTGTATTGAACATCTGGATGGTACAGCGCCATCACGGCATCCAGGTCCCGGTGTTTCCAGCTCAGGTGGTAGCGCATGACCGTAGCGGCCGTGGCTTCGGTCTGTTGTGGGCCGTCGTCGTCGGCGTGCATAAGAGGCTCGGCGAAAAAGAAACGAGCTTGCCGAAGTTCATCGCGCGCTTCAATGAGTATTCAGTGATGGCATTGTGGCGATGTCTGACAGCGACGTGACACATATCAAAAAAAACCGATCAATCGCCAATCGGACTGAGAAATTTCGCGGTATTTTCACATTCGGATGCTACTTTTAACCCTTATCAACGGTCGGGCCAATGAAGGCTCTTCCCTCCTACCATGAGCAAAAGGAAGCGCTCGATGCTGAAGGCGGGCAACACATGAATAAAGGGTCAAGCAAAGTCACGTTCCCCAATGCCTGCCAGTTGATGCGCTGGCATTTTCATCCAATGGGTTTTGAGGCGACGATGGATGCACCGGGCAGCCTGATTGCCCGTCTGTTTGATCGCGCCAGCGGTGAAACCCTGATCGCCATTGCCGGGATTCCCTGTGCAACAGTGATGAACGCCGCCGATGTCGAGCGAATAATCGAAGCGGTGGAAGATGAGTTGGAAGCGTTCGTTCCTCCAGAGTCTCTCAAGAACTACGCATAACTCCATGTTTTACAACAAAAAAGCCCGCTTTCATGCGGGCTTTTTGTGGTTATGCAGTTTGTTTTTCTGGCCGGTGATCCGCGAAGAACGGCTTGCCTTTGGCCACGCGGTCAGACGCTCGTGGCATCTTCACCGCTGCTCCATCCTGCGCTTCGACGTACCAATAGCAGTGACTCACCGCACGGGTGATGCCCACATAGGCTAGGCGCAGGATTTCGTCCTTTTGTGCCGAGTCATAGGGCTCGGTGTCGCCGTTTTTGCCCAGTCCGGCCATACGATAGACCTGATTCTTGTAAGGCGAACTGGTCAGGTGCTGACAGTCCCCCAAAAGGAATACCGCGTCGGCCTGCAAGCCCTTGGCGCTGTGATAGGTCAATTGCTTGAGGCGTCGGGATTCATACGGCAACCTCGAATCAACATTAACTACAGACTGAATATGCTCTTCTATCAATAACTTATCACTGCTTTTTCGATAGAGCATCAAGATTGAATGGCCCTGCCGATAGTGCTCGGCCAAGCGCTCGCCCAATCCTTGATCGTCACGCTCAAGCACGGTCACAGGCTGCAAGGGTTTCGGCTCGCCACTGGCTTTGGCTTTTTTGCCGGCAATCGCCGGCGCGGCGCGGACGATGTGTTCTGCCGCATCAATGATGTGCTGATGGCTGCGATAGTTATCGCTGAGCATGACCCTGGTCGTACTCGGTGACGGGAACTCCTTGTTGAACTCCATGAAATAACTCGGCGAACTGCCGCGCCACCCGTAGATCGACTGCCAGTCATCGCCGACGCACAGCAGCGAAGACCGCTGCGCCCCACGCCCGACGTGCATGGCCGGGCCGCGACTGCGGATCTCCGTCAGGCTCGCGCGAATCCACGAGACAATCTGCGGCGACACATCCTGAAATTCATCGATCATCAGGTGCGACATCGGTCTGAGGAGTGCATCGCTTAACAGCTTGAGGTTCTCCGGCGAATGCTCGCTGAAGAGCGCAAACATTCGGTTGTAGGTCATCACGGGTGGCTTTTGATCCAGCAAATGATCTTCGAATGCCCGCCAGAACAGGCTCAGCGCCTCAAAGAAGAACCGGTCCGGATCATCCTTGGCGAAGCTCATGCGGCCGACCGCGTCTGGAACGTCGAGCCCCAGGTTCTCGATAAAGCCGGCAGCGGCAACAAAACAGTCGAGCAATGGCGCGGAAGTCAGTTCGCCCTTGACCTTGTAGTCGAAACCCGGGCCGGCGCTGGCATCGCCCGCCAACGCAGCGAGCACACGCTTGGATGAGTCATAACTATCCAGCCAAATCAGAGGTTTATGACAGAAAGCTTGAAACAGAGTGCGTTTTACAGCCCATTCCGCGCGCACTGACAGTTTCGCGTTTGGCCGACACAACTGTGGGTTTTCCCGTGAATCGAAGCCGAGTACTACCCATGCATCGAGGCTGGGTATGTAGCCGTGGCAATGAAATCTTGAGCCATTGATGTCAAACGTCTGGCGGCTCGGCTCAATACCTTTGATCGGCCAGGCGCCTGCGCGGAACCACAGATCCTCGATGACATCGCACAACTCTTCATCGCGCTTGGCAGCGAGCTCGGTCACGGCCATGCGTTTCTGCACGTCCGGGTGATCGCGCTCAAGCTCCTTGAGCTGTAAGCCGGCCCGGGACAGCGGCTGAATCACTTCACGGAAACGCTCGTCCTTATTGAACAAGCGGTGATAGCAGGCATTCAATTGCTGGCGCTGGGCATCGTTGATGCGCAGATCGAACGGGTTACTGTCGACTTCTTCTTCGCCGCCCTGTGGTCGATCGCTGAGGTTTTCAAACGCCCGCAGGCGCTCGAACCCCGGCAAGCTGCGCACCATCGGCAAAATCCGCGAGTGGAATGTCCTCACCAGTTCGCGCGCCTGCTTCAGACTCAGGGCCTGATCCCACAGCGCGAACAGCTCGATCATTTTGTTGATGAAATCCTTGCGCGACTCGCGGGTAAAGGTCACCACGGTCATGGCATCAAGCTCAAAACCCAGGTAATGGGTGAGCAACAAGATGCGCAGCACCAGCGTGGTGGATTTACCCGCACCGGCACCGGCGACCACGGAGGTCGACGGCGTGTCACTGAAGATCATTTTCCACTGCGCCGCGCTGGGCTGGGCGTGTGCAGGCAGCAATCGGGCGACGTCAGCCTTGATGCGTTTCTTCAGCTCGGCGGTCAGCGGCAAACGCCAGTCATCGAATAAGTGGTTATCGATGCTGGGCGGACGGTGTTCGGTGTTGCGACTGTCGCGAATCAACAAGACTTGCCGGCCTTCCTCCAGACCTTCCAGTCTGCCCTCTTTGTATCCGTACTCGACGCCGGCGGTATGACCGCTACGAAAGCCATCGGCCTGACCGTGCAACCAGGAAGCGCGATGTTGCGCGCGCAGACGGGTCAAGCCATGACCGAAGAAACGCGCGGCCAGACGCTTGAACCAGGGCATCTCGGCCAACGGACGAAGTTCGGGTGGAAGATCGGGGGTGTGTTGCGCCACGCTGACGGACTCCAGAGTGTGAGGCTGTTGAGGGGCTATGGTGTCTGTATTTACCGTTGAGTTCTAGCGAAATGCTTGCAGGTCATTGGTTTAGGCGCACAAGTGAAAGTGGCATGAGACGGTGCCCAGCATTTGTCTTATCAACTTATTCGATGCTGATGCCGCACTTTTTACGCTTTTTATCGATGGTTGCCTGATAGATGATCGCCGCCATAAACCCACCGGCCTCGCGTCGGGCGAACCTCTTGAGGAGACGATCATGCTTGAACTCAGACCCTTCAGCACGCTGGGCGGCGCCCATCACGGCTGGCTGGATGCCCATCACCACTTTTCGTTCGCCGAGTATTACGATCCCCAACGCATGAACTGGGGCAACCTGCGCGTCTGGAACGACGACATCATTGCCGCCGGCACGGGGTTCCCGCAGCACCCGCACCGCGACATGGAGATCATCACTTACGTGCGTGAAGGCGCGATTACCCATCAAGACAACCTGGGCAACAAGGGCCGCACCGAAGCCGGCGACGTACAAGTGATGAGCGCCGGCACCGGCATTGCTCACAGCGAATATAACCTCGAAGCCAAGGACACCAAGATCTTTCAGATCTGGATTCTGCCGAGCGAAACCGGCGCGCCCCCGTCTTGGGGTGCAAAGCCGTTCCCGAAAGGTCAGCGTGAAGGCTTTGTGACCTTGGCGAGCGGCAAGGATGGCGATGACCAGAGCTTGCGCATTCGCGCAGATGCGCGCTTGGTCGCAGCCAATATCAAGGCTGGCGAAACGGCGGAATATCGATTGGATGAAGGACGCCGGGCTTACTTGGTGCCAGCGACGGGAGTCATTGAAATCAACGGCTTGCGCGCACAAGCTCGAGACGGTGTAGCAGTAGCCCATGAGCAGTTACTGACTGTCACGGCCATTGAGGACAGCGAGATTGTGCTGGTTGACCTGGTCTGATTAGCCCACTGGAAACACTGTGGCGAGGGGATATATCCCCTCGCCACAGGTTTTGTGCCGACTTGATTACCGGGTCGAAATCGCGCCATCCACCAGGGTTTGCGCTTCAGCCACCAATTGCTTCAAGTGGTCATCACTGATGAAGCTTTCGGCGTAGATCTTGTAGATATCCTCGGTGCCCGAAGGACGTGCTGCGAACCAGCCGTTTTCGGTCATTACTTTCAGGCCGCCAATGGCTTGATCGTTGCCCGGTGCGTGGCTGAGGATGCTCTGGATCTTCTCGCCCGCCAGCTCGGTGGAAGTCACCTGTTCAGGCGACAGCTTGCTGAGCAAGGCTTTCTGCTCCGGATTGGCCTTGGCATCGACGCGCACGGAGAACGGCTCGCCCAGCTCATCGGTCAGCGCCTTGTACGCCTGGCTCGGATCACGACCGGTGCGCGCGGTCATTTCCGCTGCAAGCAAGGCCGGAATCAGACCGTCCTTGTCGGTGCTCCATACGCTACCGTCCTTGCGCAGGAACGAAGCACCGGCGCTCTCCTCCCCGCCGAAGCCCAGCGAGCCATCGAACAGGCCATCAGCAAACCATTTGAAACCAACCGGCACTTCGTACAGGCGACGGCCAAGGCGCTTGGCCACACGATCAATCAGACCACTGCTGACCACGGTTTTGCCCACGGCCGCGTCGGCACGCCATTGCGGGCGATTCTGGAACAGGTAATCGATGGACACGGCCAGATAGTTATTCGGCGCCAACAAGCCACCCGACGGAGTAACGATGCCGTGGCGGTCGTGATCCGGATCGCAGGCAAAGGCGACGTCGAAGCGCTCCTTCAAGCCGATCAGCCCCTGCATGGCGTGGCTGGACGATGGGTCCATGCGAATCTGGCCATCCCAGTCGACAGTCATGAAGCGGAAAGTCGAATCGACTTGCTTGTTGACCACTTCCAGGTCCAGACGGTAGTGCTCGGCAATGGCCGACCAATAGCGCACCCCGGCGCCGCCCAACGGATCGACCCCCAGACGCAGTTTGGCGTCACGAATGGCGTCGAAGTCGATCACATTGATCAGGTCAGCGACGTAGGTGTTCAGGTAGTCGTGGCGGTGGGTCGTGCCGGCCTTGAGCGCCTGCTCATGGCTGATGCGCTTCACGCCGGCCAGTTTGTTGGCCAGCAGTTCGTTGGCCTTGGCTTCGATCCATTTGGTGATGTGGGTGTCCGCCGGGCCACCGTTGGTTGGGTTGTATTTGTAGCCGCCGCTTTGTGGCGGGTTATGCGAAGGCGTGATGACGATACCGTCCGCCAGACCGGAGGTGCGCCCACGGTTGTAGCAGAGAATCGCGTGAGAGACTGCAGGCGTCGGAGTGTATTCGTCACCCTCGGCGATCATCACCGTGACACCGTTGGCCGCCAGCACTTCCAGGGCGCTGGCGCCTGCCGGAGTCGACAGTGCGTGGGTGTCGATGCCGACGAACAATGGACCGGTAATGCCCTGCGCTTCGCGGTACAGGCAGATCGCCTGACTGATGGCCAGAACGTGCCATTCATTGAAACTCAAATCGAAAGAACTGCCCCGGTGCCCGGACGTGCCGAACGCTACTCGCTGAGTGGAAACCGATGCATCAGGTTGGCCGGTGTAATAAGCCGTTACCAGTCGCGGGATATCGACCAACAATTCTGCCGGTGCCGGTTTGCCCGCAAAAGGACTGAGTGTCATGCAAAACCTCTGAGATCGAGTGGTTCAGGAAATACAGCGCAGTTTACTGGCAGTTTGACCGCAGTGCGATGGGATGTATCCGGGACATCACGGATGTTTTTTAACATCAGTCCCCTGGCGCAAGGCGCAAGGTATCGGCCACCCGCCCGACCACGCAGGCCAGATCATGATCACTGTGGCTGATCGGGCTCAAGCGCAGGTGTTGCCGGTAGCGGCCCTGCAGGCTGAACAGCTCGCCCGGCGCCACGACAATCAGCTGCCGGAGCAAACGATAAAATACTTCGCTCATATCGACCCGACGCACTGAACGCACCCAGACTGTCGCGCCGCCCTGAGGCTCGACAATCTGCAGCGCATCGCCCGCACGCTCACGCAGCAACTGGATCAAGTACGTACGCCGCTCCTTGAGCAGACGCTTCAAAACCAGCAGGTGCTGGTCGACGCGTCCGCTGGCATACAAACGGGCAATGGCTTTCTGGCGGTTGGCTGACAGGCGGAAGGCACGCAGCAGGAAGTGTCGTTGCAACTCATCGCGCCAGTGGCGAGACAAGAGATAACCATAAGGTGCCTCGGCGCCAATGACCTTGTCGAAGGTCGAGAAAACCAGCAGTCGATCAGGATCTAGCCAGTCGCGCAGGCGCTGGCCGTTCGGCTCGTCGGCCAGCTCGCTGCAACAGTCGTTTTCCAGCACCCAGGTGCCATGCTCGGCAAGTAACTGCGCAATCGCCTGCCGATTGGCCTGGGGGCCTGAACTCCCATGGGGCAGGCTCAACGCCGAGGACAACAGGATGAACCCTACCCGTTCAGACTTGAGCAGTGACGTCAGATGCTGGGGATCGATGGTGCCGTCTGCCTGCAGCGGCAGTTCGATCATCCGCACCTCAGCTGTTGCGAACAGACGCAGGATCACCCAGTCACAGGGTGATTCGACCAGTACCGTCGTATGCCGCAACTGCAAAACCGAAATCAGTATTTCCAGCACCGAGCGCAGGTCGGCACCGACGTAAACGTCATCAGCGTGCCAGTAATTGACCGGGGACGAGGTATATCGGGCCGCCAGCGCAGTGCGCAACTCCAGCTCGCCACAGGGTTGTACCAGCAACTGCGGCTGACGTGGATACTGGCGCAACAGCTCACGCTCCAGCGTCAGCAACGGGCTGTCCAGCGGCTGCAACGATGCCGGTTCATCCGCGCTCAGCACACACATTCCCATCTGCCGCGCATTGACATACACCGCTTCGAGCAAATCACTGCCGATACCGGGCGCTACCGCGAGCTCTGGCACCTGGGCGTAGTATCCGGACTTGGCGACCGAATAGACCCGCCCTTCTTTCTCCAGCAGCGAATAAGCGTACTGGATGGTCGATATCGACACATTCAAGCGTACTGCCAGATGCCGCAAGGAAGGCAGACGCACGGCACCACTACTGGCAGAGTCATTGATCAGCAGCGTCAGATAGCGATAGACCGCCTGATACGCGAAGTCGGTTTCCCGGACTGTTTTCATAGGTGCGCATCCCGCAAGCCGGGTGCAACACCTGGTGAGTGGTTCACGCTCAACCTTCCGCCGACCGCTCGCCTGAGTTTGACTGCACGCCCTCCACCTGCGCGTCTCGCGGGTCGAAATCGAGTGACTCGGGCAACTGGACCGGTGCCATCGCATACAGTCGGGCAATCAGCTTCACCGGCAGTCCGCTAACGTCGGTCATCCACTTCATCACCTGTTCTGGCGCATGCAAACCCTGCATCGCACGGTGCAGGTCAGGCAACGCGACCAGCATGCCCGGATGGCACTCCCGCAAAAACCGCTCCAGCCCGGCACCCTGCTCAATAAAAGGCGCGAACAACAGGCAGGTCAGTTGGGTTTCGTTGAGCCCGAAAACCTCCTGCATATGATTGACCGCATGCAAGCGTCGCTGCTCAAGATCGAGAAGATTGCCGAACGTCGCAAGCCACTGTTCACACGCCGGCTCGGGAACGTGGTTGCTGCGCATGGTTTTCAGGCTGTCCTGGAGGAATTCCGCCACGCCGGCTTCGTATGTCCTCCCCTCGATGATGCTCGCCTGCAGGCCGCGCAGATGTGCCGCCACCCTTGGTTCGGCAAATTCATGATCACCGTGATACAGGGTCAGACCATCGGTCTGGAATCCGAGGAAGTCACTCAGCAATGGCCAGCGTTCATCGAGCTTGCCGACAATCATGTCGCTGATGTCGATAAAGCTGGATCGACGACATGCCTCGAACTGCCCTTCAGGGCGCCACGGCATGTCCTCGCCGTCCGTATGAAATTGACGGTAATAGTTGCTGCCTAGACGGTCCAGCGTGGGAAACAGCACTTCGAAACCGCCGTGACTGGGCAGCAGCCCCCCTATTCCGGCCTTGAGCGCAGCACGGTTGAGTCCTTCGAGAAACAGCTTCTGCCGACTCGAGGATTCGGCACCGATCATCGCGTCGACACCGTTGTTCCAGCGAGCGATCTGGCTGTAGAACTCGGCGGTAGCCAGATAGGCGTCGTCCCAGAACTCGAGACGCTCATTGGCGATCCGTCGATGCCCCATCATCAGCAGGTTCATGCGGTTTGCTTCAAGATTGTCTTCGCTGGGTACGCCGTCATGAGCGAAGGGCAATACCTGATGATGATCCACCATCACCAGTTCAACCCGTGGATCGTCGTAAAGAAACAGCGCGCCAAAGCTGCGATGCATGTTGTGCAAGGCCGAATGACTGGTGCCGCTCAAGCGCAGCGTGGCCACACGCAATTGAAATGTCGCTGGCGCTCGCCCAGCCAGGCTCAACTGGGCGGCTCGCAGCAACGCAAGGGTATAACAGCTGTCTCGTGAACCCGACTGAATCACCATCACCTTGAAATTACCGATGTGCTCCATGCCTCCGGCGGCCACCAACAATCGCTGGATCAACAGCTGCAATGCCGTCCGTTCTGCCCGGGAGAAGAAACTCTGCAAACGCTGCAAAACTTGCTGGTAGACATAATTCATTGCCTGATCATGGATCGTGGTCATCGATATTTACCCGGTATCAATAATTTCATGCCGCGCAACGTGGGATATCCCCTGCACGACAATTCATCAATAAGTAATAGACGCTCAAATGCTAACACTTCAGCAATCGTAGTTATTTGAAACACATGAGCAGTTAATGGCTCACTGCTGCGCAGGTGTTCGCCATCAAGCCATTGTTATATAAGATGTTTTTTCTTCTAAAAAATGTCCTCGGAAACTTCCGACAACATCCCACGACAAGTGAGTACAAGAAAAAAAGACGCGACTTCGGAATCGCCCTACAACAATTAAACAAGAATTGGCGTATCGGCCTGAAGTAGCCGTTTGATATTGCGCGAAAGAAATTGAATGCACAGACATGGCTCATTCCTTGAGATGAAAGTAATCATTCAATTATCAGGGCTTATATGGCGATTAGAAGATACAGATCCACGCAAAAAACCAGTTCAGTTGCTGAGCGGTCGCGAGGCAGCGCCGGAAGGCTTCACATTTTTTGACGGGATAAACAAAAAAAGTCCGTGCGGGAGCACGGACTCTGATCGGGAGGGTTACGCAGGTTCGACTTGCAGTGCAACCCGCTCACGGCAAGGGCATTCGTCCATGTAGCGATGGGCTTCGACGAACTCGTTGAACGCGAATACGCGGGTCTTGAGCGGAAGCAGCACACGGTCAGCGGTCAATTGGTTGATGTCACGCAGGGCACGTTGCAGGGCGACGTGATCCTGGGTGATGCCCAGTTCCGGTTTGCCGGTGAAGTTGCCGATGCAGTGCACGAAAAACTGAATGTTCTTCTGGAACGCCGCACACGCCGGGAACGGTGTCTGGTTACCGCCTTGCAAGCCATACAGCACCAGGCTGCCACGGGGTGCCAGTACGTCGCCAAGCAACGACATCTGCGGGCCGCCAAGACCGTCGAACACCACGTCTACACCGCGGTTTTCGGTGATCTTGTTGATCCGCATCAGCAGATCCTCTTCCTCGGTAACGATGACCTTTTCGGCCCCCAGGGACAGCAGGTATTCACGCTCCTCCGAGGTTTTCGTCGCGGCAATCACCCTTACGCCCAACGCCTTGCCCAACTGGACAAAAGACGGACCGGCACAGTGGCTGGCGTCAGTCACCAAGGCAAACTGCCCCGGTTTGACCCGCGCCAGATCGGCGTAGGCGAAATAGGCGATCAACAGCGGCGTGTAATGCACGCTCGCCTCGACAGGGCTCAGAACGTCCGGATATCGGGTCAGCGCAGTACGCGGCAGAACGATCTGCTCGCCATAAACCGGGTAGTCGTTCGGGCTTTCGGCCGGGAAACTGGCAACTTTGTCACCCACCGACAAATCGTCGACGCCAACACCTACAGCGGTGACCACACCGGCCATTTCATGGCCAAGCCCGGATGGCAGCCGTGCCTGGGACGAGGCCAGGTTCTGGCGCCAGAGAATGTCGTACCAACTGATGCCGATCGCTTCGACACGCACCTGCACTTCGCCAGGACCTGGCTGAGCGGCCGCATGCTCTTCGCATTTGAGCACCTCGGCCGGACCAAACTTGTGAAAACGGATCGTGCGGGACATCGCAAACCTCGTCAAAGTAACCTCTAATGCCATGAACTCTATCTGGGCTTTTGACCCAAGACTATCAGTGGCTATTAATAGTCGACATGCCTGTCATTGATTCCGCAGCAGGGGCGGCATTGGCAAAATCCATGAAAAACTGCTGGCACCGTCTCAGTAAAGCTTAATTTTCCGGTGCAGAGTACCAGCCTTTCCCCGTAATATTCATGCCGGCCATTGTTCTCATATGGCCGCTCTCGTCAAGCTTGATGACTCTGCCAGGACTCCAGATGAATCGTAATGACCTGCGTCGTGTCGACCTGAACCTGTTGATCGTATTCGAAACATTGATGCACGAACGCAGCGTGACCCGCGCAGCCGAAAAGCTGTTCCTGGGTCAGCCGGCGATCAGTGCGGCGCTTTCGCGCCTGCGCAGCCTGTTCGATGACCCACTATTCGTGCGCACGGGGCGCAGCATGGAGCCGTCTGCCCGCGCGGTGGAAATCTTCGCCCTGCTCTCGCCCGCCCTCGATTCGATTTCGACTGCGGTCAGCCGTGCGGCTGACTTCGATCCGGCGACCAGTACATCGGTATTTCGAATCGGTTTGTCCGATGATGTCGAATTCGCCCTGCTGCCGATGCTGCTCAAGCGCCTGCGCGCCGAGGCACCGGGCATCGTGCTGGTGGTCCGGCGCGTCAATTACATATTGATGCCGGGCCTGCTGGCCTCCGGCGAGATTTCGATTGGTGTCAGCTACACCACCGACCTGCCCGCCAACGCCAAACGCAAGGTCTTGCGACGCAGCGCTCCCAAACTGCTGCGTGCCGACACGGTGCCGGGGCCTTTGAGCCTGGACGACTACTGCGCGCGGCCACATGCGCTGGTGTCATTTGCCGGCGACCTCAGCGGTTTTATCGATGAAGAACTGGAAAAGCTCGGGCGCAAGCGCCACGTCGTGCTCGCGGTTCCGCAGTTCAACGGATTGAGTACGTTGCTGGCCGGCACTGACATCGTTGCAACCGTGCCGGATTACACCGCTGATGCGCTAACGGCGGCGGGCGGTGTGCGCGCCGAAGATCCACCATTGCCGACGCGCACGTTCGAACTGCACATGGCGTGGCGTGGGTCGCAGGATAATGATCCGGGTGAACGTTGGTTGCGGTCGCGGATTCAGATGTTTTTCGGCGATCCGGACAGCCTCGCCTGACCTTGATAGTGTTGAGTGGCTGATGTCCGCCTTCGCAAACAGGCCCGGCCTACCCTGAGATACGCCCCTTCTTGGGAGCGAGCCTGCTTGCTGCATCAGCCTCTCGAGCCAAAGCCAGATTTTTGCATTGTCGGCAAAACAGAATTGTCGTCAAACAAATTGATAGCCTCCTAACGAAAGGCGCATGCTAGAGAGCTCGAAACGTCCTTATATCATTCCGAATGATAGTTACCTTTGCTTCATTCGATTCGTGCCATCACACCCTGCCGAGCATCATCCGCCCATCTTCAATACATTGGCGGATGAATCCATGGAACAGTCACTCAAACATTTGCGCTTCCCGTTGGCCATGTTGGCCGTACTGGTGATGAGCGCCTGCGGCAAGACTCCGGAGACTGCCGCCACCCCGCCTGCTGCAAAGGTCAGCGTGGCCAAGGTGCTTGAACAACCGGTCAACGAGTGGGACGAATTCACCGGGCGCCTGGAGGCGCCGGAAACCGTTGAAATCCGTCCTCGAGTCTCCGGCCAGATCGACGAGGTAGCCTTCACTGAAGGTGCACTCGTCAAGAAAGGCGACTTGCTGTTCCAGATCGACCCACGTCCCTTCCAGGCTGAAGTTCGCCGTCTCGAAGCGCTGGTCGCTCAAGCCCGCGCCAATGCCACTCGCAGTGAAAACGAAGCCGGTCGCGGTGAGCGTTTACGCGCCAGCAACGCGATCTCCGCTGAATTGGCCGAGTCGCGTACCAGCGCCGCCCAGGAAGCCCGCGCCGCCGTCGGCGCCCTGCAAGCGCAACTGGATCTGGCCAAGCTGAACCTCAGCTTCACCCGCGTGACCGCGCCGATCAGCGGCCGCGTCAGCCGCGCCGAAATTACCGCCGGCAACCTGGTGACCGCCGACACCACCGCGTTGACCAGCATAGTTTCCACCGACCGCGTTTACGCCTACTTCGATGCTGACGAGCGTGTCTTCCTCAAGTACACCCAGCTTGCCCGCAACGGTCAGCGCGGTGCCACCACCCCGGTGTACATGGGCCTGTCCAACGAAGACGGCAATCCGCACCTCGGTCAGATGAACTTCGTCGACAACCAGGTCAACCCGAAAACCGGCACCATCCGTGGTCGCGCCGTGTTCGACAACCGCGATGGCACGTATACCCCGGGCCTGTATGCACGTCTGAAACTGGTCGGCAGCGGCACCTACAACGCCATGCTGATCAATGACGAAGCGGTCGGTACCGATCTCGGCAAGAAGTTCGTACTGGTCATGGATGCGGACAACAAAACCGTATACCGCGCCGTCGAACTCGGGCCGAAAATCGAAGGCCTGCGCATCGTCCGTACCGGCCTGAACAAGGGCGACACAATCATCGTCAAGGGGCTGCAACGGGTACGTCCTGGCTCACCGGTCACCCCTGAAGTGGTGCCGATGGCCAGCGAACAGACCATCGCGGCACTCGCTCAACAACGTCAAGCGCTGGAAGCCAGCAACCTGCCCAAAGTCGCTCCTGCCAAAGGCGCGTCCGGTTCGGTTGCGAAGCTGGCTGCTACGACCCCACGCGGTTAAGGGACGACAACTCCGATGAATTTTTCCCAATTCTTCATTTCACGACCGATCTTCGCAGCAGTGCTGTCGCTGCTGATCCTGATCGCCGGTGCGATCTCGCTGTTCCAGCTGCCGATCAGTGAGTACCCGGAAGTTGTGCCACCGACCGTGGTGGTTCGTGCCAACTTCCCGGGCGCCAACCCTAAAGTCATCGGTGAAACCGTGGCCGCTCCACTGGAGCAAGCCATCACCGGCGTCGAGAACATGCTGTACATGTCCTCGCAGTCGACCGCAGACGGCAAGATCACCCTGACCATCACGTTCGCGCTGGGCACGGACCTGGACAACGCGCAGGTGCAGGTGCAAAACCGGGTCACCCGGACCGAGCCAAAACTTCCTGAGGAAGTGACGCGCATCGGTATCACCGTCGACAAAGCCTCGCCTGACTTGACCATGGTTGTGCACTTGACCTCCCCGGACAAGCGCTACGACATGCTCTATCTGTCCAACTACGCCATCCTTAACATCAAGGATGAGCTGGCGCGTCTGAACGGTGTCGGCGACGTACAGCTGTTCGGTATGGGCGACTACTCGCTGCGGGTCTGGCTCGATCCCAACAAAACCGCTTCACGCAACCTGACCGCGACAGATGTGGTCACCGCAATTCGTGAGCAGAACCGTCAGGTCGCGGCCGGCCAGCTCGGTGCACCTCCTGCACCGAATGCCCAGAGCTTCCAGCTGTCGGTCAACACTCAGGGGCGACTGGTCACTGAGGAAGAGTTCGAGAACATCATCATTCGCGCAGGCGACAACGGTGAAATCACTCGTCTCAAAGACATCGCTCGGGTAGAACTCGGCTCCAGCCAATACGCCCTGCGTTCGTTGCTGAACAACCAGCCCGCTGTAGCGATCCCGATCTTCCAGCGCCCAGGCTCCAACGCCATCGATATCTCGAACGAAGTTCGCGGCAAGATGGATGAGCTGAAGAAGGGTTTCCCGCAAGGCATGGACTACAGCATCGTCTATGACCCGACGATCTTCGTTCGCGGCTCCATCGAAGCGGTGGTTCACACCCTCTTCGAAGCATTGATCCTCGTAGTGCTGGTGGTGATCCTGTTCCTGCAAACCTGGCGCGCCTCGATCATTCCATTGGTGGCCGTGCCGGTATCGCTGATCGGTACGTTTGCGGTGATGCACTTGTTCGGCTTCTCGCTCAACGCGCTCTCACTGTTTGGCCTGGTACTGGCCATCGGTATCGTGGTGGACGACGCCATCGTGGTGGTGGAGAACGTCGAACGGAACATCGAACTCGGACTGACGCCGGTCGAAGCAACCAAACGGGCAATGCGCGAAGTGACCGGCCCGATCATCGCGACAGCACTGGTGCTCTGTGCAGTGTTTGTTCCGGCGGCGTTCATCTCCGGTCTTACCGGGCAGTTCTACAAGCAGTTCGCACTGACCATTGCCATCTCGACGGTGATCTCGGCGTTCAACTCGCTGACCCTGTCGCCAGCGCTGGCCGCTGTTCTTCTGAAGAGCCATGACGCACCGAAAGACCGCTTCTCCAAGGTACTCGACAAGATCTTCGGTGGCTGGTTGTTCCGTCCGTTCAACCGCTTCTTCGACCGTGCCAGCCATGGTTACGTAGGCACCGTGCGCCGGGTTATCCGGGGCAGCGGCATCGCCCTGCTGTTGTACGCAGGCCTGATGGTGCTGACCTTCTTCGGCTTCTCCAGCACCCCGACCGGTTTCGTGCCCGGCCAGGACAAGCAGTACCTGGTGGCCTTCGCGCAATTGCCGGACGCCGCGAGCCTGGATCGCACCGAAGACGTGATCAAGCGCATGTCCGACCTGGCACTGAAACAACCCGGCGTGGAAAGCGCCGTAGCGTTCCCGGGCCTGTCGATCAACGGCTTCACCAACAGCCCGAACGCCGGCATCGTGTTCGTGACCCTGAAACCGTTCGACGAGCGCAAAGACCCGAGCATGTCCGCCGGCGCAATCGCCGGGGCTCTGAACGGCCAGTACGCGAACATTCAGGAAGCGTACATGGCGATCTTCCCGCCACCGCCGGTACAAGGTCTGGGCACCATTGGTGGTTTCCGCCTGCAAATCGAAGATCGGGGCAACCTGGGCTACGACGAGCTGTACAAAGAAACCATGAACATCATCAACAAGAGCCACAACGTGCCGGAACTGGCCGGCCTGTTCACCAGTTACACAGTGAACGTGCCGCAAGTCGATGCCGCCATCGACCGTGAAAAAGCCAAGACTCACGGCGTGGCCGTCAGCGACATCTTCGACACCCTGCAGATCTACCTGGGTTCGCTGTATGCCAACGACTTCAACCGCTTCGGGCGCACCTATCAGGTCAACGTACAGGCCGAACAACAGTTCCGCCTCGAATCCGATCAGATCGGTCAGTTGAAAGTCCGCAACAACAGGGGCGAAATGATCCCGCTGGCGACCTTCATCAAGGTCAGCGACACCTCGGGCCCGGATCGCGTGATGCACTACAACGGCTTCATCACGGCTGAAATCAACGGTGCAGCGGCGCCAGGTTACAGCTCCGGCCAGGCCGAAAAAGCCATCGAGAAACTGCTCAAGGAAGAACTTCCGAACGGCATGACCTACGAGTGGACCGACCTGACCTACCAGCAGATTTTGTCCGGTAACACCGCGCTGTTCGTGTTCCCGCTCTGCGTACTGCTGGCGTTCCTGGTACTGGCCGCTCAATACGAAAGCTGGAGCCTGCCTTTGGCGGTGATCCTGATCGTACCAATGACCCTGCTGTCGGCCATCACCGGTGTGATCATCTCCGGCGGTGACAACAATATCTTCACCCAGATCGGCTTGATCGTACTGGTGGGACTTGCCTGCAAGAACGCGATTCTGATCGTCGAGTTCGCCAAGGATAAACAGGAAGAAGGCCTCGATCCGCTGGCTGCGGTACTGGAAGCCTGCCGCCTGCGTCTGCGGCCGATCCTGATGACCTCCTTCGCGTTCATCATGGGTGTGGTGCCACTGGTGTTCTCCAGCGGCGCGGGTGCCGAGATGCGTCATGCCATGGGTGTGGCGGTGTTCTCCGGGATGCTCGGGGTGACTTTCTTCGGTCTGCTGCTGACGCCAGTGTTCTACGTGCTGATCCGTAACTTCGTTGAACGCAGCGAGCAGCGAAAAGCAGCCAAGGCGCACAATCTTCAAAAGCCACTGGAGGCGCAACAATGAGTCTGAAAGTCTTCCTGCCGAGTCTGCTGGTGCTGGCCCTCAGTGCCTGCGCCGTCGGCCCCGACTACAAGACCCCAGCCACGGAGGCGGCCAACATCACGGCCGTCACCGATGGCGCCGCCGGTCAAAAGAACTTCGACCGTTCGAAATTCGAAGGCATCTGGTGGCAGCAATTCGATGACCCGACTCTCAACCAGTTGGTCACCCAATCGCTGCAAGGCAACCGTGAACTGCGTGTAGCGTTCTCCCGCTGGAAAGCTGCCCGCGCGATCCGCGACGACGCCAGCAACGACGCGATGCCGACCATCACCAGCCGCGCCAGCAGTGACCTGGCCAAGGGGCAAATCCCTGGCCAGACCACCAACCGGGTCAACAGCGAACGCTACGACCTGGGGCTGGACATGGCCTGGGAGCTGGACCTGTTCGGACGCATCCAACGCAATCTGGAAGCCAGCGACGCCGATCAGCAGGCTGCCGAAGCTGATCTGTACCAACTGCAAGTCACCATGATTGCCGAACTGGTCGACGCCTACGGCCAACTGCGCGGTGCGCAACTGCGCGAAAAGATCGCCGTGGCCAACCTGAACAACCAGCAGGAATCGCGCAAGATCACCATCAGCCTGCGCGACGCCGGCGTCGGCGATCAGCTTGATGTCGAACGTGCCGATGCGCGTCTGGCCTCGGTTGAGGCCAGCGTGCCGCAACTGCAGGCTGAGCAGGTAAGACAGAAAAACCGTATCGCGACCTTGCTGGGTGAGCGTCCGGACAAGCTGACCGTCGACCTCAGTCCAAAAGACCTGCCGGCGATTGCCAAGGCCCTGCCAATCGGCGATCCGGGCGAACTGCTGCAACGTCGTCCGGACATTCTCAGCGCTGAGCGCAAACTGGCCTCGGCCACAGCGCGGATCGGCGTGGCGAAAGCCGACCTGTTCCCACGGGTCAGCCTCAGCGGCTTCCTCGGCTGGACGGCTGGGCGCGGCTCGCAGATCGGATCCTCGGCGGCCAACGCCTGGGCACTGGGCCCGAGCATCACCTGGGCAGCGTTCGACCTTGGCAGCGTGCGCGCCCGTTTGCGCGGCGCCGATGCCGATGCCGAAGGCGCACTGGCGACCTACGAGCAACAAGTGCTGCTGGCACTGGAGGAATCGGAAAATGCCTTCAGCGATTACGGCAAGCGTCAGCAACGCCTGATCTCGCTGATTCGTCAGAGCGAGTCGAGCCGCAAGGCGGCTGACCTGGCAGAGATTCGCTATCGCGAAGGCACGACAGACTTCCTCGTACTGCTCGATGCCCAGCGTGAACGTCTGAACGCCGAGGACAGCCAGGCCCAGGCCGAAGTGGATCTGTATCGCGGCATTGTCGCGATCTACAAAGCCCTCGGTGGTGGCTGGCAGCCGGAGGCAGTGGCCGCCAGGTAATCAGTTGTTAAAGAGCTCCTTTGGTTGGCCGCAACCAACCAATTTTTTTGCCCCGCGTATCATTTGATCGCGGGGCTTTTTTTGCCTTTTTGATCGTTCCCAAGCGCTGGGCCGGCATGCAGCCGAGGACGCTGCGCATCACAAAATCAAAAGAGCGCAGCCTTCGCCGCCACTTACCCGAGGATCAGTTTTCCATCACGGTAACGGTGGCTGTGGTGCCGGCGCGCAACCGGTTTTTACCGGTATATTCGGGGTCGATGTCGATCCGCACCGGAACCCGCTGCGCCAGTTTTACCCAGGTATAGCTCGGGTTGATGTTGGCCAGCAGTCGGCTTCCCGGTGCATTTTCCCGGTCAGCTATAGCGAACGCGATGCTTTGCACGGTGCCACCGAACGTTTCCCCGCTCATCAGTTGTATCCGCACCCGATCACCCTCCTCGATCCGCGGCAACTTGGTTTCTTCGAAGTAGCCGCTGACGTAGAACGAATCGCTGTCGACCAGGGCCAGCAAGGCACCGCCGCTCACCGCATAATCGCCTTCGCGGGTCAGGAGGTTGGTTACGTAACCGCTGACCGGCGACTCGACGCGGGTACGTTGCAAATCCAGTTCGGCCTGGGTCAGCGCGGCAATCGCCAATTGCACGTTGGCCTCGGCCAAACCGAGATTGGCCTGATTGCGTAACAGGTCGGCCTGCGCTACCGCGACATCGGTTCTGGATTTTTCCCATTCCTCGCCGGAGATGGCGAAACCCTGCTTGAGGGTGCGCCGCCGACGCTCTTCGCTCTGCCGCTGTTTGAGCAGCGCTTCACTGGCAACGATGGCAGCCTGCGACTGACCCAGCGCGGCTTTGGCGACTTCCACCGAGCGGCGCGAATGCTCCACCGCCAACCGATAGCGTGCCGGATCGATCTCCATCAGTAACTGGCCCTTGTCGACATGCTGGTTGTCCTGCACCGCCAGACTGACGATGCGTCCGGAGACATCCGCCGACAGCGTCACCACATCCGCCCTCACCCGCGCATCGCGGGTCCATGGTGCGCGGGTGTAATACTCCCAGGCAAACCAGCCGAGCACGATGGCCAGAACGACCACTGCCAGGGTCATCGAGCGTGCAAGTAACACTTTCAAGGCATCAGGCTCCCATCAACAGAATCAGCGCGGCACAAACGCAGGCATACAAGGCACCTTCGAATAATGCTTCATGCCAGACCAGCCGCAGCACCCCGGCGCGTCGCAACACCCAGTCCAGCAGGATGAATATCGGTATCGCCAGCAACAGGGCCTGGGCAATTGGCGGCAGATAGACGCCACCAATCTCGAAATCAATGGGCAAGGGCCGGTTCTCCTTCTGGTGTATTACGCTGCAGAGATTCTCCATGACGCTCGAGGAACGACACGACAATCAACAAGGCCACGCGCATGCGGAACACAGCCCCTAAATGCTCATGGCTGGCGACATGCAGATTATCCAGCTCGTCGCCCAATGCGTGCAGCGCGTCCAGAGTCGGCGCCAATTGCGCATCCGGGCGCCCCGCAATGAAGCGGCCGGTCTTGCGCAGCGCCGAGGACAGGCGCTGGCTGTAGGCGTCCGTGACCAAGGAATTGTTTTGCGCTTGCCGCCGAAGCTGATGCATGGCGACGCCCACCGCCACACAGGCGAGGCTTGTTTCATACAGCTGCTGCATGTGCCGGTCGTTGGCGGCGGGCAACAGGCCCAACATGCTGGTCAGACGGTCGACCATGCGGCTCTCAAAGGCAAATTGCTGCTCATCGGTGGCGGGCGTCTTGCTCAATGCATACACCTGCTCACGGGCTTCGTTATACAAGCGACGAATGCGCAACACGGGGCGGAACGGAAAAATCCACGCATAGACGATCAGTGCCAGCATCGCCGCGCTGACATAGGCACCGGCGAATTCGAACCATTGAATGGCTGTGTTCTGTCCGGTCCCGACATTCTGTGGGCCGATCATCAGGAAGCTCGACAGACCGAGCCCCATGCCGATACCCGCCGTCGCAGGGCTCGCCAACCCGACCGCGATGACATACAGCAAGGGCGCCAGCATCAGCGCCAAGGGTTCGAAATCACTGATCGACGGCACCAGCATGAATTGATAAAGCGCTGACACCAGCAGCGCCAGGCCCAAACCCCGCGCATAGCTCTGCGCTGCCATCAGGGGCCGGGGGAACGTTGCCATCAGGGAACACAGGATGCCCACTAGAATCATCCCGCCCCGGGCGCCGTCCCAAGCCGTTTCTATCCAGATCAACCCGGCGGCCAACAGCGCAGTAAAGGCCCGGATGGCATTCATTGACGCCAACGTGAAATCCAGGTGCAAGGGGCTGGCCTGACCGCGATAAAGGCAACTGGCCTCTCGCCCTTCCTGAATGGCATCGCTCAGTTCAAGGATCTGTTCCAGTTGCTGTAGCAGTCGCGCCTGCTCCCAACGCAACGCCCATGCCAGCGAACGCAGGGTGGCGCTCATGTCTTCGGTGAGTTGTTCGGCTTCATAAGCCATTTGATCGAAGCGCTGTTGCAGCGTGATGAAACGCTGACGTGCCTGCGCCGACACCGAACGCCCCTGCTCTGCCAATTCATCGAATAGTGCCAGTTCCTCGGCGCGCAGCCGCTGGATATCGAGTGGCAAATCACCCTCCCAGCGCTCAGTCAGCAATTGCCGCTGATGACGCAAAGCCGTCAGCCGTGAGGTGAGCAACATCAACTGGTTGCCCAGCAACAGCACCAGATTGTTCGCGCTGCGCAAACGCGGCGCATCGAAATACAGATGCCGACGCAGCCCTTCCAAAGCGCTGATCTCACCGAGCAACTGCATTTGTCTGCGCTGGAATTCGTCCTCGCTTTCTTCGGTGCGGATGACTGCAGCGGCATGCCGGGCGACCAGTTTGATCACTTGGTCGACCTTGGCGAAATACCCCTTGGCCACGGCTTCCGGGCGGGCTGTCAGCAGGCTCACCACGCAGACACAGGCCACCGCCAGCAGGGTTTCGGTGACTCGCGTGACGGCCAGCAGAAAAGTGCCGTCCTGGTCCGGTATCGCCAGCAACGCCACCACCACTGCGGTGTAACCGCTTAGCACGAACGCCTGTGAGCTGGTGTAGCGCAGCAACGTGCCGCCCGCCGTGCACAACGCCAGCCACAGCGCCAGCGTGGTAATGAACGGCAGCGGCGCCTGCGGAAAAATCGCCATGATCAGCACCGCCACCACCGCCCCGAGCGTGGTGCCGATGATCTGGCCGAAGCTGCGGGCCAGGGCCATTCCTGCCAGTGGCTGGCTGACGATGACAACTGCCATGATTGACCATTTGGGTTGATCGAGATCGAACAGAAACGCGAGATACAGGGTCAGCAACCCGGCCGCAATGGTGCGCAGGGCAAACAGCAGCACCGCCTGGCCGGGATGGATCACCGCTTTGAAATAATTGAACAGGACTTGCATGGGCACACTCATCGAAGCAACTCCTGCAAGCGTAGACACTGCATCGCAAGCCTGACGGGTAACAGAGTCGACGCGACATGTAGGGCAATTCGCAGGCATCGGGTTTGACTCATGACTCAAGCTGATCGAAGCTTACTGCTCTGCCCAAGTACGACTGTTTTCGGAAACCTGCATGCCTCAGTCCCGCCGCTACTTGTTGATCAGCCTTGGTCTGGCACTCGTCATTCTCGTTGGCTGGCTTTCTCTGCGCACGGCTGCGCCCATGGTGCCCGACGCGATCAAACACGGCTACAGCGAAGCCTTGTCCGCCGCCCGTGCCGGCCAACCCGGCGCAGCGCGTCAGTTGTATCAGCAATTGGCGCGACCGGACCTCTCGACCAAGCGTCGCGTCTGGCTGCATGCCGAGTTGCCCAACTACCCTAGCCCGCAAGCCTTGAGGCTGGCCGATGCGGATCTGCAAAACGAGGCACCGGCGGTGCGTCTGGCCGCGATCAAAAGTGTCGTCGGATTGGTTCCGGGGGGGCAGCGCAGCCTGTTGCTGGGGCCAATCCTCGATGATCAAGACCCGACTGTGCGCGTCGCGGCGGTCAATGCGCTGCTCGGCTTGAGTCCGGATGAACTGGGTTTGTATTTCGCCCCGTTGCAGCAAGCCATCGACGCCTGGGAGCAGGTGCTCAAAGGCGAGCCGGCTGACGCCCAGACCTATGCGCAACTGGCTCGCCTGCACTTGCATAATGCTGAACTGAAGCAGGCGCAGGATGCGTTGGAAAATTCCCTGCGTCTGGCACCGGACAATCTGTCGGCACTGGTGATGCAAATCGATGTGCTCGACCGTCAGGGCCAGAGCGACGCCGCCCGGCAACTGCTCGCCCGCCAACTCAAGGCGCAACCCGAATCGGCGTATCTGCAACACGCCCTCGGCCTGTGGTTGCTGCATCACGGGCAGCGTGAGTTGGCGTTGCTCGGTCTCTCGAAAGCGGTCGAGATCGAACCTGACAACAAGGATTACCGCTACGACCTCGCGACCACGCTGCACAGCGCGCAGGAGCTGGAAGCGGCACAAAACCAGTTGCAGGAAATCGTCCAGCGCCACCCTGCCGACCGCAAGGCACGCGTGCTGCTGATCAATTACTGGAAAGAAAGCGGTCAGTTGCAGAATGTACAGATCCTGCTGGCTCAGCTGGAGCAACTGAACCCGGACGATCCCGCCCTTCAACAGGGGCTTTAACGGTGTTTTTTTGCCAGCCTGCAGGCCCTTTGCGAAAGAAAGTGCGGAACTGCCATCACCGCGACAGGGTCAAGTAATTCAGGTCGGTCAATTTCGTCAACGGCCTCGATTCCCGTAGCCATGAGAGGGCATTTTTTGTCTACATCTAACGAGTTGATCAGCGCAAAAGCCGCTACCGGCATCAAGGGCATGGATGACATCCTTGCCGGTGGCTTGTCTCGCGGCCATGTGTTTCTGCTGGAGGGTGAGCCCGGAACCGGTAAAACCACTGTTGCTTTGCATTTTCTGATGGCTGGCGCAAAAGCCGGCGAGCGCTCGTTGTACATCACCCTGTCCGAGACCGAGCGCGAGCTGCGTCAAGGTGCGCTGTCCCACGGCTGGGAGCTTAACGAGAACATCGAGATCTTCGAGCTGACACCGCCGGAGAGCTTGCTCAATGCCGAGCATCAACAGAGTCTGCTGTATTCCTCCGATCTTGAACTGGGCGAAGCGACGAGGCAGATTTTCGAAGTGGTCGAGCGCTTCAAGCCGACCCGCGTGGTGATCGACAGCCTGTCGGAGATCCGTTTGCTGGCGCAGAGTTCGCTGCGTTATCGCCGGCAGATTCTGGCGATCAAGCATTACTTCGTGCGCTACGACGCCACGGTGTTGCTGCTTGATGACCTGACCACCGAATCCCTGGACAAAACCGTGCACAGTGTCGCGCACGGGGTGATCCGCCTCGAAGAATTGACGCCCAACTACGGAGCCGAGCGCCGTCGCGTCCGGGTGATCAAATACCGTGGCCAGAAATATCGCGGTGGCTTCCATGACTTCACCATCATGGGCGATGGCGTTCATGTGTTCCCACGGCTGGTAGCAGCAGAACATCGTGGTGATTACGAGCGATTGCAGTTGAGCAGCGGCATCACTGAAATGGACGCGCTGTTGGGCGGCGGTATCGAAACCGGCTCCAGCACGCTGATCCTCGGTCCCGCCGGTACCGGCAAGTCGCTGATTTCGCTGGTGTTCGCGGCGGCAGCAGTGATGCGTGGCGAGAAAGCCGCCCTGTTCATTTTCGATGAAGAACTCGGCTTGCTCTTCGAGCGCATGAATAATCTTGGCATCGACCTCAAGGCACTTCAGGCCACTGGCAACCTGTTGATCGAACAAGTCGACGCCGCCGAGCTGTCACCGGGCGAGTTTTCCCATCGGGTGCGGCGCTGCGTCGATGAAGACAACATCAAAACCGTGGTCATCGACAGCATCAACGGTTATCAGGCAGCGATGCCGGAAGAGAACGCGCTGGTGCTGCACATGCACGAAATCCTGCTCTACCTCAATCGCAAGGGCGCGGCAACGTTCATGACCGTGGCCCAGCATGGGCTGGTCGGAGACATGCAAGCGCCAGTGGACATTACCTATCTGGCCGACACGGTGATTCTGCTGCGTTACTTCGAAGCCGTCGGCAAAGTGCGCCGGGCCATTTCCATCATCAAGAAGCGCACCGGCAGCCACGAATCGACCATTCGCGAATACCGCATTTCGTCCACGGGCATGACTATTGGCGAACCGCTGGAGGCCTTCCAGGGCGTGCTGCGCGGTGTGCCGACCTACCTCGGGGCAAGCAGCCCGTTGCTCAAGGATGAAACCCTGTGACCCTGACCGTGCCGCTGGCCGAACGCGCGCTGATTCTGGCACCCGTGGGTCGCGACAGCCAGATTGCGCAGATGATTCTCAATGAGGCGGGATATGGCGGCGTAATCACTCCCAACCTCGGCACCCTGTGTACGGAACTTGAACTGGGCGCAGGCTGGTTGCTGATCGCTTCCGAAGCGTTGCGCGGCCCGGAGCTGGAAGCACTGTTCGCCTATCTGGAGCAACAGCCGGCCTGGTCGGATCTGCCCATTGTCGTGCTGACTCATCATGGCGGCCATGAGCAGGGCCCGTCGTCACGACTCAGTGGCCTGCTCGGCAACGTGACATTTCTGGAGCGCCCGTTTCACCCGGCGACACTGGTGAGCATGGTGTCCGCCGCATTGCGCGGGCGACGACGACAATACGAAGCCCGCGATCGACTGATCGATCTGAGTGAAAGCGAACGGCGCCTGCAGTCGACCCTGGAAACCCTTGAGCATCAGGTCGAAGAACGCACCGCGCAATTGCGCCACAACGAAGAGGCGTTACGTCAGTCGCAAAAGATGGAAGCGGTCGGCCAGCTCACCGGCGGTATCGCTCACGACTTCAACAACATGCTCACCGGCATCATCGGCAGTCTGGAATTGTTGCGTCGACGCCTGGCACGTGGGCGCCTGGACGATCTCGATAGCCTGATCGATCTGGGCGTGACCTCGGCCAATCGCGCGGCGGGCCTGACACACCGGCTATTGGCGTTTTCCCGTCGCCAGTCCCTCGACTCCAAAGCCGTGCAGATGAACACGCTGGTGCTGTCGATGGGGGAGCTGCTGCAACGCAGTCTCAACGAAAGCATCCAGCTGGACATGCGTCTGAATGAAAAGCTCTGGGTCGCCGAAGCTGACCCTAATCAGCTGGAAAGCGCCCTGCTCAATCTCGTACTCAACGCCCGTGACGCCATGCCAGAGGGCGGCAAACTGATCGTCGAGACCAGCAATCGGACGCTGAACCGCGAGTTTACCGATGCCTATGCCAACCTGGAACCCGGCGATTACGTGATGCTGAGTGTCAAGGATAACGGCAGCGGCATGCCCGAGAGCGTGATCAATCGCGCATTCGATCCGTTTTTCACCACCAAGCCCATCGGCCAAGGCACCGGGCTCGGCCTGTCGATGATCTATGGCTTCAGCAAGCAGTCTCGCGGGCACGTCTCGATTGATAGCGAAATTGACCAGGGCACCACGGTCAACCTGTATTTGCCGCGCTTCCGTGGTGAAGAAATGTCGAGCACCGACTCCGACATCCAGCAAGCCCCCGACGCCCGGGACGGCGAAACCGTGCTGATCGTCGAAGACGACCCGGCCGTGCGCGTACTGGTCAGCGCCGTGCTCAGTGAGTTGGGTTATGCCTTTGTAGAGGCCAGCGATGCCGACGGCGCCGTGCCGATTCTCAACTCAACGCAACGCATCGATCTACTGATCAGTGACGTCGGCCTTCCGGGCATGAACGGCAGGCAACTGGCCGAAGTCGGCCGGCAATATCGCCCCGGTCTGAAAGTGTTGTTCATCACCGGCTACGCCGAGCACGCGGCGGTGCGCGGGGGCTTTCTGGACTCGGGCATGCAGATGATCACCAAGCCCTTCACCTTTGATCTGCTGACCGCCAAAGTCCGCGAAATGATCAACAACTGAACCCTGAAAGTGCCTGTGGAGCTGTCGCACGCGGCGCCAGCTCCTCCATGAGCGCTTCAGCGTTGGTGGGTCAGGCGAGCAATTCCTGGATCTTTTCCTGCAACACGTCCAGATCGAACGGTTTTTCCAGAATCGGCGCCTTGCGCGTGATCGGGCTGCCGGTTTCGCGGATTTCCTGCGGATAACCGCTGATAAAAATCACTTTCAGATCAGGTCGCAGCTTTACGGCGGGCTCGGCGATCTGCACGCCGGAGATGCCACCCGGCAGGCGGAAATCAGTGATCAACATGTCCAGATGGGGTTTGCTGGCGAGGATCTCGAAGGCCTGTTCGCCGTTTTCTGCTTGCAGTACGCGATAGCCCTGCCCCGACAGATAATCGGTCAATACCATCAAGATAACCGGTTCGTCCTCGACGACGAGTACTACATCTTGCGCATCTACGCTCATGGGAAGCCTTTGTTCGGTCAATAGCTGCTGATACGACCGTGTGGTCACTCAGAGGTTGCGTCGGATTTGCCGTTTTCCTGGATTGGCAGACAAACGCGAAACAGGGCGCCTTCGTTGATCTCACTCACGACGACGATGGAGCCGCCATGGGCGGCGACGATCTGCTCGGAAATGAACAGACCCAGCCCGAGGCCGGCCACTACCGTCTTGGCGGAGACCCGTTCGAACTGTTGGAAAATACGCTTCTGGTTCTCGGCACTGATACCGATACCGCGATCCTGCACCTCAACCCGAGCCTCGTTGCCCTGACGGTAGACCCGAACCTGTATCGGGCTACGTCCGCCGTAACGCAGCGCATTAGTCAGCAGATTGGTGATCACCTGCTCGATGCGGAATTCGTCCCAGTGGCCCGTCACCGGATCTGGAGCTTCGAAAGACACATGCGTTTCCGCCGCCTCGATCTGCGCTGCAAAGTTTTGCAGCAGGTTGCTCACCAGCTGTACCAGGTCGAAGCGGTTTGGCCGGATCGACAGCTTGCCGGTACGAATGCGCGAGACGTCGAGCATGTCTTCGATCAGGCGAATCAGGCTTTTGATCTGCCGCTCGTCGCGGTCAACCATCGCGTGCATCTTGTCGAGGGTGAACGCTGCAGCGTTATCCCGTGCCAGGTGCATCTTGCGCAGTTGGGTTTCGAGAATCAGGCCATTGAGCGGCGTGCGTACTTCGTGGGCGACGATGGACATGAAGTCATCGCGCATGCGCACCGCCTGCTCCAGTTCCAGTTGCGTGCTCTGCAATTGTTGCAGCAGCGCTTCCTGCTCGCGACGGGCCTGCTCCAGCGCCTCGACCTGCTGCTTCATCGCCTTGCTCTGGCGATACAGATCGACAAAGACGTTGACCTTACTCTTCACCGCATGGATATCCAGCGGCTTGTGCAGGAAGTCCACCGCCCCGCTCTCATAGCCCTTGAATGCGTAATTGAGTTCACGGCCAGCGGCGCTGACGAAGATGATCGGGATGTTCTTGGTCTTCTCGGTGCCGCGCATCAGTTCGGCCAGTTCAAAGCCATTCATGCCCGGCATCTGCACGTCGAGAATGGCCATGGCGAACTCGTGCTGCAGCAGCAGGGACAACGCTTCGTCTGCCGACAGCGCCTTATAGACGGTGCGGTCTTCACGCTTGATCAGCGCTTCGAGAGCCAACAGGTTCTCGGGCAGATCATCGACGATCAGCAGTTTGGCCTGGATATTACTTAACATGCGATTCGTTCCAGCTCGACAAGCAAACGGCTGATGCCGTGGATGGGTAGGACATGATCCGGCTGCTGAATGTTCAGCGCAGCGAGGGGCATGGTGGCGACTTGCGCCTCTTCAGGGTCCTGCACGATGGTCAAGCCACCGTGTCGCTTGACCACCGCCAGACCGCGCGCGCCATCGTGGTTGGCGCCGGTCAGCAATACCGCTGCCAGCCGCGGACCATAGGCATCGGCGGCGGATTGGAACAGGTAATCAATGGCAGGACGCGAATGGTGCACGCGATCTTCAAGACTCAGCGAGAGGGTACGGTCCTGCTCGACGGACAGGTGATAACCGGGCGTGGCGAAATACACGGTACCGCCAACAATGTCCTGTTTGTCGCAGGCTTCATGAACCGGCAACGCCAGACGCCGCGCGAACACCTCAGCCAATTGACTGCGCCGCTCTTCCGGCAAGTGCAGCACGATGATGATCGGCAACACAAAACCCTTGCGCAGCGGGCCAAGCAGATTCAGCAATGCCTCAACGCCTCCGGCGGAAGCGCCTATCACGATAGCCTCGACCCGAGGCAAATCCGCAGCGTTGTTCATAATTTGCGGTAGATCCGTTCCTGTTTCACCAACGGCTGGAAGTGGTTCGCGTAGCTGGAAAAATCCAGGGTTTCCTTGCTACCCAACACCAGAAAGCCGCGATGGCAGAGCGATTCATGAAACAGCCCGAACGCTCGATCCTGAAGCTTTTTGTTGAAATAAATCAATACGTTACGACATGAAATCAGGTGTGTTTCGGAGAATACGCTATCGGTCGCCAGGCTGTGATCGGCAAATGTCACGTTCTCGCACAGTGTCTTGTCGAAAATCGCATACCCATAGGCCGCAGTGTAGTACTCGGCAAATGAACGCTGACCGCCGGCTTGCTGGTAGTTGGCCGTGTAAGCCCGGACGTTCTCCATCGAGAAAATCCCCTGCTTGGCCTTGTCGAGCGAGCGCGGATTGATGTCGGTGGCGTAGATGATCGTGCGGTCGAGCAAGCCTTCTTCGCGCAGCAGGATCGCCATCGAATACACCTCCTCGCCCGTGCTGCACCCGGCGATCCAGATCTTCAGCGACGGATAGGTGCGCAGCAGCGGCACGACTTCCTGGCGAATCGCGAGAAAGTGCGACGGATCACGAAACATCTCGCTGACCGGGATCGTCAGCAATTGCAGCAACTGCATGAATGCCGTCGGATCGTGCAGGACCTTTTCCTGCAACGCCGAGATCGTCGCGCATTCGAACTGCCCTAACGCATGTTGCACCCGGCGCTTGATCGATGCGCCGGAGTAATCGCGAAAGTCATAGCTGTACTTGAGGTAGATGGCCTCGATCAGCAAGCGCAATTCGATTTCGCTGTTTCGTTCAAGGGGGCTGCTGCGTTCCACTAAATGCGTTCCATCTTCGGTAACCACACACGAATCAATGAGAACAGCCGATCCAGATCGATGGGCTTGGCCAGGTAATCGTTGGCACCCGCCTGCAGGCAGCGCTCCTGATCGTCCTTCATGGCCTTGGCCGTTACCGCGATGATCGGCAGCTTGCGCCAGCGCGGATCCTTGCGGATCTCGATGGTGGCTTCGAAACCATCCATTTCCGGCATCATCACGTCCATCAACACCAGATCGATGTCCTCGACTTCATTCAGTTTCTCAATCGCCTCACGGCCGTTACGACCGATCACCACGACCGCGCCTTTGTGCTCCAGAGCACTGGTCAGGGCGAAAATGTTACGCACATCGTCGTCCACCAGCAGCACCTTGCGGCCCTCGAAGACCTTGTCGCGGCTGCGCGCAGTCTTGAGCATCTTCTGCCGTTCATGGGACAACTGCGATTCGACTTTGTGCAGAAAGAGTGTGACCTCATCAAGCAACCGCTCCGGCGAGCGTGCACCCTTGATAATGATGGAGCGCGAATACTTGCGCAGCTCGGCTTCTTCATCGCGGGTCAGGTTGCGCCCGGTGTAGACAATGACCGGCGGGAACGAGCAGATATCCTCGGTGGACATGCGCTTGAGCAGGTCATTGCCGAGCATGTCCGGCAACTTCAGATCGATGACCATGCAGTCGTAGATCGTCGTTCGCAGCAGCTCCAGCGCGTCCTGAGCCAGACCAACGGCAGTAATTTCGATATCTTCGTCGCCGATCAGCCGCGCGATGCTTTCACGCTGCAAATCGTCGTCCTCGACCAACAGCACGCGCTTGACCTTCTGCGTGAGCTTGGCTTCGAGACGGGCGAAGACGTCCTTGAGCTCCTCGCGGGTGGTCGGTTTGACCGCGTAGCCGATGGCGCCCATGTGCATCGCGGCTTCGACACGATCCTCGACGGAAATCACGTGCACCGGGATGTGTCGGGTTCCAGCGTGCTCTTTCAAACGCTGCAGCACGGTCAGACCCGAGTGATCGGGCAGGCGCATATCGAGCAGGATCGCATCCGGCACGAACTCTTTGGCCAGGTCGTAGCCCTCGTCGGCACCGTGGGCGACGAGGCACTGGTAACCCAGCTCATGGGCCAGGTCATAGAGGATGTGAGCGAAATTCGGCTCGTCCTCCACCACCAGAATGCAACGGGTAGCAAACGGTGCCTTGTCGCGGTCGTCGGCGAAACGGGGAATATGCACCGGTGCCAGCGATGAAACCACAGGAGCAAGCGGCGCCACAGGTACGGCTGCCGGAGGGGTGAAGGTCAAGGGCGCGGAAGCGACGTCCGCCGACTCGTTATACTGCTGCGGCATCAACAGCGTGAACACACTGCCCTGCCCCGGCGTGCTGCTCACCGTGATCGAGCCGCCGAGCAACGTGGCCAGATCGCGGGAAATCGACAGCCCCAGGCCGGTGCCGCCGTACTTGCGATTGGTCGTGCCATCGGCCTGACGGAAGGCCTCGAAGATGCTCTCCTGCTGATCGGCGGCAATGCCAATGCCCGAATCGCGGACGACAAAGGCGACCTGGTCGTTCGGCTGACCGGCGATGGTCAGGCTGACCGTGCCGCTTTCCGTGAACTTTACAGCGTTTGACAGCAGGTTCTTGATCACCTGCTCAAGGCGCTGGCGGTCGGTGAACAACGTGGCCGGCGTGCCCGGTTGCAGGTCGACACTGAAGCTCAGTTGCTTGTCCGCAGCCATCGGCTCGAATACGCCACGCAAGCCGTCGGCCAGTCGCGCAACGCTGGTATTTTCCGGAATGACTTCGAGTTTGCCGGCTTCGACCTTGGAAATATCAAGAATGTCGTTGATCAGGTTGAGCAAGTCATTGCCCGCCGAGTAGATCGACTCGGCAAACTTGACCTGTTCGGCGCTGAGATTGTCCTGCGGGTTTTCGGCGAGCAACTTGGCCAGAATCAGCGAACTGTTCAGCGGCGTGCGCAGTTCGTGGGACATGTTGGCGAGGAATTCCGACTTGTACTTGCTTGAACGCTGCAATTCTTCTGCGCGTTCTTCGAGCTGGATCTGTACCTGATTCAGCTCGGTGTTCTTCTGGTCCATTGCATCGCGTTGCTCGGCCAGCGTCTGCGCCTGCTCGGCCAGTTGCTCGTTGGTCTGCTCCAGTTCGACTTGCTGGGTTTCCAGGTGCGCCTGGGACTCCTTGAGAATCCGCGATTGCTCTTCGAGCTCTTCGTTGGCGGTTTTCAACTCTTCCTGCTGTACCTGCAACTCCTCGTTGAGTTGCTGGGTTTCGGCGAGGACTTCCTGCAGACGCTGACGGTAGCGCGCGGCTTCGATGGACGTGCCGATGTTGCCGGCAATCAGTTCGAGCAGCTCAATGTCGCGTTCGGTGAGCGGACGCAGGAAACCCAGCTCGATCACGCCGTTGACCCGGTCATCATCGCTGGTCGGCACCACCAGCACGCTTTGCGGCAGGCCTTGACCCAAGCCGGAGCTGACTTTGAAGTAATCGGCCGGCACCGAATCCAGACGAATCAACCGCGCCTGCTGCGCCACCTGACCGACGATGCCTTCGCCGCTGTAGATCGACTGATCCTGCTCTTCCTGCTCGCGGGAGAACCCATAGGTCGCCACACGTTTCAGACCGCCGTGCTCTTCACGCACGTACAGTGCCGCCACGGCTGTGCCGAGGTATTGCGCGCAGAATTGCAGAATGTTGCGACCCAGCAGATTGAGCGTCAGTTGCCCCAGCACTTGCTCAGCCAGTTGAGTCTGGCCGTTGCGCAGCCAGCCCTGCTGCTCCAGGCGTGAAGCACTGGCCTGTTGCGCGGCGAGGTTGGCGCTGTAGTTGTTCGACAGGTTGACCAGGTCACGGCGGCCAATGTAGGCGAGCATGCCACTGATACCCGCGATGAACAGCAGGTACAGGCTGATGCTCCAGATTGTCGTGCGGCGTACTTCTTCGTTGCGCGTGGCGCGCAGCAATTGCTCGGTTTCAATGACGTCTTCGAACTGCTTGCGAATCTCGTCGGTCAGGCGCTTGCCGCGACCGGCCTTCACTGCTGCCTTGTAGTCGCCGCTGGTGCGCTGCAGATCAATCATCGACTGTGCGTAGGTCGCCCACTCGGTCTGCAACGCCTGCAGACGGCGTAGACGATCGGTTTGCGCCGGATTGTCAGCCGTCAGCTCAAGCAATGTGTCGAGTGCGACGGCGATACGCGGCTTGGCCGTTTCATACGGGTCGAGAAAATGCTCGTCACCACTGAGCAGGTATCCGCGCATGCCGGTTTCCAGGTCCACAGTGAGTTTCACCGCTTCATTGGCGTTATTGATCACCCGGTCGGTGTGCTCGACCCACTGGATCACTGACAGCAAATAAGTGATCAGCGCGATGAAAAACACCGCACTCATCGCACCCACGCCCAATGGCAGGCTGATATTGCGTGTCAGAAGTTTGCGAAACCGTGTTTCATCTACCGTGGACGAAGTGGGCATGGGACGGCCTTGTCGAACTGTCGAAACCCGGGAGTTTGCCCCAAAACGGCGGCATCGATCCATTTTTCTCACAGATTTGGCCGCATTAACCTGATTTTGCCTGCGCTCCGTGATCATCCAGCAGTTATCCTTGGCGCCCCGATTGCAGCTAATCTTTTTTGTATCGAATCGGGAACTTGTGGCTATGCGCCACTTACTGATGCAAGAGCCCGGCATTTCGACCGGTTGCACTCCCGATTTCATTTCTTGAGAGCCTTCAATATGTCCACCCCAGCGCCCACCATCCTAGTAGTCGAAGACGACGACATCGTGCGTATGCTCATCATCGATGTGCTGGAGGAACTGGAGTTCAGCGTGTTGGAGTCGGACGGCAGCGAACAGGCGCTGGCGTTCTTGAAAGATCCAGCGGCAACAATCGATCTGATGATGACTGACGTCGGTCTGCCCGGTATGGATGGACATGAGCTGGCCACTGAAGCGCGGAAGTTGCGAGAGACCTTGCCGATCCTGTTCGCCAGCGGTTATGCGGAAACCCTTGCTGTGCCGGCCGACATGCATGTGATCGGCAAGCCGTTCTCGATTGATCAATTGCGCGACAAGGTCAAAAGCATACTTGACGCCAAGTGACGCATTTTTGTCCTCGGTCAGCCCGATCGGTGCTGACCCTCTCTTCTGTTTTCTGCCTTCAAGGAACACCCGTCAATGTCTGCACGCCCCGCCACCCACGTTCTGGTCATCGGCTACGTCTGGCCCGAACCTCGCTCATCGGCGGCCAGCGGGCATGTGATGCAGATCCTCGAGACCTTTCTCGAGCAAGGCTGGGAGATCACCTTCAGCAGCCCTGCCGGCCCCGGCGAGCACAAGGCCGACCTCAGCGCGATGGGCATTCGCGAAGTGCCGATTGAACTGAACAACAGCAGCTTCGATACCTTCGTCATGGAGCTGGCCCCGGATATCGTGTTGTTCGACCAGTTCATGATGGAAGAACAGTTTGGCTGGCGCGTCGAGAAACATTGCCCGAACGCCCTGCGTGTACTCGAAACCTCTGATCTGCAAAGCCTACGCCATGCCCGGCATATGCGGCTCAGGGAACACCTGAAAAACGCTCCGGACGAGCAGGACTTCACGTCCCTGTTCGCGCCGGCCCTGCACGAAGAATTCGAACTCATGGCCGACAGCGACATGGCCAAGCGTGAAATCGCCGCGCTGTATCGCTGTGACCTGAACCTGATGATTTCCACGGTCGAGATTGAGCTGCTGGTGGAACAATTCGGCCTTCCGCGCGCCCTGCTGCACGAGTGTCCGCTGATGATCGACCTGCCGCAAGGCGAGCAACGGACGTTCGCGCAACGCGCGCATTTCCTCAGTATCGGCAACTTCCGACACGCGCCCAACTGGGACGCGGTGCTGTGGATGAAAACCGCAGTCTGGCCGTTGATCCGCGCGCAACTGCCGCACGCGCAGTTACACATCTACGGCGCGTACACCCCGCCAAAAGCCACTGCCCTGCACAACCCAGCGCAGGGATTTCACGTGATGAACTGGGCCGAAGACGCGCTGCAGGTCATGTCGGCGGCGCGAGTGTGCCTGGCACCTTTGCGCTTCGGCGCCGGGATCAAGGGCAAATTCATCGACGCGATGCTGTGCGGCACACCGTCGGTGACCACGCCTGTCGGCGCCGAGGCCATGCACGGCGAGATGCCGTGGCCGGGTGCAGTGGCGTGCAGCGCTCAAGCCCTGGCGGATCGAGCAGTTCAGTTGTATCAGGACGAAGCCCTTTGGAATGAAGCCCGACTGGCTGGGAACACCTTATTGGCTGAGCGGTATCGTCAGTCGGTTCACGGGCCGGCGCTGATCGACAAGTTGCGACAGAGCATGAGCAACTTGAATCAACTTAGAAAAGCCAACTTCACTGGCAGTATGTTGCGCCACCATCACCACAAGAGCACTCAATACATGTCGCAGTGGATCGAAGCAAAGAACCGCCAGGCCCCATCTGGACACACTCAATAAAAGGCAACATATATCCAGCATTAAACTGCATCTTGCCCGGCTAACTCCCCAGCCATTAATAATAAATAACTCGCCAAACAATCGGAGCGAGTTATTTATTATTCAGGGAGAACCGACATGGACAGCAAGACGCTGGATAACTACACACTAAAAAACTGGATGGCCGCCACTCCGGCCATCGATAACCTGTCACTTAATCAATTGACACTGCCGGGCACGCACAATGCCGGCTGCGACTGGCAGGCTTCCTATGCCCTGGTGCCCGGCGCGCATTATTTAGCCTGTCAGCATAACTCTTTTTATGAACAGCTCAATAACGGCGCGCGAGCGCTTGACATCAGAATGGTCTACGACAGTAAGGGCGAAGGTCTCGGCAAGATGCGCATGCAACACGATGGCTATCTGTCTTCACGCGTATTTGGCGGACTGATCACAGACCTGCAGCGCTTTCTTTTGGAAAACCCCGACGAGTTCATTGTTCTCGACTTCCACGAGTTGAAAGATGGCGATCAACCTTTTGATTTTGTCTGGTTCAACAAGACGATGGCACACTTCCTGCGCGACAGAATCATTCCGCCACGAAACCGTCATTTAAGCCTTGGGCGATTAAAGGATATCAGCCCTTCACAGCGAGTTCTGGTACATGCCAACTGGCATCGCGATCTGGACTTGCAATGGTTTAACCAAGAGGTCGAGCATTACTGGATCGGCACACAAACCCCCAGCGCCAGTGACCTTCAGAAATATATCGAAAAAGTGTTGGCTTACCCACCGTCCTCTTATTATCCGTGGTCACTGTCTGCTACCAGTTATTCCTTGTGGGGTGGCCCGGTAGATATTCATTCCGACCTGGATAAATGGTTCGACCCGGCCAATAGCGACTGGCTGCTCAAATGCAACATCGTCAATGTCGACTTCATCGAAGAATCCAGACTGGTTTCGTTCTGCCGCACCGCGAACCTGCTCAAGGCTCGCCAGCTCTAAGCGCAGTGACGGTGCCATGCATTGGCTATTTTTTAGCGAATGTTGCCGTCGCTGGACATGATTTACGCTGTTTGTATGCTGTATTTCACGCTCACTCACAATCGGTGAACGGGCAGGTGCCGCCACAAACGGCACCTCTCACATCAATAACTTCGCCCCCAAGGATGGGGAGCATGGCGACAGGGAGTCACGATGAGCAGTACTGAAGCAGCCTTCGACAAGCAAAAATGGATGGGCCATGTGCTGGATATCGATCAACTCAAGTTGACCGATATCATCTGGCCCGGCAGCCACAACAGTGGCATGGACAAAAAGGCGCCCAACCACAAGTTCGTCACGGGCAACTGGATCACCTGCCAGAACGATTCGTTCGCCTGGCAACTGGAAAACGGCGCCCGGGCATTTGACCTGCGCCTGGGATACAGGGACAGCGGCGGCCGGCCGGTCTTTTATTTTCACCACAATGGCCATGAGTCCGGCCGGCTGCTCGATGAACTGGTCGAGACGCTGACCGCATTCCTTGATCGCAACCCTGACGAATTCGTCGTACTGGACTACCATCAGCTGGGGGATGGCGACAATGCTTTCGATCACCAGCAACTGAATGACTTCATGCTGCGTCGACTGGGGTCGCAGCTGATTCCGTTTTCCGACTCGATGAGCACAATCGGCCAGCTCAAAAGCGCCAGTTCCAGGCGACGCATCGTGTTGGCGGCGCACTACTCGGCGGGCCTGGACCAGCAGTTCTTCTGGCCGCAAATCCCGCACAAATGGACCCGTCAAGTGTTCACCGATACGGGAACTCTGGAACGGCACATCCAAACCACCCTGAAGGATGCGCCCCTCGAATCGTTCATCTGGTCGTTGCCAGTCACCTGCTATTCGCTGCTGGGCGGCCCGGCCAACATCAAGCACAAGATCAATGACTGGTTCCACTCCACTCGGGATTGGGTGACTCGTTGCAGCATCATCAGTACCGATTTCTTCGACGAGTCGGAGATCGTTCGTTATTGCTGGGTGGCCAACAGCATGAAGGCGGTCTACGGGCGGGCGTTGTATGAATCTCGCTGAATCGGGGCTGGTGCCACAAGCGCAGAAAGGGGCATGATCGGCGAGCGATAACAAGAAAAGTGGCCTGACATGTCCCGAACAGCCCGAGTGACCGACCCTTCTTATGAGTTGATGGATGACCACAACGGGTTATCCATCATCTACCGACAGCATGGTTTCCCGTGTCCGTTGGTGCGCTGGCATTTTCACAAGGAATACGAACTGCACCTGATTGTTGCCAGCTCGGGCAAAGTGTTCATCGGTGACTACATCGGCAACTTCTACCCGCAAACCCTGTTTCTGACGGGCCCCAACCTGCCGCACAACTGGATCAGCCAGGTCGCCGAAGATGAGGTCGTGGAAAAACGCGACATGCTGGTCAACTTCACGGACGAACTGTTCGAGAGTGGCCATGCCGTATTTGCCGAACTCAAGACGCTGGCACCGCTGCTTGAGCGCGCGCAGTACGGCATCGAATTTCGTTGCAAACACACGATCCGCCAGGCCATGACGCTGATGCAGCGGATCGCCGATACCCGAGGTGTCACTCGCCTGGGACATTTCTTCATTTTGATGGAGTTGCTCGCCGCGACTGACGACTATCAATTGCTCTCTGGCGCCACCAACACGCAACTGGCCGATGAGCACAACATCGACCGCACCAACCGCGCGGTGGACTACATTTTTGCCCACTACGCCCGGGATATTTCCCTTGAGGAAGTCGCTGATCACCTGGGCATGACGCCGACGTATTTCAGCCGGGTGTTCAAGCAGGCCACCGGGCGTAATTTCATCGAGTTCGTCAATCGCCTGCGCATCAGCAAGTCCTGCGAGTTACTGGCCGATGGTGACAAGCCGGTCACCGACGTCTGCTTCGAGTCGGGTTTCAACAACATCTCGAACTTCAATCGGCGCTTTCAGCAGCTCAAAGGCATGACGCCGTCGCATTATCGGCGGCTCGCGGTGCAGCGGTTGACCGAACAGAACCGCTTGTGAAGACACCGCTCTACCAGTGCTGGGCAATGGCCTGAAACCTGTACGCATTCGTTAGCGCGTTCCCACTGAAAACCCCTTCCCTGCGTTTACCCCGGCAAAGTCCAGTGCAAAAAAGTATCGATAAAAGTGCTAGGGATGATTTGTCAGTGCTGCGATTGAAGGCTGTAATCAGCGCACATTCTTCCTGCACAGGAAGACACAAAAACAATAACTGTCCTTCTGCCTCCCCGGGACGCAGAAAAGGAGTGCACGATGCAACCCACTGCAAAAGCTCTGCTTGCCCTCACCTGCATGACCCTCAGCAGCGTCAGCCTTGGCGCCCAGACCCTGACCATCGCCACCGTCAACAACAGCGACATGATCCGTATGCAGAAACTTTCGAAGACCTTCGAGAGCGAGCACCCGGACATCAAGCTCAATTGGGTCGTGCTGGAAGAAAATGTCCTGCGCCAACGTCTGACCACCGACATCGCGACTCAGGGCGGGCAGTTCGACGTGTTGACCATCGGCATGTACGAAGCCGCACTGTGGGGCGCCAAAGGCTGGCTGGAGCCGATGAAGGACCTACCGGCCAGTTACGCCCTCGACGACGTGTTCCCGTCGGTGCGTGAAGGCCTGTCGGTGAAGGGCTCGCTGTACGCCCTGCCGTTCTACGCCGAAAGCTCGATCACCTATTACCGTACCGACCTGTTCAAAGAGGCCGGGCTGACCATGCCTGAGCGCCCGACCTGGGAGGAAATCGCCGGTTTCGCCGAAAAACTCACCAAAAAAGACCAGGAGCAGTACGGCATCTGCCTGCGTGGCAAGGCCGGTTGGGGCGAAAACATGGCGCTGATCAGCACCGTCGCCAACGCTTACGGCGCACGCTGGTTCAATGAAAAATGGCAGCCGGAATTCAACGGCCCCGAGTGGAAAAATGCGTTGAATTTCTATGTTGATACCATGAAGAAATCCGGCCCACCGGGTGCTTCGAGTAACGGCTTCAACGAAAACCTCGCGCTGTTCAACAGCGGCAAGTGCGCGATATGGGTCGATGCCAGCGTCGCCGGCTCGTTCGTCACCGACAAGACCCAGAGCAAAGTCTCCGATCACGTCGGCTTCACCTTCGCCCCGCATCAAGTCACCGACAAAGGTTCGGCGTGGTTGTATTCGTGGGCACTGGCGATTCCAACCAGCTCCAAGGCTAAGGACGCCGCGAAACAATTCAGCGCCTGGGCGACCTCCAAAGAGTACGGCGAACTGGTCGCCAGGACCGATGGCATCGCCAACGTTCCGCCGGGCACTCGCGCCTCGACCTACAGTGACGCCTACATGAGCGCTGCGCCATTCGCCAAGGTCACGCTGGAATCGCTGAAGGCGGCCGACCCGAGCAAACCGACGCTGAAACCGGTGCCTTACATCGGCATTCAGTTGGTGACCATTCCTGAGTTCCAGGCCGTGGGTACCCAGGTCGGCAAGCTGTTCTCGGCGGCGCTGATCGGCCAGACCACGGTGGATCAAGCCTTGGCCGCCGCTCAGCAAACCACTGAGCGCGAGATGAAGCGCGCCGGTTATCCCAAGTAACCGCCACAGCTCGCTCCTGCCTTTTGTAGGGGTGAGCCTGCTCGCGATGGCAGCTTCCCATTCAACGCAATGGGTGACTGACACACCGCTATCGCGAGCAGGCTCACCCCTACATTAGATCTCCATAGGTCTGAAAGACTCGGTTGTGATCACCATGAATACTTCAACTGCCAAAGCCCACATTGATCTGTCCCAGCCGCAGCGCAAGGTTCGCGTGCGCAATCCGGGCTGGTTCCTGGTCAGCCCTTCGGTGGCCTTGCTGCTGCTGTGGATGATCGTGCCGCTGGGCATGACCCTCTACTTCTCGATGATTCGCTACAACCTGCTCTACCCCGGTGAAAACGAATTCGTCGGGCTGGAGAACTTCAGCTATTTCCTGACCGATTCCGGTTTCCTGCCCGGCGCCAGCAACACCCTGTTGCTGGTCGGCAGCGTGTTGCTGATCAGCGTGGTGTTTGGCGTGCTCATCAGTGCATTGCTGGAGGCCAGTGAGTTTCTTGGTCGCGGCATCGTGCGGGTCATGCTGATCTCACCGTTCTTCATCATGCCCACCGTCGGTGCATTGATCTGGAAGAACCTGATTTTCCACCCGGTGTCGGGAATCCTCGCCTACGTGTGGAAGTTGTTCGGCGCGCAACCGGTGGACTGGCTGGCGCACTACCCGCTGCTGTCGATCATCATCATTGTCTCGTGGCAGTGGCTACCCTTCGCCATCCTGATTCTGATGACCGCCATGCAGTCGCTCGATCAGGAGCAGAAAGAAGCTGCGCGCCTCGATGGCGCCGGCCCCATCGCCATTTTCTGGCACCTGACCCTGCCACACCTGGCGCGGCCGATTGCCGTGGTGGTGATGATCGAAACGATCTTCCTGCTGTCGGTGTTCGCCGAGATTTTCACCACCACCAACGGCGGCCCCGGCTACGCCTCGACCAACCTCGCCTACCTGATCTACAACCAGGCGCTGGTGCAGTTCGACGTCGGCATGGCTTCGGCAGGCGGCTTGATTGCCGTGGTCATCGCCAACATCGCCGCGATCATTCTGGTGCGGATGATCGGTAAAAACCTGACTGACAAAGCCTGAGGCCTGCCATGACACTTCAACATTCCCGTCGGCTGCAAAGCCTGCTGCTCGGCACCCTGGCCTGGGCCATCGCGATCGTGATTTTCTTCCCGATCTTCTGGATGGTGATGACCAGTTTCAAAACCGAAATCGACGCCTTCGCCACGCCGCCGCAGTTCATCTTTACGCCGACGCTGGAGAACTACCTGCACATCAACGAGCGCAGCGACTACTTCAGTTTCGCCTGGAACTCGGTGGTGATTTCCTTTAGCGCAACCGCGTTGTGCCTGTTGATCGCGGTGCCCGCCGCTTACTCGATGGCGTTCTACGAAACCCAGCGCACCAAAGGCACGCTGCTGTGGATGCTCTCGACCAAGATGCTGCCGCCGGTGGGCGTGCTGATGCCGATCTATTTGCTGGCCAAGAGTTTCGGCCTGCTCGATACGCGCATCGCGTTGATCGTGATCTACACGCTGATCAACCTGCCGATTGTGGTGTGGATGGTTTACACCTACTTCAAGGACATCCCCAAAGACATCCTCGAAGCCGCCCGCCTCGACGGCGCCACGCTGTGGCAGGAAATGGTCCGCGTGCTGCTGCCGATTGCCAAGGGTGGCCTTGCGTCGACCGTGCTGTTGTCGCTGATCCTGTGCTGGAACGAGGCCTTCTGGTCGCTGAACCTGACCTCGTCAAAAGCCGCACCGCTGACCGCGTTGATCGCCTCCTACTCAAGCCCCGAAGGCTTGTTCTGGGCCAAGTTGTCAGCGGTCTCGACCCTGGCCTGCGCACCGATCCTGATCTTCGGCTGGATCAGCCAGAAACAACTGGTGCGCGGCCTGTCGTTCGGTGCCGTGAAATGAATATCCCGCACCCAACCCTCGCTCCCACAGAAAAGCCGATCTGGTTTAACCCAATAATGAATTGCGGAGGCCCATCATCATGGCCAACCTGAAAATCAAGAATCTGCAAAAAGGCTTCGAAGGTTTTTCCATCATCAAGGGCATCGACCTTGAGGTGAACGACAAGGAATTCGTGGTCTTCGTCGGCCCGTCCGGTTGCGGCAAATCCACCCTGCTGCGCCTGATCGCCGGCCTCGAAGAAGTCAGCGGCGGCACCATCGAACTGGACGCACGCGACATCACCGAAGTCAGCCCGGCCAAGCGCGATCTGGCGATGGTGTTCCAGACCTACGCGCTGTACCCGCACATGACCGTCAAGAAAAACATGTCCTTCGCCCTCGACCTGGCCGGCGTGCCGAAAGCCGAAGTCGAGAAAAAAGTGGCCGAAGCGGCGCGCATCCTCGAACTCGGCCCGATGCTTGAGCGCAAACCAAAACAGCTCTCCGGTGGTCAGCGTCAGCGTGTAGCGATTGGCCGCGCCATCGTGCGCAACCCTAAGATCTTCCTGTTCGATGAACCGCTTTCAAACCTCGACGCCGCGCTGCGCGTGCAGATGCGTCTGGAACTGCTGCGCCTGCACAAAGACCTGCAAGCGACGATGATCTATGTGACCCACGACCAGGTCGAAGCGATGACCATGGCCGACAAGGTTGTGGTGCTCAACGGTGGCAAGATCGAGCAGGTCGGCTCGCCGCTGGACCTGTATCACAACCCGGCGAACATCTTCGTCGCCGGCTTCCTTGGCACGCCGAAAATGGGGTTCCTCAAGGGCCAGATTGTCCGCGTCGATGCGCAAAGCTGCGAAGTCTCGCTGGACGCCGGCACGCGCATCACCCTGCCCTTCGCCGCCGCGAATCTGAGCGTCGGCAGCGCCGTGACCCTCGGCATTCGCCCGGAACACCTGGAACTGGCGCAACCCGGCGACTGCACCTTGCAAGTCATCGCCGACGTCAGTGAACGCTTGGGCAGCGATACCTTCTGCCACGTCAAGACCAACGCCGGCGAAGCCCTGACCATGCGCGTGCGCGGCGATCTCGCCAGCCGTTACGGCGAGCAACTGAACCTGCACCTGGACGCCAGCCACTGCCACCTGTTCGACGCCGAGGGCGTGGCGCTGACCCGCCCGCTGCGTGCGGCCGCCTGATTCGCGAGAACCCTGTGATGAAACTGAATAAACAGAACCTCAACCGTCTCGCCCCCGAGGTGAAACTGCCGGCCTACAGCCTCGGCGAAACCCGCCAGGGCATCGCCCACATCGGTGTCGGTGGCTTCCATCGCGCCCATCAGGCGTATTACACCGACGCATTGATGAACACCGGCGAAGCCTTGGACTGGGCGATTTGCGGGGTCGGCCTGCGCGCCGAAGACCGCCGCGCCCGGGACGATCTCAAGGAGCAGGATTACCTGTTCACCCTGTTCGAACTCGGTGACGGCGATGACACCGAAGTGCGCGTGATCGGCGCGATCCGCGACATGCTGCTCGCAGAAGACGATGCTCAGGCGCTGATCGACAAACTCGCCGATCCGCACATTCGCATTGTCTCGCTGACCATCACCGAGGGTGGTTATTGCATCGACGACAGCAACGGCGAATTCATGGCGCACCTGCCGCAGATCCAGCACGATCTGGCGCACCCGCAGACCCCAAAAACCGTGTTCGGCTTCCTCTGCGCGGCCTTACAGAAACGCCGTGGCGCGGGCATTCCGGCGTTCACTGTCATGTCCTGCGATAACCTTCCGCACAACGGCGCAGTGACCCGCAAAGCGCTGCTGGCATTCGCCACGTTGCGCGACCCGGGCCTGCGCGACTGGATCGAGCAGAACGTCAGTTTCCCCAACGCCATGGTCGACCGCATTACCCCGATGACCAGCACGGCCCATCGCCTGCAACTCGCCGACAAACATGGCGTCGACGACGCGTGGCCGGTGGTGTGCGAGCCATTTGTGCAATGGGTGCTGGAAGACAAGTTCGTCAATGGCCGACCGGCGTGGGAAAAGGTCGGCGTGCAGTTCACCGACGATGTTTCGCCTTACGAAGAGATGAAAATCAAGCTGCTCAACGGCAGTCACCTGGCCCTGACCTATCTGGGTTTCTTGAAGGGCTATCGCTTTGTTCACGAGACCATGAACGATCCGTTGTTCGTGCGTTACATGCGCGCGTACATGGACCTGGATGTCACGCCACAACTGGCGCCGGTGCCAGGCATCGACCTGAGCGAGTACAAGGACACGCTGGTGGCGCGCTTCTCCAATCAGGCGATTGCCGATCAACTGGAGCGCGTGTGTTCGGATGGCTCGTCGAAATTTCCCAAGTTCACCATTCCGACGATCAATCGCTTGATTGCCGATGGCCGTGAGACCCGGCGTGCCGCCTTGGTGGTCGCGGCATGGGCGCTGTATTTGAAAGGCGTGGACGAGAATGGCGATACCTACTCGATTCCCGATCCGCGGGCTGATTTCTGTCAGGCGTTGGTGGCGGACGATGCTTTAATCACCCAGCGGTTGTTGGCCGTTGAAGAGATTTTCGGCGCGGCGATACCGCGTTCGGCGGAGTTTGTCGCGGCGTTTGAATGGTGCTGCAACAGCTTGCGTGAGGACGGTGTGACGGGGACTCTGCAGCGGATTCTGGATTGAAAAGCCCCTCACCCTGGCCCTCTCCCGGAGGGAGAGAGGACTGTGGTGAGGGGGGTAAGCTCTTGATCTTCACTACACCCCGAGTGGCTCACACATGACAACACAACAACTGTTCCTCGGCATCGACTGCGGCACCCAAGGCACCAAAGCCATCATCCTTGACGCCATCAGCGGTCAAGTCCTCGGTCAGGGCGCCGCCGCGCACACGATGTTCAGCGGCACCAACGGTCGTCGCGAACAGGATACCCGGCAGTGGCTGGATGCCTTCGCCCTCGCCACTCGCCAGGCGTTGCTGGCGGCGAATGTCGATGGCCAGGCGATCCTCGGCATAGGGGTTTCCGGCCAGCAACACGGTCTGGTCTTGCTCGATGACCAAGGCCAGGTGCTGCGCCCGGCCAAGCTCTGGTGCGACACCGAGACCACGGCTGAGAACGACCGATTGCTGACTTATCTGGGGGGCGAGAAAGGCTCGCTTGAACGCCTGGGCGTGGTCATCGCGCCGGGCTACACCGTGTCGAAATTGTTGTGGACCAAGGAGCAGCATCCCGAGGTTTTCGCGCGCATCGCCCGCGTCCTGCTGCCCCATGACTACCTGAATTTCTGGCTCACGGGCCGTTCGTGCAGCGAATACGGTGACGCCTCAGGCACCGGTTATTTCAACGTGCGCACGCGCCAATGGGATTTGCAGTTGCTGCGTGACATCGATGCCACCGGGCGCCTGCAAGCTGCGTTGCCGGAGTTGATCGACGCGCATCAGGCCGTGGGCACGATTCTGCCAGCGATAGCCGAGCATCTGGGCATCAACCCGAATGCACAGGTGTCCAGCGGTGGGGGCGACAACATGATGGGCGCCATCGGCACCGGCAATATTCAGCCCGGCGCCATCACCATGAGCCTGGGTTCATCCGGCACCGTGTATGCCTATGCCGACGCACCGAAGGTCAGTGCCGATACTTCGGTTGCCACGTTCTGTTCCTCCAGCGGTGGCTGGTTGCCGCTGATCTGCACGATGAACCTGACCAACGCCACCGGCGCGATTCGCGAACTGTTCAACCTTGATCTGGGCCAGTTCAACGACCTCGTCGCCCAGTCACCGATCGGCGCCGAAGGTGTGAGCATGCTGCCGTTTCTCAACGGCGAACGAGTGCCCGCCCTGCCTCACGCCACCGGTAGCCTGCACGGCCTGACGCTGGACAATCTGACGCAGGCCAATCTGTGTCGCGCGGCCGTCGAGGGTACGACCTTCGGTTTGCGCTACGGGCTGGATTTGCTGCGCCAGAATGGTTTACAAAGCCGCAGCATTTGCCTGATCGGCGGCGGTTCGAAAAGCGCGGTCTGGCGGCAGATCGTCGCCGACATCATGAACACCCCGGTGATCTGCACCGAGCAAAGCGAAGCAGCGGCCCTTGGCGCGGCGATTCAGGCGGCGTGGTGCAAGTCATGGTCCAATGGCCACGAAGACTCCCTGGCCGATCTCTGCCAACGCTGCGTGACGCTCGACCTGAGCAGTGAAACCCTGCCGGTTGCCGCCAATGTCGCGGCGTTCCAGCAGGCTTACGAACGCTATCAACAGCATGTCGCAACCCTCTAAAGAGCAAAACAACTATGTACCTGGTGTGTGGCGAAGCCCTGTTTGATTTCTTCAGCGAAGACGATGCCAGCGATGTGGCGTCGAAAGTGAATTTCAAGGCGATTGCCGGCGGCTCGCCGTTCAACGTCGCGGTGGGTCTGCGGCGCCTCGGCGTGGACTCTGCACTGTTCGGCGGGCTGTCCACCGATTACCTCGGCCGCCGTTTGCAGCGCGTGTTGCAGGACGAAGGCGTGTGCCCCGACTACCTCGTCGAGTTCGCTGCGCCGACCACGCTGGCAATGGTCGCGGTCGGCACCAATGGCTCGCCGCATTACAGCTTTCGCGGCGAAGGCTGCGCGGATCGGCAGTTGAGCCTGGCGCACCTGCCGGCGCTGGGTGACGACGTGCGCGGCCTGCACATCGGTTCGTTCTCGCTGGTGGTTCAGCCCATCGGCGACACTTTGCTGGCGTTGGTTCAGCGCGAAAGCGGCAAACGCCTGATCAGCCTCGACCCGAACGTTCGCCTCAACCCCGAGCCGAACATCGAACGCTGGCGCGAACGCATCGCCATGCTGGTGCTACTGGCCGACCTGATCAAGGTCAGCGATGAAGACTTGAGCCTGCTCTATCCCGAACAGGACCCGCAGCACGTCATCGAAGGGTGGTTGCAGCACCGCTGTCAGTTGGTGTTCCTCACGCGCGGCGGTGACGGCGCTACGGTGTTCAGCCGCCAACACGGCACGTGGTCGGTGCCAGCGTGCCCGGTGAAGATCGCCGATACCGTCGGCGCCGGTGATACCTTTCAGGCCGCGCTGATCACCTGGCTGACCGAACACGGCCTGGATTCGGTCGAAGGCGTGCAGAGCCTCACCCGCGAGCAGATCGACGCCATGCTCACTTTCGCCGTACAAGCCGCAGCGCTGACGTGCAGCAAAACCGGTCCGGATCTCCCCTATCGTCACCAGTTGACATGAGCGCGTAGACTGTCGGCCTTTTTGCGCATGATGGGATAACCGCTTTTGAAATACGGGCAGACGCTTGGACTACTGACACTTGCAACGCTGTTGACCGGGTGCGGCACCTCGCCGCCCCGCTCGCCGGAAAACCTCTGCGACATCTTCCGCGAAAAAAGCGACTGGTACGACGCCGCCCAGGTCACGCAAAAGCGTTGGGGCGTGCCGATTCAGGTGCCCTTCGCGATCATGTATCAGGAATCCGGCTATCGCTACGACGCCAAGACCCCGCGCAAATACCTGCTGTGGGTGATTCCGTGGGGCCGCGTCAGCACCGCATCGGGTTATGCGCAGGCCAAGGATGAAGTCTGGTCCGATTACCAGAAAAGTACCGGCCGATACGGCGCTGATCGCGAAGACTTCGACGACGCCATCGACTTCGTTGGCTGGTACATGGACAAGACCTATTCGATTAACGGTGTGTACAAATACGACGCCTACAACCAGTACCTCAACTACCACGAAGGCTGGGGCGGCTTCCGCAACAAAACCTACGCCAGCAAGGCGTGGCTGATGCCCACCGCGCGCAAGGTTCAGAACCGTTCCAACCTGTATGCCCAGCAATACGCCGGATGCAAGGAAGATTTGAATCGAGGGTTCTGGAGCCGCTTCTGGCATTGGTTGTAGTGAGTTAATGCCAGCGCTGACCCGCTGTCATATACCTAAAAAAAGCCACTGCCTAGTTGTCAGGTTTGACAGCTAGGCAGTGGCTTTTTTTGTTTGTTTACTGACTTCAAGCGCCAATCGGCAGGTTCTTGCCAAGGAAGGAACGCCCCATGAACATTCATCTGAACAGATTGATTATCCTCGCTGCGCTACTGTCGGCTTCCACGTTGCTGTCCACCGCACAGGCAGGGCAGCCTGAGCTTGCAGGCCCCTCCGAGGGCTCATGTACGACCACAGGTGTCGTCGAACCATCCCGGATAGCAGGTTATTGCGTCGTCGATGGCGTCAAAAAAGCCTGGTATCAGAGCTCGTTCCCGACCGTGCTGATCAATCTCAAGCCCCTGCCGAATCACGTTTCTTGCGATAGTGGTTTCTTGTCCTTCCACTTGATCACCGGCACCTGTGACCCACAGCCAGGTTCGGCGCAGAGCAAAGTGCCGGTGTTCTGGCCAGTGGTGTCCCCCCAAGGCGATCCGCTGCCGTTCGAACCGTTGGCGCGCGATACAAGTAGCGAAGTACTCGCCTCGACACTGTTTGGCAACGTGGCCGGGCAAAGCAACGGCCCTTCCGGTGGCACGGCTGTTGTCTGGTTTCTGGCGAAAAAAGGCGAACCCCAGCAAGTCTCGACTCGTAACGATAACTGTCGTATCGCGGCCATCTCCGACTCCGGGGTCGACAGCACCACACTCGTGGCACTCAACTGTCCAAATGCCTCAGGAACCAGCACGGCCAATGTCGCCACTTTCAATGGCACTGACTACAGCATGAAAGCCCTGAAGCTGCCGGCGACAGCCAGCTACTGCGAGGCCAAAGGCATCAACGGTCAGCATCAGGTCGCCGGGACCTGCCATTATGCCGACAACACCACGGCAGCCACCTTCTGGTCGGGTTTTGCAGGGGAGCCCAAGGTGCTGCCGTCTGTAGAAAGCTTTTCGACCGAGGCGCTGTTTCTCAATGGTTTGGGGAATATGGTTGCCAACGTCGTTACGCCGGCGAAAAAGTTGCCGCTTTTCTGGCCAGCTTCCGCCGCTCAAGCCCAACAGGTACCGATGCCGACACGCTTCGATTTCTGTCAGGCCAATGCCTTCGCCCAAAGCGCCGATACGCTGCTCATGACCTGCGCGGCAAATGACCTGACTGTGCCGGTTACCGTGTTCACCTGGAGCCCGGGCGCCACGGCCCACGCGATTCAGCCGGCACCGGGGGCCGACGCCTACCGAGGCATGGCCATCAGCACTTCAGCGTCTGAAGCGGTGGGACATTTCAAGCCTGCCCCCAACGTAATCCGGGCTTTTATCAGCCACTTGCCTTGACTCGACAAGGGCTGCTGCAGCAGGTCAGCGGTTAAGAAGGCCTTCGCGAGCAAGCCCGCTCCCGCAGGGAGTCTGCAGTGGACACAGATAATGTGACCGACAGATATGTCCTGAGGGAGCGGGCTTGCTCGAGAAAGCGACGGATCAGGCACCACCGTTCTATCGCTTACAACATCGAAAAGTTGTAACTCACGATCACCCGCGTCTCATCGACATCCCGGGCGAACTTCTCGTAGTTGGTCCGGTAAGTCGCATTACGCAAACGCAGGCTGACGTCCTTGAACGTGCCGCTCTGGATCACGTATTTCAACTCGCTGTCCCGTTCCCACTCTTTGCCTTCCTGCTCACTGCCCGGCACCTTGACGTGATCACCGTTCACATAACGCGTCAGGAAACTCAGGCCATTGATACCAATGGCTTTGAAATCATAGTCATAACGCAGTTGCCAGGACCGTTCCTGCGCAGCGGCAAAATCGTTGACCTGCACGTAGTTGACCAGATACGGATTGCTGCCATCGAGGTACGGCATCGAGTTGTCGCCGTTCATGCGCTGCCAGCCGGCGCTGAACGTGTGGCCGCTGAGGGCGTAGGACACCATGCCGCTCAAGGCACGGTTGTCGATGGCGCCGGCTTTCGCCTCACCGCTGTCGGCACTTTTCAGCAGGCGCAGATCGGCTTTAAGCACACCATTACCCAACGGCTGATTCGCCAACAACCCGACAAAGTGCTGACGATAAATGTCTTCCAGTTCGGCGTAGTGATATTGGGCAGTCAGGCGATCATTGATCTTGTAGTCGAAGCCGTACAGGTCGAAATGATCGGCCGTGGTATTGCAGGCGTAGCGCTTGTTCTTGCAGTGCACGCGGATGTCTTGTGAGTCGGTAGAGTCCCGCGCGGTGTACTTGTCCAGCCGCGCCGCCATGAACGTCAGGTCTTTCAACTCTTTCGAGGTGAGCATGGCGCCGTTGAACAGGGTCGGCAGCAAACGCCCGTCGTTGTACTTGAGCAACGGCAGATCCGGCAGCAGTGCGCCATATTTCACTACTGTGTCGGACACCTTCACCTTGGCCGTCAGCCCCATCTTCGCGTACTCGCCTTTCGAACCGCGCGGGTTCTCTCCGCTCGATGGCAGCAGGCCGCTGTTGCTGCGATCCGGGCTGGAATCCAATTGCAGACCAAGCATCCCCAACGCATCGATACCGAAACCGACGGTCCCTTCGGTGTAGCCAGATTGCAGATTGACAATAAAGCCCTGCGCCGACTCTTCACGTTTGGACGCGCCCTGATCATTTGAAGTGTGCCCATCACGAAAATCGCGGTTGAAATACACCGTGCGCGATTCGATTTTCGCCGTCGTGTCTTCAAGGAAACCGCTGGCCAGAACAGGCGCAGTAAAACCGGCGCACAAGACAATGGTTCCGAAGCCAAACGACTGGCGCGGGGTGATGAGGGGAAATGGGGGACGCATGAAAAACTCCAACATTGCAGCGTTTGCGCAGGGCGCAATAAGCCAGAAAAATAGCTCCCGTCCCGGGTCAGCAAAGAGCCGGGAGGCAGTAAACACGCAGGGGTGAGCGGCAATGATGGCAGATGGCTTTGACGTGCTACAGGCGACTTTAGTCTGAAACTGACTGGTCATTACCGAGCAAGCGCTCCGCTTGATCCTCGGCGAGCATGCCGCCCGCCTTCGGTGAAACGCCCGGATTCGTTAGCCGAAACCGCCGTCCTAGGGGTTTTCCCGATGCCATTGAGGGCGGGTGCCTACGGTATTTGCGCCTTGAACGAGGCGATTTAATCCTGCACCATCCATCCCCTGCTTATTCAACGGACGGAATTCAAGGCATGCTGGACGCCAACGCTACCCACATTACTCTCACGCTCGAAGGCGCCAACGCCGACCTGCAAGTGCTCAGCTTCACGGGTCGAGAAGCCCTCAACGAACCGTTCCGATTCGACCTCGAACTCGTCAGCGCCCGCCCCGACCTGAAACTCGAAGAACTCCTGCACAAGCGCGGCGTCCTGACGTTCGGCGCCACCGGCGAAGGCAAGATCCACGGTCTGGTCTATCGCATCGAGCAAGGCGATTCCGGCAAGACCCTGACCCGTTACAGCCTGAGCCTGGTGCCGCAACTGGCGTACCTGCGCCACAACCACGACCAGCAGATTTTCCAGCAACTGACCGTGCCGAAGATCATCGCCCAGGTCCTGGAAGATCGCGGCATCCTCGCTGACGCCTATAGCTTCCAGCTCGGCGCCGAGTACCCGGAGCGCGATTACTGTGTGCAGTACGACGAATCCGACCTGCACTTCATCCAGCGCCTGTGCGAAGAAGAAGGCATTCACTTCCACTTCCAGCACAGCAGCAGCGGCCACAAACTGGTGTTCGGCGACGACCAGACCGTATTCCGCAAACTCAAGCCCGTGAGCTACCAGCAAGACTCCGGCATGGCCGCCGACAAACCGGTGATCAAGCGCTTCAACCTGCGCCTGGAAACCCGCACCACCCGCGTCAGCCGCCGCGATTACGACTTCGAAAAACCGAAGATCCTGCCCGAAGGCACGGCGAAAAGCCCTTTTGCCCCGGATCTTGAGGACTACGACTACCCCGGCCGCTTCACCACCCGCGAGCGCGGCAAATTCCTTTCGACTCGCGCCCTTGAACGCCACCGCAGCGACTACAAACTCGCCGAAGGTAAAGGCGACGAACCGACCCTGACCAGCGGCCACTTCCTGACCCTGGCCGAACACCCGCGCGCCGAATGGAACGATCTGTGGCTGCTGCTGGAAGTTGTCCACGAAGGTAAACAACCGCAAGTGCTCGGCGAAAATGTCACCAGCGACGTCACCGACAACAAAAGCGATTTCCACCAAGGCTACCGAAACAGCTTTCTCGCCACCCCGTGGGACGCGCACTACCGCCCTGCCCTCGAACACCCGAAACCAAAAGTCCTCGGCAGCCAGACCGCTGTCGTCACTGGCCCGGCGGGCGAAGAAATCCATTGCGACCAGTACGGCCGCATCAAAGTGCAATTCCACTGGGACCGCGACGGCCAGTCCAACGACAAAACCACCTGCTGGATGCGCGTCGCCAGCGGCTGGGCCGGCGCAGCCTACGGCGGCATCGCCATTCCGCGTGTGGGCATGGAAGTCCTCGTCACCTTCCTCGAAGGCGATCCCGACCAGCCACTGGTCACCGGTTGCCTGTACCACAAGGAAAACGTCGTCCCCTACGACCTCCCGGCGAACAAAACCCGCAGCACCTTTAAAACCCTGAGTTCACCGGGCGGCAAGGGCTACAACGAATTTCGCATTGAAGACAAGAAAGGCGTCGAGCAAATCTATATCCATGCTCAGCGCGATTGGGATGAAAACATTGAGCACGACCAGAAGATTCGGGTAGGCAACGAACGGCACGACACCGTTGAAGCCAATACGCTGAGCGAGTTCAAGGTTGAAGAGCATCGGATCACGCATCTGGATCGAATCAGCGAGATGCGCGCGGATGATCACCTGACGGTGGGTGTGACGCAGCATGTGAAGGTCGGTACGGCACAGTTTGTTGAGGCTGGGACGGAGATTCACTATCACGCTGGCAACACGGTTGTGGTTGAGGGTGGCATGGAACTCACGGCCAAGGCTGGTGGGAGTTTTGTGAAGGTTGATGCGGGCGGTGTGACGATTAGTGGCGCTGAGGTGAAGGTGAATACGGGTGGTACGCCTGGGGTGGGGACCGGGATCGGGATTCTGGAACCTGTCATCCCGTGGGCCGCTGCGAAAGACAAGGCAGGTGCCCTGCTCGTACCGGCAGCGGTGCAAATGGCCTTGGCCAAGGCAGCTCGCAAAGCAGGCGACATCCGTTGCCCGATCTGTGAAGCCTGCCGCGAAGGCAAATGCGATCTGGGAGCCACAGCATGAGCGACGTGCTTAATAACTGGATAGGCGAACAATCCCGCCTCAACCGTGTGCTGATCCTCGCCCTCGACAGCTTAGCCGAGCCAAATCCAGTCACACCGCTTTACAGCGCGAACGTCATGCAGCGCGCAGTGCAACTGTATCGCCGCACCGAATTCTCGAAGTTCGCCGCCATCAGCCCTTGGCTAACCGAATTGCAGAATCCGGATAACGATGCCTTCCGCAAACTGCTCGATGACCCACAGCGCAACTGGGGCTGGATCGGCAGCATGGATACAGCTGATCTTGACAGCCTTACTGAGCATTGGATCGCTCGAATGGTCATCGACGAAGACGGCGAGCGCTCACTGTTCCGTTTTCAAGACAACCGGGTTCTGGCCCGCTGCCTGGGCAACATGAAGGAAACCGAATGGCCGCTGCTGCTCGGGCCGATCAGCAGCGTGCTGTATTGGGATGAGGATCAGTGGAAAAGCGCGGATAACGGGAAGCCGGGCATGTATCCGGTGCCGAATCCGGCGCCGTGGCTTCGTACACCAGAATCGGGTGAGCAGGCTCGAAGCATCCTGCGAGACAACCTCAAACGCTGGTTGCTGACCTACCATGTCGAGGCGGCTGCCGAACTGGCCGAAACCCGAGTCGTCAGTGAATGGCTTGAGGAGCAAATGGACTTGCTTGAGGCTTGGGACTGGCGCACACCGGAAAAACGAGAAATGATGCTGAGTCATCGTCTCTCCCCAGCTTGCATGACTGATGTTGCGTGGGAGCCGCTTCCCGGAGAAACGTCCCAACAGCACTTTGATCGGTGCCAACGAGTGTTCGTTGATCAGAAAACAGGCAGCGCGGCTTGAAAATTCAACCGGGGGCAGCGGTCGTGGTGTCGTGGCTGCCAGGCGGCTGCAGCCTCACGCACCAAGCTGCAGAAGTCGGCGAGAGTTACCTCTCCCGCGAGCACTTCACCCTCATCAATGCCGTGCCTGCAAACTTCGGCATCACCTCCAAAGCTCTTTACTCCTCCAAATCGGGTCATAACTGCGAGGTATATAGTTTAGGTTTGGAAAACAATGTTATACGCCAACAACGGAAATCTAATACGGCCAAGGTAAAGTCGGCTCCGCAGACAACGCATACGGAGATACTACTGGCTTCACAAATGTACAATCCATCCAAACAGTGTTGAGTGGGAAGCCATTAATGGGTAGCAAATACTTTTCAAAGAGTGCTCAAACTGCGCTTTTCCTATTATTACCGTTAATTGGTGCATGCAGCTTTGCTGGACAAATGGCGAAGGACTCTGTTGAGGGTGCAACGAGTTACTACAGCAGAGAGCATTTCACGCTGACCGCCACTGTTCCTGCAAAATTTGGCTTCACTTCAAAAGCTCAGTATTCACCTAAGCAGGGTGAAACCTGTCAAGTATACAGTTCTGGCCTAGGTGGTTCTGTGACCCGTCAACAACAGAAATCAAATACGATCGACGCGAAAGATATTGAGCAGACGGTGTCTACAGATATTCCATTAGAGTTTCACATTGCCGATTGTTCGATGGAGCTAACGAGGGTGAACTACGAAGTTAATGCCACTTACGGGGCGGACGCTTGGGATCATGGTTTGGAGATGGCGGGTGGGCTCTCTATCAATACCGAAAACACAGACAGTACCGCGACACCCTACCCAGATTTAATCGAGCAAAGAGGCCTCTGTGCTTGGAGTTTTCAGATTAGCACCGCTAAAGCCAAGAAAGATCAGATTGAAAAATTGTTATCGTGTTCTGCTGCAGATCTTGAATGGAAAATTCCAGAGAATCGTTTACAGCGTCGCAAACCAGGCGGATCCTTGGCAAAAAAAGCGATTGCCGACAAGACGATCCATGTGACATTCAAGCTATCAAATGTGGAAGTACCCAGCTACTTACGCTACTGGGTAAAAGTCCCTAACGGCTGGAAACCTTGTACCGGAACATGGAACTCTGGAAGAGAAGAATTATGTACTACTCCACCTCAATTTAGAACTTTCAAACAAGATGGACGTGAGTGCGCCGTGTATCCTGGCTGTAATGAATAGGGATTTTTATGCAGAACCAAGAAAAATCATTGCTTTCTGACCAAAAACGAACTTGCCCATTGCGCGGGGAGTGGATCAGCTTTCGCCTAGTAGACGAGTTTGGAGATGCCAAGCCCTATGCAGGTCTGAGTTACGTGTTAACGGACTCGGAAGGTACTAAATACCAAGGCAACTTGGACGGAGAAGCTTTTGCACGATTAACGGGAACCTATAGCGGCCCGGTGATACTGACGCTATCCTCCGCTTACGCGGGAACGGAAAAGCTATATGTTAATATGTCTGAGCGAGTCGACTATCCGCTGCCGATAACAGAGCTTCAAGTAGCTGCTGAAAAAACTCGTCGTCGCCCTGTCGGCAGCACCAGCAAGACAGGCGCTTACCGGGCCTCAGCCGAAAAAGGCGAATATCACAAGGTTGAAGTTCGCGATTTCGTTGAGTTCAACAAACACTTGCCACCTGCGGCGGAACTCACAAACCCTCTACCGGCAGGTTGTGCCAAACTCGCCCGAGATTTTGCCGGAGACAAGGTCCCGGGCTTTGGTATAGGTCTGCTTCCAGAGAAACATTACGTTCTCGAAGTTCGCGCCTTGCGTGCATTCAGACCGCTTTTATCATTAGCTCCCGAATTCAGCGCCTTGAACCTTTATCAGTTGTCGCTCCTGGCCACATTGAGCTACGGGGATTTCGGGCAAAAGCCGGAAAAGCTGGAAGCGACGCTGCCGAAGGATTTTGCTTTCACCTATCCCATTCGGGGCAGCGTCGGACATGTGCTGAATACCTGCCTGGCCTGCTTCGAAGAACCAACGAAATATGCGGACTCTAAAAACCCTTCGTTCCCGCTGGTTGAAGATGTGCCCTACTCAAAGCGCCTTGAGATCGTTCCTTTTGACCCGGGCCTTTACCCACAAAACGATCCCAATGCCGGAGCAGGAATAGAAACACCGTCGAGTGTGCACTTTTTCAGCGATGCGAGGCAGGGTCCATCCGATTGGAAAAACACCGATACGCAGGCCTATGCCACACACGATGACCGGATGATTCTAATCGCAGTGAGAGGCACGGCTGAAAACTGGGACAAATGGCGAGACATTGATGCCCAGCAAGTATCAATTGAAGGGGGAACCGGAAAAGCACACCAAGGTTTCTATGAGTCCTTCATGGCGCTAAAACCATTCATTGATAACTATATTCGCCGTTTCCGCACTAACCAAAAAATCATCGTCTGCGGCCACAGCCTCGGCGGCGCTATTGCCTTGTTGCTCTCTGATTGGCTACACCGCGAAATAACCAGTGACGTCATTCTCTATACCTTCGGCTCCCCTCGTGCTGGCGACAAAGAATTCGTCGAGTCGGCAAAAGGCCTGGTTCATCACCGAATCGTTAACCAGAATGACCCTGTACCCAGCGTTCCAGCAGGATGGATGGATACAAAAAAACCAATTTGGATTACCGGTCTCGCTGCAACAGTCTCCGGAGTTCTAACGCCAGCCGCCGGAGGATTGGTGATGGCCGCCGGGATGACACGTTTTGGCGGCAAGCCTTATTGGCACCACGGTGAACAGCGTTATTTCATGCCTTTGCAATTACCTGGGCGAATGGTCTCCTCTGTTTTATGGACACCCGGCTGCGAAGGATATGAAGAAGCGGCCATGGCTCGTTGCGTTGCGCAGTTGAAAAACAACGATACGCCGGATCGCAAGCAGTTCTTGGTTCAGGCGGCCAATGGCGGCGATCACAAAATGCTCGACGGTTATATTCCGGCATGTTGGGCAACGCTACGTCGCTGGCAAGATACGGAGAAAACCGGCGGCTACATCATCAGTGCGACCGAATCCGACCGTTTAAAACTCGAAGTTGAAACCTACAGTACGCAACTGGAACAGTGGCAGACTGCGGCAGCCAAGGAGTTCCCAGGGGGAATTATTGAAAGCCGCCCGCAAGATCGCGCGAATGCGTTCCAACGACGCGCAACAATGTCGGATCTTCAGGAGCGCCAAACAGCAATCAGACAAGCGATTAAGCACAATCAAAAGGAATTGGATGCGCTCAAAGGGACACTCAGGACGATTACACGTCTGAGTACCACCACGCTGACGCTGGCTGATATTTATGGCGATTGTACTGCACTTCCGGATTTGCAAACCCACATTGATCGTTGGGATACGCACAGTGAAAATCAAAAATCCGACCGCTTGGCACAAATTCCATCAGCGACTACCAGGGCCACAGCTTGATATAAATAAAGTGATGGCACTTGATTGCAGGAGGGAGTCTCGTCGGACTCCCGTTATGACAGTGTCACTGACCTGATTAACATCCTGCGCCGTGAGATGCACAAAAATCAGGATAAATCGCTGATTGTTATTACGGATGAAGCTGCCAAGCACATCGACAAACTGAACTTCCTAGGTGCTAATGGCTTTGAATTCGCAATGTTTTACATGCAAGGTGTTGATATCGTAATGTCGTTGTATGAGGCGTTAACCGGTGGAGGAAAAGGGCGACGATCGCTCATACGATCATGAACTATCGTAATCAAACTGAGCTGGACCAATGGATCTTAGCGGCAACCCCTGGTGCGCTTGGCCCTATGTTCATGACCCAGAGAGGCTTACTACTATACAACCAATATAAACCTGCAACTGCAGATTTAAAATTGCTGCGGAAGCAGGTGATGCCGAGGCTCAATATTATTTAGCAGAATAACTTCGGCAGCAAAAAAAATACGTTACTGCCGAGACTCAGAAATGGTATGAAGTTGCAGCACTGCAAGGCGATTTGTACGCAATGTTACGGCTTGCGAAATCAAATAACGACTTATGCGAGGTCATGAACAACTGCCCTCAGGGCTCGAAAACCGCACCGACTGGTTGGATTTATTAAACAAAGAATCTGGACAAAAGGCAGATAATGGTGATGGCGAAGCAATGCACATTAAATATCTGTCGTCTGGGCAATTAGGTACGAGTCTGGCGTCAGCAGCTACGGGGCGTATCTTGCTCATGCCCCTTCCCTATATGATTTTCCGCTTGACCTAGTAAAAGGCTACGCACTGACATCCTTACTGAAGGAACTTAATGGCGGTGGGAATATACAGCCTTATGTAGATGAAGTTCTGCCAGAAATTTCTGAAAAAATGAGTACTGAGCAGATAGCAGAAGCCAGGGCATTTGCACAGTAGTGGAAAAACACGCATCCTCCCCTTTCCTTTTACCCCGGAAAATATGGATTGTGACGAAACATTTTTATTCTGCAAAAGGAACGCGCCTTATAAGAATATTGTGTATTGGTTATTTCATATTTTTGATTTCGTTCATATTTCCCAGTTACGTGTCGGTGCAGTTGACCCCCCCAACAACAGGTAGCAAAACTGCAAGGAATCAAGCTATTCAATCAACATAAAAAAGCCGAGCGCGAATTACGCATTGTGGCAGAGACTGGAGGTACTGAAGCACAATTTTATTTAGCCGAAGAACTCCGGCAACAAACAATAAGCCTTAATTCTGAAGCTCTTCAATGGTATGAAGCGGCAGCCACCCAAGGCGACTTTATTCGATGATTCCAATCGACCGAACCAATAATGACCTTTGTTTAACAATGACGAATTGTCCAATAGGAGAAAAAAACCAGAGGAATGGTTGGCTGAAGCGACGAGAATCGCGAAAGATAAATCCGATCACGGTGATGCGGAAGCTCTTTACATAATGCATGAGTTGACCTCCGATAGATCACCGACAACAAAAGCGATTTCCACCAGGGCTACCGCAACAACTTTCTCGCCACTGGGCCTGCGGGCGAAGAAATCCACTGCGACCAATACGGTCGCATCAAAGTGCAATTCCACTGGGACCGCGATGGCCAGTCCAACGACAAAACCACCTGTTGGATGCGCGTCGCCAGCGGCTGGGCCGGGGCAGCCTACGGCGGCCCCTGGGGAAACGCCGGAGAAGTATTTTGAGCGGTGTGAGCGATTTTTCGCTGTGCTCAGCGATGACTTCGCACTGAATTGAGTTCGAGACATTAGGTGTCATGCGCTCGAAACGACCGCCCGAGACAAAGGACAATCAAATGCTTCATCGCAATATTTCCAATGGGTTTGTTCGCAGTTTGATGATTGGGCTGAGTGCGATTGGAGCAACTGGTTGTTCTGTTGCTCAGCAAGACAGTTTTACTTTGGTGACAGAGCTTCCGCCGGGGTTCGAGGTGAAGGGTGAAGCTGTCTATGCTCCTCGCACTGGAGAAACCTGCAAAGTCCCGCCAAAAAATGGTAAGAATCATCTTGGGTCAAAAGCTTTCAAACAGGAACTAAGTAAAAAAGCTCAGAGAGCGCAGTTTACGATCCAACTTTCACGCACTGAAGGCGGCTGTCCTTTGGTTTTGAAGCGTTTTGATTACGAAGTAGATGCGAAATATGGCGCAGCCAGACTTAACTTAGGGCGAGACTACACCAGCATTGCGTTCGAAGACGCTACAGCAAATAACCAGCTCTCCCTCTCACCTCGTTTATTAGAAAGAGAATGCGAGTGGCTATTTCGCACAATCGGATTAAATCGATACATAACAAAGATATTGAAATGCAAAGCAATAGGTGCTTCGCAACATGAAAATGACTCTGCCACCAGCCCTTTGTCGCGAACTCAATTGGCAGGAAAAACGCTCACCGTAAAATTTTCCCTTTCAAAGGAAGAACGCCCTTACATGGGCGATACATGGATTGAGTTCCCAGAGGGATGGAAGCGTTGCATGGGCGAATATCTTAATGATCAATACGGATTTTGTCGCGGCAACACAAAAGACTTTAAGTCCTTCAAAATGCCTGACGGTCGCGAGTGCACTGTGTACCCAAACTGTACTGAATAAGGATATTTCTTATGGCATCACAAAAAATTTGCGATCCCATGTTAAGCGAACAGTCAGAAGCATGCCCATTGCGTGGTGACTGGATCAGCTTTCAACTGGTTAATGAAAATGGCGACGGCAAGTCATACGCTGGTCTTGCTTACGTCTTAAGCGATAGCACCCATCAACAATACATCGGCGTACTAGATGCAAATGGTTCGGCCAAGGTCATAAACCACTACCAAGGGCCGGTTGCACTCACGGTTGACAGCCCTTACGAAGGTACGGAGACTCTCTACAGCGCTCTTTGTCAACGAAGTGGCTATCCTCTTCCAATTACTGAACTCCAAGTAAGGGCAGAGAAAACACGCTTTGCAAGAAAGGATGGCACGCGCGTTGAAAACAACCCTGCAAAAAAAATAACGCTCAGCCATTTTTTCGCGTTGAAGTTAATGACCTTGTAAGAAAATCCGCTCACCTGCCTCCTTACTCAACTATAAAGTATCCGCGAAATTTTAGTCTACTTAAAATTATGGGTGACTTGGAATTTGGCGCACAGGAGTCAGAGCTTCGCGGAATTGCATTATTACCTAACAAGCATACCGTCCTAGAGGTCAGACCGTTACGCGCTTTCCGGCCAATACTTTTAAGACAAACCTAGGCTGAAAGCCTTGCCAAGAGATCGCTCAGTCTGTTCGCTGCGGAGCTCCTCCTATCTTTAGAAGTTTCAAGATAAATGGAAGAGAATGCAGTATTTACCCGACCTGCAGTGAATAAGGAAATAAGCGAATGCAGATGCAGCCCCCAAAAGACTTCGCATTCACTTACCCGGCGCGCGGCGCCATTACTCATGTTCTAAATGCTCGACCATGTACCCCTTCAGGACCGGCAAAAAGCGGTCAGGCAAGCGGTGAAACATAATCAGAAGAAATTGGAAGCGCTTGAAGAGATGGGCTGAACACAAAGAAAATCAGGAGTCGGTACGTTTGGCACAGATTCCATCGGCGCGAAATCTGAGCATGGTCTGATGGGGACATCGTGACAGTCGATGCCCGTTCAGCGGAGGGAGTCCTCAGACTCCCCTTCCCTGACAGCCGGCTTTCAGCCCGGTTAACCATCACTTAACGCCGTGGTCAAAAACTCTACTGAACCGCACGCCCTCGGCCCTTTTGGCTGACGCCCAGTGCGGCAGGTTCGGCTCGCATCTTGCCGAACTCCTTTGCGCCACACGGGAGTCCTTTCATGAACATTCGCCCTTTGCTGCTAACCACCGCCCTCGCCTGCACCGCGTTTACCGGCCTGGCCCAGGCCAATGAGACCTCTGCCACGTCCGGAGCCGTGGCGTATCAGTACGGAATGCCACTGCAGGTGACCAGAGTGGTGTCATTGACGGAGCCGCCAACGCAATTGTGCCAGGTGGTTACGGCCGAGATGAAATACATAGACAACACCGGTAGACCTGGAGAAATCAGCTATCGGAAATTGTCTGACGCGTGCAACTTCCAGAACTGACAGAACCTTCTGATTTGCCTGTAGGCAGTAGGTTTCACGGGGGCGTCGGGTTATGCTCGGTGCCCTTCTTACTGCCGCAAGGATTGGCCATGCAGTTGTCGTTTCGTTCGTTGTCGGGCATCACCGCCACCCTTTGTTTTCTGCTCGCGTTGGTGTGGGGATTTTTCCCGCAGTTCCTGCTGGCGGTCTGGAGCATCGAATATTCCGAGGGTGCCGGGTTTGTCGCGCGACGTGGCGCTGTGCTGTTTGCTTCGTTGGGGATGATGTTTTATCTGGTGCGCAATGCGCCACCGTCGCTGGGGCGCAATGCGCTGAGCAACGGGTTCATTGTCGGATGTTTTGGTTTAGCGGTGCTGGGTTTTGCCGAATGGCTCAACGGACACGTCGGCCCCGGGATTTTGCTCGCGGTGCTGGTCGAGTTCGCGCTGGGCCTTGGTTTTGTGCAGGCCCGGCGCGTGACGGTCGAACTGGGTGAAACGGTGCGTTAAACAGCTCTGGATCGCGGACTGTAATGATGTTGCGCAGTCTGCTTGACCAGATCCGATCGCAGCCCTGCAATCAGTTCGTTTATCTCTCGGCAGCCATTGAGGTGGCTGGCGTCAATGCCGCTGACCAGTAAATCGACTTGATCAGTTTGATGATCGCCGAAGACCTTGACGGTCATCGACAAGTCCGGCGACAGCGTGCATTGGCAGCGTTTCGGCAGAAAACTGCTTTCAATGATGTTGCGTAGTTCCAAGGCAGACAGAAACATGGCGAACCCTCTCCTTACTGTGAGATTGCCAATCAAGTATTCACGCTGACCGTTGCAGCCCCTGCACGGGTGTGTCCCCGCTGTTTCCTTGAGTGCGACAAGCGGTGGTACTGCGAAATGCCCATTGGAGTGTAGGCGCCCAGACCCGGTGCGCCGCACTAAAAAGCCGCATAAAGCGTGCCTTTCATCCGCTGATTTTTACTCTTGTAAAATCAAGCACTTGGCGCCAGTGCCAGCATTTGGCTGCTTGCAAAATGCAAGAATCACCCTTTAGAGCACTGCAATTTGCAAGTCGACCTCCGTTTGCATTCATCTACCATGACAGTAAGAATGCCGCTCTTCCACCCTACACCCGCACGGAGGCTTCCATGGGTTCTTTACGCGTATACGCGACCGCCGGTCTGATCATCGCTAGCCTGTCCACTCTCGCCAACGCGGCCAGTCTCGAAGACGTCGCACCGTTTCCGAAAGCCGAAACCGGTTTTACTCGCCAGGTCATCCACCTGCCGAAGCAAGAGCAGGAGGAGAACTTCCAGGTCGAAATACTCGCCGGCAAAACACTCGAAGTGGATTGCAACCGCCAGCGTCTGGGCGGAATGCTTGATGAAAAAAATCTCGAGGGCTGGGGCTATCCGTTCTATCGCCTGGAAAAAGTCATCGGCCCGATGAGCACGATGATGGCCTGTCCACCTGACAGCCAGAAGAAACGCGCCTTCGTCCCCGTCGTCGGTGATGGCTTCATGCTGCGTTACAACAGCAAATTGCCGGTCGTGGTGTACGCCCCAGCTGACGTTGAAGTGCGTTATCGCATTTGGTCGGCCTGGGACAAAGTCGGCTCCGCACTTCAGCAATAACCCCATTACACCGGAGCGCCGCATGCTGCAGCGCGTTCGGCAACGTGGCGCAGGCTGTCAAAGTTGATATTGGCGCCCGAGTCGATGGCAACGAAGGTCTGACCGCGAGCGCCGGTTCGCGCCACGTATTGTTTGATTCCCGCAACCGCCAGAGCCCCCGAAGGCTCGGTGATCGAGCGGGTATCGTCGTAGATGTTCTTGATGGCCGCACAGAGGTCGTCGTTGCTCACTGTGATCACCTCGTCCACGCAGAATCGGCACACCTCAAACCCGAACGCGCCAATCTGCGCCACGGCCACACCATCAGCAAAGGTGCCGACATGGGGCAGCACCACGCGTTGATCGGCCTTAATGGCGGCCTTCAGGCAGGCCGAATGCTCGGATTCCACGCCAACGATCCGTACTTCGGGGCGCAGGTATTTCATGTACGCCGCGATGCCGGCGATCAAGCCACCACCGCCCACGGGAATGAAGACCGCATCCAGCGCGCCTTGATGCTGGCGCAAAATCTCCATGGCCACCGTGCCCTGCCCGGCAATCACATCCGGGTCATCGAACGGTGACACGAAGGTGCGTCCAGTCTGCTCAGCCAACTGCAGGGCATGTGCCAGGGCAAACGGAAAGCTTTCGCCATGCAACAGCGCTTCCGCGCCGCGACTTCGCACGCCAATGACTTTCAACTCGGGTGTGGTGGATGGCATGACAATCGTCGCACCGATGCCCAGTTCGCGTGCCGCCAATGCCACGCCTTGCGCGTGATTGCCAGCGGAAGCCGTAATGACCCCACGCGCCTTCTGCTCATCGCTCAGTTGGACAAGCTTGTTGTAAGCGCCGCGAATTTTGAAGGAGAACGTCGGTTGCAGGTCTTCGCGCTTGAGCAAGATCCGGTTACCCAGCGCCTCAGACAGTGCTGGTGCCGCCTGCAGCGGTGTACGCACCGCAATGTCGTACACCGGCGCAGCCAGAATCTTTTTTACATAATGCTCAAGCAGGGATTGCTGGTCGGCGCTGTACGGCATGGTCGTCTCCTGACGTTTTGTTCAGAACCCCGGAGACAGAAAGTAAAAACCCGCCTCTAGGGCGGGTTGGGTGCTGCAGTCGTGAGCTAGCCCGCCAAATGAGGAATGGCGGTAATAATGCTTGGCTGGCAGCGCAATACGGTGAAAGTCATGGGCTGGAAATTAGCCTGAGGGCGGCGGGCGAGTCAATGGTCAATTTCACACAACGTCTGTAGGCTGACGATTCTGTTCATCATTTCAAGGAATGAATACATGATGTCTATCGCCCTGCCTCTCACGGCGTTGCTCGCGTTTACCGGTTACACGGTTTCGGTGATGCTTCAGTCTGAACAATCGTTGATTGATTTCGGCATCAGCCTGATGTCGCGACCGGATACGGCACAGGTGGTCATCGACTTGTACCTGCTGGCGACGCTGGCCGGGGTGTGGATGGTCAAGGATGCGAGGTCTCGCGGGCAAACGGTTTGGTCGGTGCTGCCTTACTTGTTGCTGACGGCGATATTTGTGTCGATTGGGCCGTTGTTGTATCTGGTGGTGCGTGGGGTCCGGGAGCGGCGCAAAGTTGCGAATATGGCGCAGGTGATCTGACTGAAATTAAGCGGTGTTTACGAGATAGCTATCGCTGGCAAGCCAGCGATGGCAGCGAATGAAAAAACACCACTCATTTGGCCAACCGGCGCAGCGCGAACAACATCCCGCCTGCCGCCAGCAGCATCACCATGAGAAACAGCGGATACGATACCCACCAAGGCGTACCGGCCGTCATCATGCTGAACTCGGACATGCCGCCGATACTCGCAATCAGGTTCAACGGCAAAAACACCACGTTGATCAGCGTCAGTTTGCGCAGCAGATTGTTCATGCTGTTGTTCATCAGGTTGCCGCGCGCATCAATCAACCCGGAAAACACCGTGGAGTAGATCTCCGCCTGCTTGTAGCACTGGTTGTTTTCGATGATCAGGTCGTCGATAAGGCCAATCGTATCGCTGCCGAAATCTTGTTTGTCGGCATGGTTGCGCAGTCGCGTCAGCACCGCGCCGTTGCTGTGCAGGGCGTTGATGTAATAGATCAGGCTTTCGCTGAGGTTGAACATCTGCACCAGATGCTGGTTCTGCATCGAGGCGTTGAATTTCTGCTGCAACTCGCGGGCGACCAGTTTGATCACCTTCAAGTGCCCGAGGTAGTGATGGATGTTGTTGAACAGCAGATCGAGCAGCACATCCAGCGGCGTATTCAACGCTTGCCGCGTGCCGAGGCCGTGCAACGGCGTGTCGTCGGTGGCGATCACCAGCAATTGCCCCGGCGAAAACAGCAGCCCGCAGGAAGACACCTCAAAGGCCAGGCTGCCGCCGCCGGAATAGTTCTCCGGGCGTTTCCAGATCAGGAACAAGTGATCCGGGTGAAACTCGATCCGTGACACCTCGTCCGGGTCCAGCGCCGAGGCCAACGCGTGCTCATCGACCTTGAAATGTGTGTGGAGCAGATCGCGCTCGGCAGCGTCTGGGTTGCTGAACAGCATCACCTCGGCATCCATTCGCTCGACCCGCTGCAACGCGCCCCGCCTCAGCATGAAACTGTTGATCATCGACGCATTACCATGCCTGGCCGCGACGTTTAAGCTCCAGGCGTCGCACGAACTCGTTCAGCACCAGCACGTATAAATCGTCCTTCAAGTAAGCGTCCTCGATACCCGCGTCGAGGTTCGGATTGTCGTTGACTTCGATCACCACAACCTTGTCGCCGGCCTGCTTGAGATCGACGCCGTAGAGACCGTCACCGATCAGATTGGCGGTTTTCACTGCCAGATCCACCACCGCACGCGGGGCTTCGTGAATCGCCATCGTGCGGCACTCGCCGTTGATGTCCTGACCTTTGGCCTTGTGGTTGTAGATCTGCCAATGCCCCTTGGACATGAAGTATTGGCAGGCAAAAATCGGTTTGCGATTGAGCACGCCAATGCGCCAGTCGTATTCGGTGTAGAAGAACTCTTGAGCCAGCAACAGCACCGAGTGTTCGAACAGTTCGGCGGTCGCTTCGAGCAGCGCTTGCTGGCTTTCAACTTTGATCACGCCCCGCGAAAAACAGCCGTCGGGAATTTTCAACACCAAAGGAAAACCCAGGCGCTCGCCGACACGCTCGAAATCTTCGGGTCGCTCCTTGTAGAGAATTTCCGTCGCCGGCATGCCCAATTGATGGCTGTTGAGCAGATCGGTCAGGTAGACCTTGTTGGTGCAGCGCAGGATCGACGCCGGATCGTCCATCACCACCAACCCTTCGCTTTCGGCCTTTTTGGCGAAGCGATACGTGTGATTGTCGACGCTGGTGGTCTCGCGGATCAGCAAGCCATCGTACTCAGCCAGTCGTGCGTAATCCTTGCGTTCGATCAGCTCGACATCAATGCCCATGGTCTTGCCCACGCGCACGAAGTTGTCCAGTGCCTTGTGGTTCGAGGGCGGCAAAACTTCTTGTGGGTCATGCAATATCGCCAGGTCATAGCGGGCGACCTGCTTCGAGCGTGGCACGCGCCAGACTTTACGACTGAAACTGTCCAGCGCATGGGCGAACTGATCTTCCTGATCGTTGCGCAACTTATGCAGCGCACCGGACTTTACCCCTTCAATGTGCCAGCCATTAGTTCGGCGAAACTCAACTAACAGAATCGGACACGGAAATACCTCAAATAACTGGCGCGCCAAATCCTGCAAGGGCTCGATATGCGTCCGACCGAAATAAAGTGTCAGGGTAAAGCCTTCGGTATCACTGTAAAGATGATGACTGAGGGCCTTTTCGAGGGTTTTATCCAGGTCATCCAATGCCAAGCCATACAAGGATTTGCGGGTCAACTCGCTGATCGTTCGCACTGACGGAATCACCTTGTGGCCGCGGGCTTCGGCGAGCAGCGAGCAGTAATAGCCGTGGCCAAGATACTTGTAGCTGCGGCACAAATTGATCACCTGAACCCGCTTTCCCGACTCGTTTTCGCGGGTCTGCTCGAGGTATTCCTGCGCCGTGACGATGTCTTCACTGGGGAAATACGAGGCCCAGTCTTCCTGGCGCTCGACGATGATCAACACTTGACTTGAAACTCTGTTCGTTGAATTTAAAAAAGTTGCCGCCGGCAAACTTTGCTCGGATACTTCGCGCCAATGACCCTGTACCGCTGACATAGAGATTGATCCGTTGGAGAACAAGACCTTTTCTATTAAGCACGAAGTTTTTCGAAAGTCCCGTTTCGTTACGCAACTTTTACGGTGGTCATATGAAGGCTGTTTTTCGCTTGGCGGTAGTTGAAGATTTGCCGGCACTGCTGGCACTGGAAATTCGCTGTTTCACCACTGACCGGCTCACCAGTCGCAGCTTCCAGTGGATGATCACCCGGGCTAACGGACAGTTGCTGGTCACCGAGGTTGAGGGCGGGTTGTTGGGCTATGCACTGGTGTTGTTTCATCGCGGTACGTCGTTGGCGCGCCTCTACTCCATCGCCATTGCCGAGGAAGCACGCGGTACGGGCTTGAGCAAGCAACTGCTGCAACGGATTGAAGCCATTGCCCTGGAGCACGATTGCGCCTACCTGCGTCTTGAGGTGCGCACGGACAATGCTGCGGCTCTTGCCCTGTACGAGCGCAATGGTTATCGCCGCTTTGCATTGATTCACGATTACTACGAAGACCACACCGATGCGCTGCGACTGGAAAAACGCATTTTGCAGCACCGCGATTCGCACGCCCTCAAAGTGCCCTACTACCAGCAAACCACCGATTTCACCTGTGGCCCGGCGTGTTTGTTGATGGCCATGGGTGCGCTGCAGTCCGGGCGGTCGCTGGAGCGCCGTGAGGAGCTGCAGATCTGGCGCGAGGCGACCACGGTGTTCATGACGTCAGGTCATGGTGGCTGCAGTCCTCAAGGATTGGCTCTCGCCGCATGGCGTCGTGGTTTCAGGGTGCGTCTGTCGCTGAGCATGACGGGGCCGCTGTTTCTCGATGGCGTGCGCGATTCCCATAAAAAAGACGTCATGCGCCTGGTACACGATGCGTTCACAGAGCAATTGCAGGACACCGATGTCGAGTGTGTGGCCGGAGCATCATCCGATTTGCCGCGCTTACTGGAGGCGGGTGGGCAGCCGTTGGTGTTGATCAGCAGCTATCGACTGACCCGGTCGAAATCGCCGCACTGGGTGATCGTCACCGATTGCGATGAGGATTTTGTCTATCTGCATGACCCCGATGTCGATCACAGCCAGCATCGCCAACCGATGGACTGCCAGCACGTGCCGGTCAGCCATGGCGAGTTCGAGAAAATGTGCCGGTTTGGCCGAGGCAAATTGCGTGCGGCGGTGATTTTGTTTTCCCGCGAAACATAAACCTCCACCTGTGGGCGCAGCCTTCGGCAGCGCCTTCAGGAAGATTGAGCTCTGTTACTTCAGGCCGAGTTTGTACAGCGAACCATTCGACTCATCCGTCAGCACGTACAGATAACCATCCGGCCCCTGCCGCACATCGCGAATCCGCTGCTTGAGCTCGCCCAGCAAGCGCTCCTCGTGCACCACCTTGTCGCCATCGAACTGCAAACGGATCAGTTCCTGAGTCACCAGCGCGCCAATGAACACGTTGTGCTGCCATGGGGTGAAGCGGTCGCCGTCGTAGAAGGCCATGCCTGTGACGCCGGGCGACTTCTCCCATACATGATGCGGGGCGACCGTACCTTCGGCGGTTTTACCCTGCGCTTCGGGGATCGGTTGCATGGAGTAGTTGATGCCGTGAGTAGCCAGCGGCCAACCGTAGTTCTTGCCGCGCTCGACGATGTTCACTTCATCGCCGCCACGGGGCCCGTGTTCATTCTCCCAAACCGTGCCCGTCCACGGGTTGAGCGCCGCGCCCTGCGGGTTGCGATGACCGTAGGACCAGATTTCCGGACGCACACCGGACTGGCCGACAAAGGGATTGTCATCCGGCACCTTGCCGTCGGGGTAGATCCGCACGACTTTGCCTTGCAGTTTGTCGAGGTCCTGGGCGGTCGGCCGGTCGTTGTTTTCCCCCAGGGTGATAAACAGATAACCGTCGCGATCAAACACCAGCCGCGAACCGAAGTGATTGCCGACCGAGAGCTTCGGTTCCTGACGGAAGATCACCTTGAAATCCTTGAGCGTCTTCAAGTCATCCAACAATCGCCCTCGCCCCACCGCCGTGCCGGCCTTGTCGCCCGCACCACCCCCTTCGGCGTAGGACAGGTACACCATTCGATCCTGTTTAAAGTCCGGCGACAGCACGACATCGAGCAAACCACCCTGGCCCTTGGCCCAGACCTTCGGCACGCCGCTGATCGGTGCAGACAGCTTGCCATCAGTACCAACGACGCGAAGATTGCCCGGGCGCTCGGTGACCAGCATGCCCTGGCGGTCCGGCAGGAAGGCCAGGGCCCAGGGATGATCGAGTCCTTGGGTAATCGTGGTGACCTCAAGGGTGCCCTGTTCGCTTTGCAACTCTTTGACGGCGGCGGCAAACGCGGGCGCGCTGATCAGCACGCCTGCGCAAAAGGTGGCTAGAAGGGTTTTACGCAACATGCACGATTCCTTTTGTTCGTTTCAGAGGCTGGCAGGCACTCGGTCCTGCCGTTCAACGGGTGGTGCCACTGCTTCGCGAAGGTGGATTGGGGATGAATGTGGGCGGTGTACCTGGGACCGAGCGAATCGGTTGGCCGTTGCCGATGCCGCGGTTTTCCACAGTAGGCTGGCGGGGTGTCGGCACAGTGTTCGGGCTGCGTATCGGTGGCGAGCCGGGCTGAGTGCCCTGCATGCTGTTGGGATTGGCTCGGCGAATAGGACTGTTGTAGGGATTGTTGCTGTTGCCCGTCGGGCTTTGAGCGAGCAATGAGGCGGAAGCTGAAGCAGGCCGCGCGACGTCCGCCTGCGCCAGACCGCTACTGAGGGTCAGGATGGCAATGCCAAGCAGAAATCGGTTCATGTCACGGCCTCTCGGTAAGCAAGGGATAAAGCCTTCGAGTCCACGCTACGCTCCGGGTTCGCATTTGTTAACCCGCTTGGGTTAAACAACATGTAACCGCGCTTGACCAAGTCCCCGGAAGCCCCCGCAATCCCTGGAAACTTTCGCCCCGCGCGACAGGTCATCCGGTCATCACTCGGAGAACACGACTATGGCTCGGGCAATCTGGAAAGGCGCAATCAGTTTTGGCCTGGTGCACATCCCTGTCGCGCTGGTGTCGGCGACATCTTCCCAGGGGGTGGATTTTGACTGGCTGGACAGCCGCAGCATGGACCCCGTGGGCTATAAACGGGTAAACAAGGTCACTGGCAAGGAGGTCACCAAAGAGCACATCGTCAAAGGCGTGGCTTACGAAAAAGGTCGCTACGTGGTGCTCAGCGAGGAGGAAATCCGCTCGGCGCACCCGGTGTCGACGCAGACCATCGACATTTTTTCCTTCGTCGACGCCGATCAGATCCCGCTGCAGAATATCGACACGCCGTATTACCTGGCCCCGGACAAACGCGGCGGCAAGGTCTATGCCTTGCTGCGGGAAACGTTGAGCAAAACCAACAAGGTCGCCCTCGCCCGGGTCGTCCTTCACACGCGCCAGTATCTGGCGGCGCTGATGCCGCTGGAGTCGGCGCTGGTCCTGGTCAAGCTGCGCTGGCCACAGGAGGTGCGCGGCCTCGATGAGCTGGACCTGGGCAGCGAAGTGACCAAGCCACAACTGGCCAAGGGCGAACTCGATATGGCCAAGCGGCTGGTGCAGGACATGAGCGCGGACTGGAAGCCCGAGGATTACAAGGACGAGTTTGAAGACAAGATCATGGCGCTGGTCGAGAAGAAGGCCCATGAAGGCAAGATCGAGGATGTTGAAACCGTAGGTGGCGAGGAAGAACGCAAGTCGGCGGATGTGATTGATTTGACCGAGCTGCTTAAACGCAGTCTGGGTGGAAAAGCGGCGCCGAAGATCAAGGCGAAATCAGAGAAACCGGCGAAAGCGCCGCCGGCGAAGAAGGCCAAAAAGGCGTCCTGATGGTTCTTTGGTGGTTTTGAAGGCCGCTTCGCGAGCAAGCCCGCTCCCACAGGATTTGGATTGAATACTCAAATCGACTGTGGGAGCGGGCTTGCTCGCGAAGACGTCAGAAAAAGCGGCGCAAAAATCAGATCAGAATGAAGATCGCCAGCAACCCGCCAAAGATGGCCCACTTTTCCAGGTAGTACAGCTTGCGATTGCGCTTTTTCAGCTCTTTACCGCGCAATCGAATCTTGTAGATCCTGGTAAACAAACGGTTGATCCCACCGGTTTTATCACCCGCATCGTTGGGCGCGCCTGCCGCCGACATCACGGTACGACTGAACCAGCTATTGAATGCCGCTGCCCAGCGATATTTCATCGGGCGTTCAATGTCACAGAACAGGATGATGCGGTTCTTGTCGGTGGTGTTTTCCGCGTAATGAATGAACGTCTCGTCAAACATCACCGCTTCACCGTCGCGCCAGTGGTAGTTCTGGCCGTCAACATTGATGTAGCAACCGGCGTCGTTCGGCGTTTCCAGGCCGAGATGATAACGGTAGGAACCGGCATACGGGTCACGATGGCGTACCAGTTTCGATCCCGGCGGCAGTTCGGCAAACATCGCCGCTTTGATGGAGCCGATGCTTTGCACCAGTTCGGTGGTGCGCGGGCACAGTTTCATCGCGGACGGATGGCTGTCGCCGTACCATTTCAGGTAAAAGCGCTTCCAGCCGGTCTTGAAGAACGAGTTGAAGCCGACATCATCGTACTGATTCGAGCGTTTGATCTCGCCGGCACGCAGCAGATTCTGGCCTTCTTCGCGGATCTCCTGCCAATGTGCCTGCAACGGGCTCAAATCCGGGAATTCCGACGGATCGAGAAACGGCTTGTTGGGCTTCTTCGAGAACAGATACAGGAAGCAATTGATCGGCGCCAGGAACGACGAATGGTCACTCAGCTGCCGACCCAGTTTGTGGCGCACACGGCCACGAAGATGAACGTATGCAATCGAAATGACATAAATAGCAGCAATGATGAGTTTCACAGAAATCGTCACACGTCAGAAATGAACAAACTGCGCGCCGGGCAACTCGAGGGGCCCCGCGTCTTATGCAGCGGTCTGAATACAAATGGCACGTCCTTGAGCCCACGCCATTACAGGGCGCTGAGTGAATGGATGGCATTTTAGCCACACTTTGTAACCGATAGTGAACCTTCATCTGTGAAAAACTGTCTCGTGAGCGCGCCAATCGGCACTCGCGACGTCATCGCCCTATCGTTTAAAGAGCCAGACCAGTACAATCGCCGCCAAACTTTACGCGCCCCCTTGGTTGATGACGGGAACTCCCCGCTTCAGCGCACTTTGACTCGGGCCAAGCGCTCCAGCCGCACCCTCGCTATTCAGAATGCTTCGCAGGAAAAACTCTTGATTTCTACAGCTAACATCACGATGCAGTTCGGCGCCAAGCCGCTCTTCGAAAACGTTTCGGTCAAATTCGGCGCGGGCAATCGCTACGGTCTGATCGGCGCCAACGGTTGCGGCAAGTCGACCTTCATGAAAATCCTCGGCGGCGACCTCGATCCGTCCGGCGGTCAGGTCATGCTCGAGCCGAACGTGCGTCTGGGTAAGCTGCGCCAGGACCAGTTCGCCTACGAAGAATTCACCGTGATCGACACCGTGATCATGGGTCACGAAGAGCTGTGGAAGGTCAAGGCCGAGCGCGACCGCATCTACTCGCTGGCGGAAATGTCCGAAGAAGACGGCATGGCCGTGGCCGAGCTGGAAACCGAATTCGCCGAGATGGACGGTTACACCGCCGAATCCCGCGCCGGTGAACTGTTGCTGGGTCTGGGTATTGGCATCGAGCAGCACTTCGGCCCGATGAGCGAAGTGTCGCCAGGCTGGAAACTGCGCGTGTTGCTGGCGCAGGCGCTGTTCTCCGATCCGGAAGTGCTGTTGCTCGACGAACCGACCAACCACCTGGACATCAACACCATTCGCTGGCTGGAAAACGTGCTGACCCAGCGTAACAGCCTGATGATCATCATCTCCCACGACCGTCACTTCCTGAACAGCGTGTGCACGCACATGGCTGACCTGGATTACGGCGAGCTGCGCCTGTTCCCGGGCAACTACGACGAGTACATGACCGTGGCGACCCAGTCCCGCGAGCAACTGCTGTCGGACAACGCCAAGAAGAAAGCGCAGATTTCCGAGCTGCAATCGTTCGTCAGCCGCTTCTCGGCCAACGCTTCGAAAGCCAAGCAGGCCACCTCGCGCGCCAAGGCAATCGACAAAATTCAGCTGGCCGAGGTCAAGCCTTCGAGCCGCGTAAGCCCGTTCATCCGTTTCGAGCAGAACAAAAAGCTGCACCGCCAGGCGGTCATGGTCGAAAAAATGGCAAAAGGCTTCGACGGCAAGCCGCTGTTCAAAGACTTCAGCTTCCAGGTTGAAGCCGGCGAGCGCGTGGCAATCATCGGCCCGAACGGCATCGGCAAGACCACCCTGCTGCGCACCCTGGTCAACGAACTGACCCCGGACGCCGGTAGCGTCAAGTGGACCGACGCTGCGGAGCTGGGCTACTACGCTCAGGACCACGCGCACGACTTCGAAGACGACGTGACGCTGTTCGACTGGATGGGTCAGTGGACGCAGGGCGAGCAGATGATCCGTGGCACCCTGGGTCGCATGCTGTTCTCCAACGACGAGATCCTCAAGTCGGTCAAGGTCATCTCCGGTGGTGAGCAAGGTCGCATGCTGTTCGGCAAGCTGATCCTGCAAAAGCCCAACGTGCTGGTGATGGACGAACCGACCAACCACCTGGACATGGAATCCATCGAAGCGCTGAACCTGGCACTGGAAAACTACCCGGGCACGCTGATCTTCGTCAGCCACGACCGTGAGTTCGTATCGTCCCTGGCCACACGCATCATCGAGTTGACCCCGGATGGCGTGACCGACTTCAGCGGCACCTACGACGACTACCTGCGTAGTCAGGGCGTGGTGTTCTAAAAGCAGCTTCAAGTGTTGAGCTGCTAGCTTCAAACTAAAGCCCTGTCCTGTGTGACGGGGCTTTTTGCATCTGTTCGGCTAGAGATTCAGTGTTTCAGATACCTTCGCGAGCAGGCTCGCTCCTACAGGGGGATACATTTCAACGGTGGGAGTGAGCCTGCTCGCGAAGGGGACCTCAGCAGCAACATCAATCCTCTGGGAAAGTAGTTAGCCTGCTTCCTTTTGTCCCACGCCCAAGCCATGATGCTCGAACTCTCCCACCGCCGCCCGCGAACGAGTTCTCATGTCTGCGCAGCAACAGCCACCGCAAAGCTCCATGGCGATCACCTTGCAGATCGTCTCCATCGTTTTCTATACGTTTATTGCCTTCCTCTGCATCGGGTTGCCGATTGCAGTGTTGCCCGGGTATGTCCACGAACAGCTGGGTTTCAGCGCGATCATTGCCGGGCTGGTGATTGGCTCACAGTACCTCGCCACCCTGCTCAGCCGGCCGATGGCCGGGCGCATGTCGGATACGGTCGGAACCAAACGGGCGATCATTTACGGCTTGTGGGGAATTGTCCTCAGCGGCTTGCTGACGCTGCTCTCCACGCTGCTGCAGAGCTTCCCGCAGGTCAGCCTGATCATTTTGATCATCGGCCGTTTGCTGCTCGGCATCGCACAAGGGCTGATCGGCGTTGGCACGATCAGTTGGTGCATGGGCCAGGTCGGTGTCGAACACACCGCGAAATCGATTGGCTGGAATGGCATTGCTTCCTATGGCGCGATTGCCATTGGCGCACCATTGGGCGTGGTGATGGTCGCCGATTACGGTTTCACCAGCCTCGGTATAGCGCTGGCCGTATTGGCGGCAGGCGCACTGCTGCTGATCCGCAACAAGCCCTCGGTTCCGGTGATTCGTGGCGAGCGCCTGCCATTCCGGGCGGTGTTCGGACGGATCGCTCCGTATGGCGCGAGCCTGACCCTGGCTTCGATTGGCTACGGCACGCTGACCACGTTCATCACCCTTTATTACCTCAATCGCGGCTGGACCGGTGCGGCTTACTGCCTGACCGTGTTCGGTGTGTGCTTCATTCTGTCGCGGCTGCTGTTCATTTCGGCGATCAGCCGATTCGGTGGTTTCCGCTCGGCCATCGCTTGCATGACCCTCGAAACGGTTGGACTGGTGATGTTGTGGCTGGCGCCTTCCACAGCCTTCGCCCTGATCGGTGCTGGGCTGGCGGGGTTTGGCCTGTCGCTGGTGTACCCGGCACTTGGGGTCGAAGCGATCAAACAGGTGCCCGGTTCCAGTCGCGGTTCGGGATTGGGCGCGTATGCCGTGTTCTTCGACCTGGCACTGGCGATTGCCGGGCCGTTGATGGGGGCGGTGGCGTTGAATCTGGGGTATTCGTGGATTTTCTTCAGTGCTGCATTGTTGTCGGTGACTGGGTTGGGGCTGACGTTGCTGCTGATGCGTCGCGCAACAACCTGAAGCTCAATGCGATTAAAACTGTGGGAGCTATTGATCTGCGGTTTGCATGCCGGCACGCGTCGGGTTGCCCAGCGCGTGGGAGAAGAACCGTCCGGCCTCGGAGATCAGGTTGCGGTGGATGTCCTCGCGATCCACGCCATCGGCATCAGTGCACAGTGCAGGCATGGCGCGAATCTGCTCTTCGTTGCACGGCGCCATAAACACGAAGTGCCCTGCCCCGGCGAGTAATTTGAAGTCCGGCGCCGTCGGCAGTTTGCGCGCCAACGCCGCCGCGTTTTTATCGAAAGCCACCAGTTTGTCGCCATCGCCGCTGTAGAGCAGTACCGGCACATGCACATCGGCCAGGGTATGACGGCCGAATTTCAGACTCAGCGGCGCCATCAACAGCAAGGCGTGAACACGCGGGTCGGCAACGGGCTGCAGGTCATCGCGATCAACGATCAATTCGCCCTGGGTGTTGCACGCATCGCGGTCGTCCGGGCGCTCCTGGCAGTAACGGCGCAGGCGATCCAGATCCGGTTGCGCGCCGGACAGGATCAACGCCGTCTCCCCACCCGCCGAATAACCAATCACCCCGACCTGATTGGCATTGACGTATGGCGCGAGCATGCGGTCGCCAAGGGTCGCGGTAATCGCTTCGGAAATCTGGATCGGCCGCCCATAGAGATTGCTCAGCGTGCCGAGCCGGCTGTGATCCCTGGAGTTGTCGCCGGGGTGAATCACCGCGACCACCACGAACCCCTTGCGCGCCAGGGAGGTGGCGAGGTCATGCAGTGCCAGCGGAGTGCCGGTGTTGCCGTGGGACAGCATCAGCATCGGAAAACGTCCGATGGCGACTTTGGTGTCCTCACCGGCTTCGACTGAATAGCCCTCAAGCAGGCTCATGTGCTCGCGATCACTCGAGGGATAGAACGCGATGGCGCGCATCGGTTGCAGATCCAGCGGATCGAGAAACGTCATTTCGTGGTAGCCAACGCTCCACACCGGATGTCGCCCCGGCGCGGCATGCACTGAGTCAAGGCTGCCGAGCAGGCAAATCAGTAACGTTGCACAAAGACGCATCATCGGATGCCCCACCCTGTTGTTGCTCAATCGAATGTTCCGTTGCGTTGCGGGCCTGAAGCGCCGTGGACTCGGCATTTCGGTTCGACACTGCACGCAGACACTGACCCTGTGACTGCATAACCCGGGCCAGATTATGTAACAGTCAGAAACAAAAAACTCCGCATCAGGCCCTTGCAGAACCAGAATACAGAGTTTTTTGGGGATTGCCTGAACAGGCGCTGTTCCTGACGCAAGCCTTACGCGGCGGTGAACAATTGCTCGCTGATCTTCGCTTGGGCAGCCGTCATCGCGTTGTTGCGCACTTCGTCGCCGTAGGCCAGACCCTCGGCACGAACGATTTCGATGTCGGTGATGCCGAGGAAACCCAACACCAGCTTCAGATATTCCTCGTGAGCGATACCGCTCGCCTGGCCGGCGTGAATGCCACCAGCGGTGGACACGATCACCACTTTCTTGCCACCGCACAGGCCTTCAGGGCCGGCCTCGGTGTAGCGGAACGTCTGCCCGGCAACGGCAACGCGGTCGATCCACGCTTTGAGTTGGGTCGGTACGGTGAAGTTGTACATCGGTGCAGCGATGACAACGGCGTCAGCGGCGATGAACTCGGCCAGGGTCGAGGCGCTCAGTTCGGCTTCGTGCTGCTGCGCGGCGTTGCGCAGTTCAGCGGTGGTGCCGGCGGCAACCAGGGTAGTCGACGAGAAGTGGCTGATGGCGTCAGCGGCGAGGTCGCGGTAGGTCACCACGGCGCTTGGTTCAGCGGCTTGCCAGGCTTGTACGACCTGTCGGCTCAACTGACGGGAAGCCGAGTTGTCGCCCAGAATGCTCGAATCGATATGCAGCAGTTTCATGTGGAATCTCCTGGAATGAATCGCCGGTGGCGACGGAATGGAGACAATCCTACGCAAGAAACCAATGGATGATTAGCCGCCGACAATGCGATAGTTTGTCCCACTGATAGAACAGTCGGAACCTGACATGCAAGACCTCAACGATCTCTATTATTTCGCCAAAGTCGTCGAGGCTGGCGGCTTCGCGGCGGCCGGGCGTTTGCTGGGCATTCCCAAGTCGCGGCTGTCGCGGCGCATCGCCGAACTGGAAGAACGCCTCGGCGCACGCCTGCTGCAACGCACCACCCGGCAGCTCAATCTCACCGCCGTCGGCGAACGCTATTTGCGCCACTGCCAGGCGATGTTGCTGGAAGCCGAAATGGCCGATGAGGCCGTGGCGAGCATGTCCAGTGAACCGCGCGGGCGCTTGCGCGTGTCGTGCCCTACCGGCCTGGCGCGGGAGATGTTGCCGTGGGTCATCAGTGAATTCCTCGGCAAATTCCCACAGGTGCAACTGGAAGTGGTGCTGCTCAATCGGCGCGTCGATCTGGTCGCTGAAGGTTTCGATGTGGCCCTGCGCGTGCGCGAACACGGTGACGAAGATCCCTTGCTGGTGACCCGACGCTTGCGCCAGGCGCAGATGGTCGTGGTGGCCAGTCCGTCGTTCATTGAGGGCCGGTCGATCCATCATCCGCAGGATCTGAAGAATCTGCCGGTGCTGGGTGCGCTGGAGGCAGATCGCTTGGTTCATGTGCGCCTGCTCGACCAGCACGGCAAGAGCTTTGAACTGAGCATGGAGGCACGGCTGGGTATCGACGATTTCGTCGTGCGCAAGGCGTGCGTGCTGGCCGGTCAGGGATTTACCTTGCTGCCCATGATGTATTGCGAAGCAGAACTGGCGAACGGCACGCTGGTGCAGATGCTGCCGCAATGGTCGCTGCCCGGCGGCTGGCTGCAAGCGGTGTATCCGCATCGGCGCGGCGTGATGCCGGCGGTGCGTGCGTGGATCGATCATCTGGTCGAGTCGTTCAATGCCTGCGGAGAGCGTTTGTTATGAGCAAGGAAAAGATGAGCGAAGCCGACGTGGCCGCGTTCTGCCTGGCATTGCCCGGTGCCCGCGAAGACTATAAATGGGGTGGCGTGCGGGTGTTTTCGGTGGCCGGCAGCAAGATGTTTGCCTTGCAGGGACTGCGCGGCGATTCGCTGGCATTCAAGGTCGACAAGGATCTGTTTCTCGGCCATTGCGACCGCCCGGGCATTCACCCGGCGCCCTATCTGGCGCGTGCGCAGTGGATCATCATGCACCCGCCCTACCCGTTGGCTGCCGAGGAATTACGCGGATTGTTGCAGCGCTCGCATCAACTGGTGGTGAGCAAGTTGCCGAAGAAGACCCAAATCGGTTTGTTGCTGTAAGCCCGCTCCCACTTTGGTTTTGTGTGGTTTGTCAGAACAGCGCCAGCAGGTTCGAGCCGAGAAACAACTGGTCGATCCAGAACACCTGGTGCAACAACACAATCACCCAGAACAGAATCTGGAACGACACCTTGCGTGTCTTGTGGCGGAAAACCTGCTGGGCAATCAAAGCACCCGGCCAGCCGCCAGCCAGTTCCACGGCATGCAGGATATTCTCCGGGGTGCGCCAGGCATCAGTGCGCGCCTTGCGCTTGTCCGCCCAATACATGAAGAACGCCAGCACACTGACCAGCCCGTAAGCCGTCAGTGGCACCAGGGATATCCCCCGCAGCCACATCGACAGCGAGCCGGACAACGGCAGCGCACAAACGATCAGCAACACCAGCAGCTTGAGTTTCAGATGCTGGATATTGCCACTGGAAGGTCGTCCTTGCGGGCGGCGGGCGCGGGCATCATTCATGGTTTGGCAGCCGACCAGTCGACCCAACCGAACTGCCACGTCGCCAGAATCAACAGACCGAACACGATCCGATACCAGGCAAATGCCGCATAGCTGTGGCTGGCGATGAACTTCAGCAAACCGCGCACCGCGATCATGGCGAAGATGAACGCGGTCACGAAGCCGATGGCAAACACCGCAAAGTCCGCCGGCACAAACAGCTGACGATACTTGTAGCCCGAATACACCGCCGCGCCGACCATCGTAGGCATGGCGAGGAAGAACGAGAATTCGGTAGCGGTCTTGCGCGACAGGCCGAACAGCAGGCCACCAATGATCGTCGAACCGGAGCGCGAAGTACCCGGAATCATCGCCAGACACTGGGCAAAACCGACCTTCAATGCGTCCTTCCAGGTGATTTCGTCGACGGTTTCGGCATGCACTTCGTGCTGACGTTTTTCCGCCCACAACATGATGACGCCGCCGACAACCAGCGCTGCCGCGACCGTGACTGGATTGAACAGGTATTCATGGATCAGATCGGCAAAGATCACGCCCAGGACCACTGCCGGCAGAAAAGCGATCAGCAGGTTTGCGGTAAACCGCCGTGCGCCTGGCTGGGTCGGCAATCCAGTGACCACGTCGAAGATCTTGCGACGAAACTCCCAGACCACCGCGAGGATCGCACCGAGCTGAATGATGATGTTGAACGCCATGGCCCGTTCGCCGCCAAAATCGAGCATGTCGGCAACAATGATCTGGTGTCCGGTACTGGAAATGGGCAAAAACTCCGTCAGCCCCTCTACAACGCCTAGTATCAGTGCCTGCAAGGCCGTCCAAAGATCCATCAAACCCCCAAAGAGCGATGCGCGCCGGCATGCCCCGATAGTATTTTTTTACGTTCACTGCGATCAGCGTAGCTGTTTAATGCTGTACCGATTCCGCGCGCACAGCATCTACACGAAACAGTCAAAATTCCGTGAAAGATCAACTTCGATTCAGGTTTTCACGCGCGGGGCCGAAATCCTAACAGACAAGCCCAAATAGCGCTGCCGCGTTATACGACTTGGGTCGCGCAGGCTCGACCACGCAAACGTGGCTGGATGCTGGCGTTGATTTATTACAAGAACAAGAATCCGGAGTGACAGCGTTATGAACAGCTTGCGCAGTGTGTCGATCAGCCGACGCTTGTGGCTCATCTTGATTGTGGCGATGGTCATGTTATTGACCTTGGGCGTGTTGATGCTCAAGCAGATTCACGATGACCTGTATCACGCCAAGGCCCAGAAAACCGAGCACGTGGTGCAGACCGCCAGCGGCCTGCTCACCTATTATCACGACCTGGAAACCGCCGGCACCCTCAGCAAAGAGGCCGCGCAGAAACAGGCGCTGACCGCGATTCGCGGCTTGCGCTATGACCAGAGCGACTACTTCTGGATCAACGACCTGACGCCCGTGATGGTCATGCACCCGACCAATCCCAAGCTCGAAGGCCAGAACCTCTCGGCGATCCGCGACCCGGACGGTTTTGCGGTGTTCAACGAGATGGTCGCCATCGCTAGAGCCAAAGGTGCCGGCATGGTCAATTATCGCTGGCCGAAACCCGGCGCCAGCGAGCCTGTGGCCAAGACCTCCTACGTCAAACTGTTCGAGCCGTGGGGCTGGGTGATCGGTTCCGGCGTTTATATCGATGACGTTCAGACCGAATTCCAGGGCCAGATGATCAAGGCTTCGGTCATCGGCCTGGTGATCGCCGTGATCATGGCCCTGCTGGTGATCCTGATTGCCCGCAGCATCGTCCGTCCGTTGCAGGAAACCGTGAGCGCCATGGCCAACATTGCCAGCGGCGAAAGCGATCTGACGCGCAGCCTCGATGCCCACGGCAAGGATGAGGTCACCGAACTGGCGCATCACTTCAACGCCTTCACCGCCAAGTTGCGCCGAGTGATCAGCGACTTGCAGGTGTCGGCCAGCGCGCTCGGGCAATCCTCCAGCGAACTGGGCAACGACGCTTCGCAAGCGCAGCAACGCAGTCAGCAGCAGTCGCAGCAGATGGAACTGGTGGCCACCGCAATCAACGAGGTCACTTACGGCGTGCAGGATGTGGCAAAAAATGCCGAGCATGCGGCTGCCGAGATGCGCGATGCCGAGGCACAAGCGCAACAGGGCCAGATCAACATCGACGGCAGCTTGCAGCAGATCGACAAGTTGTCCGGCACGATTGATCAGGCAGTTGAAGTGATTCGCACACTCGCAGCCGAAAGCACGCAGATCGGCAGCGTACTGGAAGTGATTCGCTCGATTGCCGAACAGACCAACCTGCTCGCCCTCAATGCTGCCATCGAAGCGGCGCGGGCCGGTGAGCAAGGTCGCGGGTTTGCCGTGGTGGCGGATGAAGTGCGCTTGTTGGCGCAGCGCACGCAGAAGTCGACGGCGGAGATCCAGTCGATGATCGAGCGCCTGCAGAATCATTCCGAGGCTGCCGTGAAAGTCATCGGCGACAGCAGCAAGGCCTCGCAACTGACCATCGAACAGGCCGGGTTGGCTGGCGCTAGCCTGAGCGCCATCGGTCAGGCCTTGCGCAATCTCAATGGCCTGAATGCCTCGATTGCCAGCGCCACGCTGCAACAAGCGCATGTGGTCGAGGACATCAATCAGAACGTTACGCAAGCGGCAGGTCTGTCGCACAGCACGGCCATCGCGGCGGAGCAGTCGAGTGCGGCGAGCCTGAAGCTGGGCCAGTTGAGCGAACAACTGAATGGACTCTTGCGCCAGTTCCGCGTCTGACCCGTGTAACGCTGGTATGCCCACACATCACCCCCAAGAGGGGGCGGTCCGACGTTTCGGGGGGGTTAGGGTCTTTTGATCTACAGCGATCATCAGTACCTGGCCCAATGCAGTACAATCCGCCCCCTCCTCAATTTCCCCCAAGGAACCCACATGTCCGGGCTTGAACTGTTTGCTGCCGCTCTCGGCGTGATAGCCGTGTGGCTGACAGTCAAACAGAACCCGTGGTGCTGGCCGATCGGCCTGGTCATGGTGCTGCTGTACAGCTGGATCTTCTTTGAGGTGAAGCTGTATTCGGACATGTTGCTGCAGGTGATCTATGCCGCGCTGCAAGTCTACGGCTGGTGGCAATGGACACGGGCCGGGACGATGCATGACGGGCGTGAGGTGACGCGGCTCGACAAGCGTTCGATGCTGCTTGGCCTGAGCGTCGGCGCGGTCGGTAGCCTGCTGCTCGGTGCGGCGATGGCGCACTGGACTGACGCCGCGCAACCTTGGCTGGATGCTGCATTGACCGGTTTCAGCCTGGTGGCGCAACTGTGGATGGCGCAAAAACGTCTGCAATGCTGGGCGTTGTGGTTCGTGCTCGATGTGATATTCGTTGGCCTGTTCATCTATAAAGGGCTTTACCTCACCGCAGCATTGTACGGCCTGTTCACCCTGCTGGCCGTCCAGGGCTGGCGCGAGTGGCGCGCCGATCCGGCGTTGCAGCGATGAAGGTGGTCGTGCTGACCGGGCCCGAGTCCACCGGCAAGAGCTGGCTGGCGGCGGGCATTCAACAACGCTTCGGCGGTGTGCGTGTCGACGAATATGTACGTTGGTTCATGGAACAAAACCCGCGCGACACGTGCCTGGCGGATATCCCCGAGATCGCCCATGGCCAATTGCAGTGGGAAGACAAGGCACGGGCACAGCAAGCGCCGCTGCTGATTCTCGACACCCACCTGCTGAGTAACATGTTGTGGAGCCAGACCTTGTTCGGCGATTGTCCGGACTGGCTGGAAACCGAGTTGCTGGCGCGCCATTACGATCTGCAGCTTTTATTGTCCCCGGAACAGATCGACTGGACAGACGACGGGCAGCGCTGCCAGCCCGATCTGAAGCAGCGCTTGGCGTTCTTCCATGCCACCCGAGACTGGCTGGTACAACATCAACAGACCTTTCAGATCATTCGCGGCGACTGGGCCGAACGACAGGCTCAGGCCTTTGCAGCGGTCGAGTCACTCTTGGCGCAGTGACCCCTGTTTTCGGGCGTATATCCCCAGCGATTCCCCTGTTTCGGGGACAATGTGTCCGTTCCTGAAACACCTGTGCGGGTGCAAAGTGGCTGTTTCAGCGGGATTCATCCGATCGTCATCGTACTTGTTACGCCAATGAAACACTCCCCCGCAAACCCTTGTTCCAGAGCGTTGTTCAGCCAATAAACAGGTGAACAGGCGACGACGTGTTTCAACGATGAAACAGCCTATGTATCCGGCCCGAAGTGGTTTCCCCCTAACCTGTTGAAAATAATCAAAAATCAAAAAGCGGCACAGCTTTCGCTCTCTCCTTCACAACGCTGACTAGGGCCAGCCCACTGAAGAAGGAATTGCTGCCGTGGGGAATCTCAATAAAAGCATGACCTGCCTCCTGCTGATCGGATCAGCCGCCAGCGCTTTGATCAGCTTCAACGTGCAGGCAGAAGGCAACGGGGTGATCGTCCTCAATCGCGATGTTCAGCCAATCCCTATCGGTCGCAATGGCGGCAAAGACCCCTACCCGACCACCGTTAACGCCAACCCGTCGGCGCGCGTCAATCAAACCCTGAGCAGCACCGAACTCAATGACGGCGACTTTGCCAGTGTAGCCAGCGGTTCTTCGATTCGCGGCAACATCAGCACGCCCAATTCGAACCTGCCCGGCATGAACACTTTGACCACCCCCAACGGCATGCCAGGCATGAGTGCCGGCCATGGCGGTGGCTCGGGCGGCTCGATCTCAAACACAGTCAATCGTGCCATGAGCACCGGCCTTGCCCCTCTGACCCGCATGGCTGGAGGCCAATAAGATGAATCGCACGCTTCTTCTGCTCGCCCTGCTCGGTTGCTCCAGCGCCATGGCTGCCGACCCTGCCTCGATCAACAGCGCAAACATTCGGGATTCCGGTGCGCAGTACCGCGGCAACTTCAACGTCAACCAGGCTGCCGGTGACCAGATGCAACAGGCCAATACCAAGGCCATTGCCATCGGCACCGAGTCCCACGCTACCACCAGCGTCATCCAGAGAATCGATACGCCTGCGGATCGCTCGATGAACGCCAGCGCCAACATCGGTGGCAACTCTTTCAGTAATGGCAACGGGATTCTGGGCGTGAACCAGGGTGCCGGCGCCAATAACCAGATGGCCAACGTGACGCGCGTCAGCATCAGTGCTGCCCCGCAGAGCGTTGACGATAGCGCCCTTTCGCAACAGAACGTGGCGCTTTTACCAAGCTCAGGAGCAACTGGTACCTCACCCGGCAGTCGCCAGGTCACGACAAGTGATCAGGCCTTCACCGGCAGCCGCGGGGTAATCCAGGTGAACCAGAGTGCCGGGGTGGGGAACCGAATGGCTAACACCCTGAGCATCCGGGTCGCTGACTGACCCAAACAACAAAAGCAGTGCAATTAGAAAGTACCAACACTTAACCAACTAATAAGCACGTCGGAGAAACACCATGAAACCTACAATGGCTCTCAAACCACTGGTTTTCGCACTTGCAGCAGTGATGGCAATCGCAGCACAGGCAGGCGGTCGTGATAACGATCATGGTAACGGGCACGGCAATGGCCACAACCAGCCAAAAGGCCCAACCCTGGAACAGCTTCTGCAAATCACCGCCGGTGCCGGCGCAGCCGTTCTGGATGCACAGGACAGCAGCGGCAACGTGGTGAACAACCAAGGCACTGAAAACAATGCCAAGGCGCAGGACTCGCTGAACCAATCCAACGGCAACATGGGCGCCAACGTTGCAGCCGGTGACGGTAACCAACAAGACAACGCCGCCGCACTGGCCACCGCCGACGAAAGCTTCATCTTCGGCAATGCTGTTGCTGCCTCTAGCGCTACTCAGACGAACTCAAACAACTATGTGAAGAACTCGTCGACCCGCAACAACGCTACGTTGGATAACGCAGGTAACAACGGTTCCGGGAACATCGGCATCAACGTGACTTCCGGCAACTTCAACCAACAGAAAAACAACCTGGCAATTGCTGTGTCGGGTGGCCGTGTAGCCACTGCCGCTGCTGCCGCCAACCAGTCTTCGACTGGCCTGGTCGTAGAAAACAAAGGCGTGCAGACCTACAAAAAAGACACCCTTACTGGCACCTTCGCAGCCGCTGGCGCATTCGCTGCCAAAGGCACCGCAACCATCGAAGAAGATGACCACCACGGCGGTGGCGGTTATGGCAACCGTGGTGGCGGCCGCGACGATGACCAGAAAGCCAAATTCGAAGCCGTGGGTGTCTTCGGTCTGGCTGGCGTGACCACTAAACAAGTGTTGACCAAAGATGGCTGGAAAAACCCAACCATCAACAACGCCAACATGACTGGCTCGATGAACAACTTCTCCGGCAACGGTGGAGCCAACGTCTCGGCTGGTGTGGGTAACCAACAAAGCAACTCGCTGTCCATCGCCGCAGGTTGCAAAGCCTGCATGTAATCGCGATCGAAACGAAAGCCCCGGAAACGGGGCTTTTCCTCGGTTCCACAAGGCGTATTCGATCATGCGAACAACAGCCCTTCTCACTGTGCTTTGTCTGTCCGGCCTGACTCAGGCTGCCCAGATGCCAGTCGCTGCCCTGCCCGGTGGCGTGCTGGTCTACAAAGACGTGCAAAGCCTGCGTGAGCGCAAGTTTGCCGACATCGTCGAACAGAAAACCGACTTCAGTTGCGGTGCTGCCGCGCTGGCCACGGTGTTACGCCAGGCTTATTGGCTCGACGTCGATGAGGAGCACATCATCAAAGGCATGCTGGTCAACGCTGACCAGGACCTTGTTCGTACTCAGGGTTTCTCCATGCTCGACATGAAGCGCTACGTAGAAAGCATCGGTATGCGTGCCAGGGGTTACCGGATTCCGCGCGAAAAACTCGAAGCGGTGACCATTCCGGTGGTGGTTCTGATGGAGATTCGCGGCTACAAGCATTTCGTCGTGCTGCAGCGGTCTGACAAGGATTGGGTTTACATCGGAGATCCTGTCCTCGGACACAAGCGCTACACCCACGATGACTTTGTCAAAGGTTGGAACGGTATTGTTTTTGCCATCGTTGGCCCTGGGTACGACAAGGCAAACGCCTTGCGCAGCCCCCCTGTGCCATTGACAGCCAAGAACAAGCTGGACGGCTTCAACCCGGTCAAAGATGCTGAATTGATGGATTTCGGGTTCATACAGAGCGACTTCTTTTAATCGCCGATTATAAAGAGTGGGACTGGATGTCCCGGGAGCAGCAGATGAAAACCTCATACTGGCTGGCCGCCGCCTGCCTGGCAGCGAGTGCGTCAGGCTATGCCAATGCAGGATTCAAACCCATAGAAATAAAAGACCAGGAGCTCGCCGAGCTGCGTGGTCGCTATGTGATGCCGGGGCGCATTATCAGCTTCGGCATTGTCATGAGCAGCACCTGGCGCAACGCCAATGGCGATCTGATCGGGGCAGCGACCTCGATGCAACTTCAGGCAGCAACGCTAAAACCTGAATTCTATGTTCAGACGATCAAGGAGCATGGCAATGCCCTCGCCAATGCCAATGCAATCGCCAATGGCGCTAGCAGTAGCAGTGGTAGCAACGGCAGCGTCGTGCCAACGGGCACCGGCACGATTACCGGCGGTGCCGGACTCAACAGCAGCCAGGGCGTGACACAAAGCGTGCGCGCTGCCGGCGACAGCAATACCGCCTATAACAACGTCGCGATCAATGTTTCCGAAGCCAGACAGGCACCGGCGCTGATGCCTGCTCAAGGGCAGGCACTGATGGCCGGGCAAACCATCGGTGGCAGCAATGCTGCGGGTAGCGTGGCGGTTTCGGCCAGCGGTGGTGGCGTACAAATGGCCATTCAGGCATCCGGTAATCAGGGCACTGCCCTGCAACAAGTTGCCCAGGGCGGCTTGCTGCAGAACACCCGTTTGCTCGGCAATGCCAACGTGGTCAACAACATGACTCAACTCAACGTCGTACTGAACAATAACGGCATGAGTGCCGGCGCACTGGACTGCAACCTGACTCAACTCAGGGCACTACGCAATATCGGATATTGAACTACGCTGAGTCTCGATCATTGGGCTTAAAGGGACGGCTTATTCATGTATCGATCAGTATCACTGCGTGCCGCAGTGTGTTTGAGTACTCTACTCCCGGCCGCGATGCTGCAAGCGGCACCTGACGCGGATGTAGAGGCCCTGAAACAGGAACTTCTGGAACTGAAGCAACGATACGAAGTACAACAAAAAGCCCTGGCGGTACTCGAGCAGCGGGTTCGCCAAGTAGAAGAACAGCCTGCCGCCCCTGCGCCAAAACGACTGGCGAAGTCTCCATCGGACATGAAAGGCAATCGCGTTGCCACCGGCACCGGGGCCGCAGCAGCGTCCGGGGGCGCCGCCGGGGGCAGTGGCGCGTCGTATGGTCAATCGCTGGCTGACGACACCCAACCGGCTCAGAGTGTGTCCAACCTCTACGACGAAGCCAGCGGCTTCTTTGGCGGGGGCAAGTTCAGCGTCGAAACCGGCGTGACTTATTCGCGTTATGACACGCGTCAGTTGATCCTCAACGGCTTCCTGGCACTGGACTCGATCTTTCTCGGCAACATCAACCTTGACCGGATCAAGGCTGACACATGGACGTTTGATCTCACCGGCCGCTACAACTTCGATAATCGCTGGCAGTTCGACCTGAACGTACCGGTGGTGTATCGCGAATCGACTTATCAGTCGGGCGGCGGCAACCAGGGCGCGGCAGGTGTAACCACGGAAGAAACCGTCACCAAAGATCCAACCATTGGCGACGTCAACTTCGGTATCGCCTACAAGTTCCTCGACGAGTCGGTCAACACGCCGGACGCGGTCGTCACCCTGCGGGTCAAGGCGCCAACCGGCAAGGACCCGTTCGGGATCAAGCTGCGTCAGACCGATGCCAACACCAACCTGTTCGTACCTGACACCCTGCCTACCGGCAACGGCGTCTGGTCGATCACGCCCGGCATCTCGCTGGTCAAGACATTCGACCCGGCCGTCCTGTTCGGCAGCCTTTCCTACACCCACAACCTGGAGGAGTCATTCGACGACATCAGCTCGACCGTCAACCAGAAAACCCCGGGCAAGGTGCGCATAGGCGACAGCTTCCAGATCGGCGCGGGTATCGCTTTCGCGCTGAACGAGAAGATGAGCATGTCGTTCTCGGTGTCCGACCTGGTGCAACGCCGCAGCAAAATCAAACAGGATGGCGGCGACTGGGAATCGGTAGTGTCGAGCGACGCCAACGCCGGTTACTTCAACGTCGGTATGACCATTGCAGCCAGCGACAACCTGACCATCGTGCCCAACCTGTCCATCGGCATGACGGATGATGCCCCGGACTTTTCCTTCAGCCTGAAATTCCCGTACTACTTCTAAAGCAGAGAAAAGGATCGCAGCCTTCGCCCGCGCCTGGATTTGATATCTGCAGGCGCTGACGAAGGCTGCGATCTTTTGCTTTCAGCGAATCTGATGTTTGTGCAACAGGCGATAAAACGTTGGACGCGACACCCCGAGCACCTTCGCCGCGATGCTCAGGTTATCGCTGTGCCGGTTCAACACGTCGCACAGCGCCTGGCGTTCGGCGCGAGTCTTGTAGTCTTCCAGCGTGCCCATCGGCGTGGCAATCGAGTGCTGGCTGATCAGCCCCAGATCACGGGCCTCAATCTGCCGGCCTTCGGCCAACACCAAGCCGCGGCGAACCCGGTTGGCCAGCTCACGGACGTTGCCCGGCCAGTCATGTTTGCCCATCGCAATCAGCGCGTCTTCGCTGAAACTGCGTGGACGCCGACCGGTTTCGTGGCTGTAGAAATGGGAAAAGTGGTTGGCGAGCATCGACAGATCACCGTGACGCTCACGCAAGGGCGCTGTCACCACTTGCAGAACGTTGAGGCGGTAATACAAGTCTTCGCGAAAGCGCTTCTTCTCGATGGCTGCTTCAAGATCAACGTGGGTCGCCGCCAAGACGCGCACATCAACCGGGATTGGCTGACTGCCACCGACCCGCTCAATGTGTTTTTCCTGAAGAAAGCGCAGCAGGTTGGCTTGCAGTTCCAGCGGCAGATCGCCTATTTCGTCGAGAAACAGGGTTCCGCCGTTGGCCGCCTCGATGCGTCCGACCTTGCGCTGATGCGCGCCGGTGAAAGCGCCTTTTTCATGACCGAACAGCTCGGACTGAATCAAGTGTTCGGGAATCGCCCCGCAATTGATCGCCACGAACGGTTTGCTGTGGCGCTGGGACTGGCGATGCAGCGTGCGGGCCACCAGCTCTTTACCGGTGCCGCTTTCACCTCGGATCAGCACGGGCGATTCGGTGGGCGCCAGTTTGCTCAGCAGTTTGCGCAGTTCACGAATCGGTTTGCTGTCGCCGAGCAATTCGTGTTCCGGCTGGTCGACGTGAATCGTGCCCTGCCCGCGCAGGCGCGCCATGCCGAACGCGCGACCGAGAGTGACCTGCACCCGCGATACGTCGAACGGCAATGTATGAAAATCGAAAAACCATTCGCAAACGAAGTCGCCGACGTTTTGCAGACGCAGGACTTCCTGATTCAACACAGCGATCCACTCGGTGCCGCTGCGACTGATCAGTTCCTTGACCGCTTCGGGGCGTTCCAGGTGGAAAGGTTGCAGGCGCAGCAAGCCGACGTCACAACTTCGATCAGCGGCATTTTCCAAGGTACAACTGTCGACATCCCATCCGATGGCGCGCAAACCGGGTAATAAGCGGTGACAGTCGTCGCACGGATCGACCACCAATAATCGTCGTAACGCAGGCGCTTCGCTCATGACTGTTCCTTGGCGCCAAATTATTAGAAATGATTGTAAAAACAGTCATTTGGCAGACCCGACTGTAACACTAGCAAGAATTTGACGGCGCCTTGTACCGATTGCTTATAGGTGTATCAGCAAACAAGTTATAAGAAGCTCGGTTGTTAGTTAGCTATCGACTCTTTTCTCTCGCCAACCTTTCAGCGACCTTTCAAATGCGGTGCAAAAACCCTTGCGATGAAAGAAAGTTGAAATTTCTTTGTTTCGGGTGTGACCCACTCCCCGGTTGCGTGCATCAGTACAAGTAACCAGCCGAACGGTAAGCCCAACCGACGGCAGATCATTTGATTGGGCACTACAGAGAGAAGACCCCATGACCGCCCCGCTCCGTATCAACGAAGCTCTTTTGATTGCCAACCACGCGTTCAAACCTTTCCAGTGTGTGGCCTGGGCTCCACAAGACGGCAATGGCGAAGTGAGCCTGACCGTCATTGACCGCACCAACAACCATATCGGTCGCCAACAGATTCCAAACAGCGCCTACAGCGATCCGGCACAGCTTGAACAACTGCTGCAGCAAGCGCGCGCCGAACTGAGCCAGCACGGTTACGAACTGCAATCCTGGTCGATGCCGCACTAATAACCAAGGGACTTGCGGATAACAATCGGGTTATCCGCCCTCTTGTGACTAGTTGTATTTAATTTTCTTCCTTTCGTACTTTTGTACAACTTTCCGGCGTGCTTGACTTATCAAGTGCTTGGCAGGCTTGCGATTGGTTCAAAAAGACATTGTTCTGGCACAGTACGACCCTCCACCTGTTAGTTCTGCCAGTTGTACTTCGCTCAATACAGGGATTGAATGTTCCGCTCATGCAGTTACCGGCCTATTTGGGTCACGGTGGACTCGCAAGGAGATGCGTGCATGTCAATCCACAATGCTTTCGCCCTGCCGGAGCGAATAGACCAGGCCCGCCGGCTCGATACACGTTTCGCCAGTTCCGGCGTCGCCCAAGTGTATTTCGCCGGCAGCTTCGCCAGCATGACCCAAGGCGTGGCCGTTGATCGCCAGGGTCGACTCCTCGTCGCCGCCAAAGTCACGACCGCCAATGGCAGCTGTTTTGGCCTGGCGCGCCTGCTCGAAGACGGTTCTGCCGATTTGAGCTTTGGCCTTCAAGGCAGTGTCATTGGCCAATTCGCCTCGGGTCACGAAGGCATGGCCGGCAAAGTACTGGAGCTGCCTGACGGACGAATCCTGTTGGCGGGTCTGCATTACGAGAACACTCATCGCACCCTTCCCGCCCTCGCGCTCTTCGACGAACACGGTCGCGCCGATCCTTCGTTTGGCGACGACGGCTTTCAGGTCGTGCGCTTGCCCGGCGACCTTTCCATGGGCACGCGGGATTCCTGGCTGCCACCCGGTGTGCCCGGTGCCGAAGCCTGCGACATCGCGGTGCAGGACGACGGCCACATTCTGCTGATCGCCAATCACCACTTCGAGCTTGCCGACCACGCCGGCATGCTGATACGCCTCAAGCCCGATGGCCGCCTGGACAACACGTTCAATGGTCGCGGTTTTGTGATGGTTCGGCATCTGTTGCTCAATACGTGGCTGAGCAGCCTGACCCTGCAAAAGGACGGACGCATTTTGGTCGGCGGCTCCATCAACTTCCCGCAGGAAGGATTGCTCGCTCGTTATCTGGCCGATGGCCGGCTCGATGAAAGCTTCGCCATCGACGGCTTCATGGCGTTCAAAGCCCAAGGCCACAGTGTTCTGATCAGTCAGGTCATCGAAACCGACGAGCGCTTGCACTGTTTCGGCAGCAGCCGCGACCCGATCCGTTGCCTGGCCCTGACTCTGCACCACAATGGTCGCCCCGACCTGCACTGCAACGCTGGCTACCCGTCCCTGCTCGATATCGGCCACAGCGGCTGTCAGTGGAACGCTGCACGGCGCACAGCAAAGGGCGAACTGATTGCGGTGGGTTCCACCATCGGCGGTGTCGAAGCCGACTTCATTGTCGCGCGCTACCGGGCGGACGGCGAACTCGACAGCAGGTTCGGCCAGGGTGAAGGCTGGTTGCGCACACGTCTGGGTCGCAGCCTCGACATGGCCACCTGCATCGCCCTGCCACCTGACAGTGCGGTGGTGGTCGGCGGCTATTCTCTGGACGGTAATTACCGCGCGGTCGTGGCTCGCTATCTGACTGACTAAAGAGAAACTTCCCACACTTGATCTTCGACGACACATGCGGCAACTTGCGCGCTTCTTAATATAAGGAGCAGCCGATGTCCGGTTCAATGGCCCAAGCGTTCGCGCAAAATTTTCTCGGGCACTCGCCACGCTGGTACAAGGCGACAATCGTCGGTTTCCTGATCCTCAATGCCTTGGTGTTTTTCACCCTTGGCCCGGTTGCTACCAGCTGGCTGCTGGTGCTCGAATTCATTTTCACCCTGGCCATGGCGCTCAAGTGCTATCCGCTGATGCCCGGCGGCCTGTTGCTGATCGAAGCCTTGCTGCTGAAGATGACCACGCCGCAAGCGCTATACGATGAACTGGTGCACAACTTTCCGGTAATTCTGCTGCTGATGTTCATGGTCGCCGGCATCTACTTCATGAAGGATTTGCTGCTGTACCTGTTCTCGCGCCTGCTGCTGGGCGTGCGTTCGAAAGCGGTGCTGTCCCTGATGTTCTGTTTTCTGTCGGCGTTTCTCTCGGCCTTTCTCGATGCGCTGACGGTGACCGCGGTGATCATCAGCGCGGCGGTGGGATTCTATTCGGTCTATCACCGCGTCGCCTCCGGCAACGATCCGCGCAAGGACAGCGAGTTCGGCGATGACCGCCACCTGGCGACGCTGCATCACGACGATCTGGAGCAGTTCCGCGCCTTCCTGCGCAGCCTGTTGATGCACGGCGCGGTCGGCACAGCGCTGGGCGGCGTCTGCACGCTGGTGGGCGAGCCGCAAAACCTGCTGATCGGCCACGAAATGGGCTGGCACTTCGGCGAGTTCTTCCAGAAAGTCGCCCCCGTGTCGTTGCCGGTACTGGTGGCAGGTCTGGTGACCTGCGTGTTGCTGGAGAAACTGCGCTGGTTCGGCTACGGCACGCTGCTGCCAGATAATGTCCGCGCCATACTCGCCAACTATGCCGCCGAAGACAATGCCGAACGCACGGTACGCCAGCGCGCGGCGTTGCTGGTGCAAAGCGCGGCAGCGCTGATCCTGATTGGCTGTCTGGCCTTCCATGTCGCGGAAGTCGGTTTGATCGGCCTGATGGTGATTGTGTTGATCACCGCGTTTACCGGGATCACTGACGAGCATCGGCTGGGCAGCGCATTCAAGGAGGCGATGCCGTTTACCGCGCTGCTGGTGGTGTTCTTCGCGGTGGTGGCAATGATTCACGATCAACAACTGTTCGCGCCGCTGATTCAGTGGGTACTGGCGCTGCCGTTCGAGCAGCAACCGGGCATGTTGTTTATCGCCAATGGTCTGCTGTCGGCGATCAGCGACAACGTGTTTGTCGCCACGATCTACATCACCGAAGTGAAACAGGCGTTCCTCGCCGGCAATATGAGCCGCGAGCATTTCGAAACCCTGGCGATTGCGATCAACACCGGGACCAACCTGCCCAGCGTGGCGACCCCGAATGGACAGGCCGCGTTCCTGTTTTTGCTGACGTCGGCGATTGCGCCATTGGTGCGACTGTCTTACGGACGGATGGTGTGGATGGCGCTGCCGTACACTTTCGTGATGGGCCTGCTGGGCTGGTATGCGGTGAGCTACTGGCTCTGACAAGCACTGAATAAACCTGTGGGAGCGAGTCTGCTTGCGAAGAGGGAGTGTCAGACAACGGATTCGTTGAATGACACACCACTTTCGCGAGCAGGCTCGCTCCCACATTTGGTTCTGCGTGCTTTCAGTGAGGGAGGATGTATTTTTCGATTGCCTGGGCCACGCCGTCTTCAGTGTTCGGCGCGGTGATCACGTCGGCCTGACGCTTCACCGCCTCCTCCGCTTGCCCCATGGCAATCGACAAGCCGGCGCAATGAAACATCGCCGGGTCGTTGCCGCCGTCTCCAATCGCGGCAGTCTGCTCCAGCGGTACGCCGAGGTGTGCCGCCAGAGTCGCCAGCGCGGCGCCTTTGTTGGCTTCCAGCGCCGTCACATCCAGGTAAACCGGTTGCGAGCGCGACACCTGCGCCATGCCTTCGACCTTAGCCAGAAGGCGCGCCTCCAGTTCGATCAACAGCTCAGTGTTGTGACTGGTCGCGACAATCTTGTCGATGCGCTCCAGATACGGTTCGAAACTCTCAACCACCACCGGCGGATAGCCGAGGCCATGCTGTTCGCGCGGCACCATCGGCCCGTGTGGGTCCTTGAGCAACCAATCGCCGCCACTGAATACCCAGATTTCGACATCCGGCTGGTCGGCGAACATGGCCAGCGCAATCAGCGCGGTAGTTGCCGGTAGATAATGCGCCACCAGCAGACTGCCGTCAGGATTGACGATAGTACCGCCATTAAACGCTGCGGTTGGCAGATCGACGCCCAACGCTTCGATCTGCTGCAACATGGCTTTCGGCGGCCGGCCCGTCGCGAGACTGAACAACACGCCGGCTTCACGCAGCGAACGCACCGCTTCAATGGTGCGCTGGCTCAGGCTGTGATCGGGCAGCAACAGTGTGCCGTCCATATCACTGAGCAGAAAACGGACAGGTTGTTGCGGCAAGTCACTCATCCCAGGCCATGCCAGACGCGGCCATCGCGAGTCAGCAGTTCTTCGGCAGCCTGCGGGCCATCCTCACCAGCGGCGTAGCTCTGCACACTGGCATCTTGCTGCCAGGCATCGAGGAACGGTTGCACCGCGCGCCATCCGTTCTCGATGTTGTCGGCGCGCTGGAACAGCGTCTGATCGCCCGTCAGGCAGTCGTAGATCAGGGTTTCGTACCCCGTCGACGGCTGCATCTCGAAGAAATCCTTATAGGCAAAGCCCAGTTCGATGTTGGCCATGTTCAACGCCGGCCCCGGGCGCTTGGCCAACAGGTCGAACCACATGCCTTCGTTCGGCTGGATCTGGATACGCAGGTAAGTCGGCTGCAACTCGTCGACTTCGGTGTCACGGAACTGCGCATACGGCGCCGGTTTGAAGCAGATGACAATTTCGGTGTCACGCACGCTCATGCGTTTGCCGGTCCGCAGGTAGAACGGCACACCGACCCAACGCCAGTTGTCGATCATGACTTTCAGGGCGACGTAGGTTTCGGTGTTGCTGTCGGGTGCGACGTTGGCTTCCTGGCGATAGCCGTTCAACGCCTTGCCACCGACTTCACCGGCGCTGTACTGGCCGCGAACCGAGTTGGCCCGCGCCTCTTCAGTGGTCCAGGGGCGAATCGCCCCGACGACCTTGGCCTTCTCGCCGCGCACCGCGTCGGCGCCGAACGCCGCGGGTGGTTCCATCGCCACCATCGCCAGCAACTGAAACAGGTGATTGGGCACCATGTCGCGCAATGCGCCGGTGTGTTCGTAAAAACTGCCACGGGTTTCGACGCCGACGGTTTCGGCGGCGGTGATCTGCACGTGGTCGATGTAGTGATTATTCCAGAAGGCTTCGAACAGGCTGTTGGAGAACCGGCTGACCAGAATGTTCTGCACGGTTTCCTTGCCCAGATAGTGGTCGATCCGATAGATCTGCTTCTCGGACATCACTTTGAGCAAACAGGCGTTCAATGCTTCGGCGGTTTGCAGGTCGGAGCCAAACGGCTTCTCGATCACCACCCTTCGGAAAGCTTGCGGGGTTTCTTCGAGCAAACCGGCGCTGCCGAGGCGGCGCACCACTTCACTGAAGAAACGCGGCGCGGTGGCCAGGTAGAACACCGCATTGCCGGTGCCGCTGTCGGCGATTTTCGCCGCCAGTGCTGAATAGGTGCTGTCGTCCAGAAAGTCGCCCTGGACGTAGCTGATACCTTTGGCGAGCTTGGCCCACAAGGCCGGATCAAGCATCTGATCACCCTTGCCAACCTTCGCCGCCACTTCGGTACGGATGAAGTCTTCGAGTTTCTGCGCGAAGGCCTCATCGGTAATGGCGTTGTGGTCAACGCCAACGATCCGCAGGTTCTCGTCAAGCAAGCCGTCGCGACTGAGGTTGTACAGCGCCGGCATCAGCAAGCGCTTGACCAGGTCGCCGTGGGCACCGAACAAAAACAGCGTGGTCGGTGGTGCGGGTTCTGCCTTGGATTTCCTGCGGATCGTATGGGTCATTTCTTCGGTGTCTCCACGTGGCCGCCGAAGCCGAAGCGCTGGGCCGAAAGAATCTTGTCGCCAAAGGAGCCCTGACCGCGCGAGCGGTAGCGCGAGAACAGCGAGTTCGACAGCACCGGCACCGGCACCGCCTGTTCCATGGCCGCTTCGATGGTCCATTGACCTTCGCCGCTGTCGGCGACGGAACCAGAGAAGCCGTCCAGTTTCGGATCGCTGGCCAGCGCGTCGGCGGTCAGGTCGAGCAACCACGAGGAAACCACACTGCCACGACGCCAGACTTCAGCGATGTCGGCGACGTTCAGATCGAAACGCTGATCTTCCGGCAGACGCTCGCTGGACTTGGTCTTGAGGATGTCGAAGCCTTCGGCGAACGCGGCCATCATGCCGTACTCGATGCCGTTGTGAATCATCTTCACGAAGTGACCGGCACCGGCGGGACCGGCGTGGATGTAGCCGTGTTCGGCGCGGTGATCAGCGGACTTGCGGTCCTTGGTGCGCGGGATGTCGCCCAGGCCGGGTGCCAGTGCGGCGAACAGCGGGTCGAGGCGCTGCACGGTTTCGGCGTCACCGCCGATCATCATGCAATAGCCGCGCTCCAGGCCCCAGACGCCGCCGGAGGTGCCGACGTCGATGTAGTGCAGGCCTTTCTCGGCCAGGGCTTTGGCCCGGCGGATGTCATCCTTATAGTTGGTGTTGCCGCCGTCGATGATGGTATCGCCGGCTTCGAGCAGATCGCTCAAGCTGTTGATGGTGTCTTCGGTCGGCGCACCGGCCGGCAGCATGACCCAGACCGCGCGCGGTTTGGCCAAGCCTGCGACCAGTGCCGGCAGGTCGGCTACGCCGGTGGAGCCCTCGGCGACCAGGTTATCGATGAAAGCGGTATTGCGGTCGTAAACAACGGTGGTGTGACCGTTGAGCATCAGACGTCGCGCAATATTGCCGCCCATGCGGCCCAGTCCAATAATCCCGAGTTGCATGTGCTGATGCTCCTTACTGCAAATAAAAGTGTGTCATTGGTTATAGCCCAACGCGACTAATGGAGGGTTAGTCCAGAGCGTTGCGATGAAGTTTCCGGGCATTGTGCCCGATCCTGACTGATAACGCCCCGAAACGTGGCGAAGACACACCGACCATGAAAAATAAAAAAGTTCCAATCACGGGCAAAAGAAATCAAAATTGGCGCCGATAGTAAGTCAGCACCTCAGATCCGGGGGCGATTTACAGTTGATGCACGCCATTTGCGAGGTGAGCAATGGGCACAGTACACACAGCAATGCCGCCACAAACCCTGTACGTGACAATCCGTCGCGATGAACTGAGCAAGTTGAAAGACGAGCGCGACCAACTCAAGCAGGAGCTGGCGCAATTGCGCGCATTGACTCAGGGTGCCCAGCCCAAGCCTCTTCCGGTGGTTCAGCGCCATCCGCACGCCTGACCTGCCCGCGTCCTCCGGGAGCGATGTGTATCGCTCCCGACATGATTGATCATTGCGTGTAATACGCAACTGACAAAGTTTTCACATTCCCTTGGTGATACTCCCGCGCATTCTGGCCGGGCGTGCGCGTTCGGCCTCCGTTCGTCGGTTTCATGGATGCGTTCCGGCGGTGGTTTTCACGACTGAGCTGGAGTGCTGAATGGCATTGTTTAAACGCAGCAAAACGACTGCGACGGGTTTTGACTGGGCCGGTTTCCTCTGGCTGTTCGTCTTCTTCTGGTACTTTTCGGGTATCACCCAACTGCTGATTCAACTGACCGGCACATCCGGTTTCACCGGCTTCCGTCAGGCGTTCGTGATGAGCGCCATCTGGCTGGCGCCGATGCTGCTGTTCCCCAAGCGCACCAAAATGCTCGCCGCCGTGATCGGTATCGTGCTGTGGGCCTGTTCCATGGCCAGCCTGGGTTATTTCTTCATCTATCAACAGGAATTCTCCCAGAGCGTGATTTTCATCATGTTCGAATCGAACGTGTCCGAAGCCGGTGAGTACATGACCCAGTACTTCGCCTGGTGGATGGTTCCGGCGTTCCTCGCGCACACGCTGTTCGCCTATTTCCTCTGGACCCGCCTGCGCCCGGTGTACCTGCCGCGCGGTCGGGCCTTGGTGGCGGCAATGGCAATCGTGGTTGCTGTGGTCGGCTATCCGCTGATCAAGCAAACCCTGCGCACCGGCAGCTTCGCCGGCGGTTTCGAGAAATTCGAAACCCGCATCGAGCCAGCCGTGCCATGGCAGATGGCCGTGGCCTATCATCGCTACCTCGACACCCTGGCCGACATGCAGGGCATGCTGCACAGCGCGAGCAAGATCGCGCCGCTGCAAAACCTTCAGGACGCCTCGGCCAATCAGCCGTCGACCCTGGTGCTGGTCATCGGTGAATCGACCAACCGTCAGCGCATGAGTCTCTACGGTTATCCGCGCAAGACCACGCCGGAGCTGGACAAGCTCAAGGATCAACTGGCGGTATTCGACAACGTCATCACCCCGCGTCCTTACACCATCGAAGCGTTGCAGCAGGTGCTGACCTTCGCCGATGAGGAAAACCCGGACCTGTTCCTGTCGACGCCGTCGCTGGTGAGCATGATGAAACAGGCCGGCTACAAGACCTTCTGGATCACCAACCAGCAGACCATGACCAAGCGCAACACCATGCTCACGACCTTCTCCGAGCAGGCCGACGAGCAGGTGTACCTGAACAACAACCGCAACCAGAATGCCGCCCAGTACGACGGCGACGTCATCGAGCCGTTCAACAAGGCGCTGACCGACCCGGCGCAACGCAAGCTGATCGTCGTGCATCTGCTCGGTACGCACATGAGCTATCAGTACCGTTATCCGCCGAGCTTCGACAAGTTTCAGGATCGCAATGGTGTGCCGGTCGGTGTGCGTGACGACCAGGTGCCGACGTACAACAGCTACGACAAGGCCGTGCTGTACAACGACTTCGTGGTGTCGAGCCTGATCAAGGATTACGCCAAATCCGACCCGAACGGCTTTTTGCTGTACCTGTCCGACCACGGTGAAGACGTATTCGACTCGGTCGGTCACAAGACCCTCGGCCGCAACGAAAACAAACCGACCGCGCCGATGTACACCATCCCGTTCATGGCCTGGGCCTCGCCGAAGTGGAAGGAGAACCATGACTGGAATTTCGCCGGGGATCTGAGCCGGCCGTACAGCAGCTCCCAGTTCATCCACACCTGGGCGGATCTGGCCGGGTTGAGCGCTGATGAACTGGATCGCAGCCGCAGCCTGGTCAGTGCCAGCTTCAAGCCACGTCCGCTGATGATCGGCAATCCTTACGAACGCCAGCAGCGACCGTTGATTGACTTCAGTCTGATGAAGCCGAAAAAACCGGCGGCAACGAACGTCGAAGTGGTGCAGCAGTAAGACGACAGGGGCCGGAAACGGCCCCTGTCTTTTTTCGGAAACATGTTGCAAAACCTGCACTGAACGGGCGTTAACCCCGGGTTAATTCGCGACAAACAGACTCTCTTGCGAGATCTGCTTCATGGACGAACGGCTCCCACTTATCAGTAGGAGGCACCATGAAAATCACTACCGCAATTCTTGCCGGGCTATTCGCCCTGGGTTCTGCCAGCGTTTTTGCCGAGGGCGGCGCTGAGCGCATGCGTTACTACTACGACAACTTCCCGGTTCACCACGCCCAGAGCGAGCAGCAGAGCGACGCCAACGCGAAAGAAATTCGCGTTCCCGCCGATCAGACCGCGCAGGTGATCGAGTCGTATCGCCACTGAATTCAAAGAGCAACCGATGGACCTCCCATGGCTCCGCTCCGGCCTGGGAGAAGACAGTTGGGCGCCCACTTCGGGCGCCTTTTTTTATGCCTGCAGTTCCTTGATCCAGAACAGCATCCGCCCGTGATCGGGGTCGAACATGCCTGGCGCAAAGCCAAACTTGCTGTAGGCGTTCTGCGCCACCGCGTTGCCTTCGAGCACTTCGAGGGTGATCTTGCAGCAGCCGCGCTGGCGGGCGATGTCCTCGACCTTGCGCAGCATTTTCTGGCTGAGGCCGAGGCCACGGAATTTACCGGCTACCGCTACGTCGTGCACGTTGACCAAGGGTTTGCAGGCAAACGTGGAAAACCCCTCGAAACAATTCACCAGCCCTGCCGGTTCGCCACCGACGAAGGCAAGCACGCTGAACGCGTGCGGTCGACGGGCCAATTCTTCCGGCAAACGCCGAAGCAAATCGGGGTCCAGCGAATGACCGCCACCCATAGGGTCCTCGGCGTAAAGATTGAGCACGATGCCGATGGCCTCGGCGTGCACTGGATTGGTGTAGCTGGCCTGAAGTACCAGAATTTCTGCGGAATCCATTTCCATCCCCGATCAAACACAAGCCTCGGCGCGCAACGTGCGCGCTGATAGGCTGCTCGACCTTAGCGCGGTCGTGATCCGCCGGGCAACCCGCAACAGCAAAAGATCCTTTGCTTTTTCAATGTCCCCAAATCAACTCTTCAGTCCAGCCCAGCTCGGCGAAGTCTTGCGCACGCAGGTGGCTTTCACCGGCACAGAAAAACTCGTCCAGTTGTGGCGGCTTTATCGACGTTGCGCTGAGCATCGCGTGCACCTGGCCACGGTGATGGATCTGGTGTTCGAACAGGTGCGAGAGCATGCGCAAACGGCTGTCGTGCTGCGGTGTATCTCGGGCAATGGTGACGAGACGGAGCAGGTCCGCGTCGCGCAGTTGCTCGCAATAGGCGATCAGACGCCGGTCGACGTGCGCCTGTTCTTCACGCAACGGGGCAGCTTCGGTGAACGGCTCATCCTGATTGAAAAAGACGTAGCAGTCCGGGTGCGGCTCGACGCCGCGCAGTTCTCGTTCCAGTGCGTCGACGTAGAACCAGTCGCAGATCAGGATGTGATTGAGGGTCAGGCGAATGCCCGGAAAGAAACTCACCCGAGGCGCGGCCAGCTCGGCATCGCAGAGTTGCGACCAGGCCTTTGCCAAACGGTGATTGGCCCAGGCATTCTGGTAGGCCATGGTCAGCAAGTGATGGGATAGCGGTTGACTCATGGTGGCGCCCTCTTCACTCAAGCGTCGGCAAAGCGCTGCAACTGCATCTCCTGCAAACGGCTGAGGGTCCGGCGGAAGGGAAATTCCAGATAACCCTCGGTGTACAGCGCGTGCATGGGGGCTTGCGCCTCGATGTACAGCGGCACTTTGCGGTCGTAGCACTCGTCGACCAGCGCAATGAAGCGGCGCACGCCGTCGTCATGCACTGACAACTGTGGCAGTTCGCGATCCCCGGCGATCACCCGTTCAGCGCCATCTTCGGTGCCCCTGGCAATGCGCCCTTCGCGTTTCCGAGCGCTGAGATTGGGCACCTCGCTCATCAGGATAGCGCGGTATCCATCGCACAGCGCGATGAAGTCCATGGCGGCAAAGGGTTGTTCGCACAGATCAGCGTAGCGGCACCACAACACCGATTCACTGGCCTGCACCACGCTCAGAATCCGATGGCCGACCGGCACGGGTTCGCGGCTGGCGGCCTGCCCTTGTGTCAGTGCCTGAAACACCGCGTCGAGTGCGCTGGCCGAATCCGGCGTGGCCACAAAATACCGTTGCTCGATGGCCCCCGGGTGCAAGCGATGGTCCTCGGCGCCATTGACCGGGACAACTTGCATATGCGCCTTGATGGCTGCAATGGCCGGGGTGAAGCGGTCACGATTGAAGCCGTCGGCGTACAGATCGTCCGGGGGCAGGTTCGAGGTGCAGACCACCACCACACCTTCGTCGAACATCACCTGAAACAACCGGCCAAGAATGATCGCGTCGCCAATGTCATTGACGAACAGTTCATCGAAACACAGCACCCGCACTTCGGCAGCCAACTCCTTGGCCAGCGCCCGCAACGGATCGGCGATCCCGGTCAACTGGAACGAGCGCTGATGCACCCAGCCCATGAAGTGATGGAAATGCTGACGCCGTGCCGGCACACGCAGGCATTGATAGAACTGATCCATCAGCCAGGTCTTGCCGCGCCCGACCGGGCCCCACAGGTAGACGCCGGTGACCGAACGGACACCGGCGTGCAGGGCTTGGTGGCATTTGTGCAGCGCCCAGACCGCGTGTTCCTGGGCTTCATCCTGGATGAAACCCTTGTGTTGAACGGCGTGTTGCCAGGCACTTAAAGGGGAGTCGAACGTCATGCGCGGCAGTATGCCACGATGCTCACAGGGAGATAAACGCAGCCCGCTCCCACAGGCGTCATGCGTTGGTGTTCAGAGGTCGACTTTGTGCCGGGCGGCGTACAGACAGAGCATTTCCATGGCCAGGGTGGCGGCGGCCAGTGAGGTGACGTCGGCATGATCGTAGGCCGGGGCGACTTCGACGACATCCATTCCCACCAGATTGATCCCGCGCAGGCCGCCGAGTATTTCCAGCGCCTGCACCGTGCTCAGGCCGCCGCACACCGGGGTTCCCGTGCCAGGGGCGAAGGCCGGATCGAGGCAGTCGATGTCGAACGTCAGGTACACCGGGTTATCGCCGACCCGCGCGCGGATCGCTTCGACAATCGCTTCGCAGCCACGCCGATGCACTTGCCGTGCATCGAGGATCTGGAAGCCCATCGGGTCGTCATTGGTGGTGCGCAAGCCGATCTGCACCGAGCGCGCCGGGTCGACCAACCCTTCCCTGGCCGCGTGCCAGAACATGGTGCCGTGATCGACGCGCTTGCCCTCTTCGTCCGGCCAGGTGTCGCTGTGTGCGTCGAAGTGGATCAGCGACAGCGTGCCGTGTTTGCGCGCATGGGCCTTGAGCAGCGGGTAACTGATGAAGTGATCGCCGCCGAAGGTGAGCATGGCGCTGCCGGCATTGAGGATGTGCTCGGCGTGGGCTTCGATGCTTTGCGGGATCGAGTGCGGCGCGCCGTAATCGAAGGCGCAATCGCCATAATCGATCACCGCCAGATGATCGAACGGGTCGAACGCCCAAGGCCAGTGCCGCTCCCAGGCAATCCCGGTGGACGCGGCGCGAATCCCGCGTGGCCCGAACCGTGCGCCGGGGCGGTTGCTGGTGGCGGTGTCGAACGGCACGCCGCTGACCGCCACGTCGACGCCGCGCAGGTCACGGCTGTAACGGCGGCGCATGAAACTGGTGATGCCGGCGTAGGTGCTTTCGGCAGCCGTGCCATAAAGGCTGTCACGGGTCAGGGCCTGGTCATTTTGCATTGGCACGTCCATCGGTGTGCTCCTTCTTGTTTGTCGAGGGCTATTGGTGACTACGGAAAGTGGTCCACAGGCGCGTGCGCTGGCGCATGTCCTTGAGGCTCATGCTGCGGTCGGCGTAGAGCCGTTCGCGCACGTCGGCAGGCGGGTAGATGTCGGGATCGCTGCGCACCGCTTCATCCACCAGCGGCGTTGCTGCCTGATTGGCGGTGGCGAAATACAGCGTGTTGGTCAGTTCGGCGACCGAGTCAGGCCGCAGCATGAATTCAATGAACGCCCGCGCCGCTTCCGGGTGCGGCGCGTCTTTGGGGATCGCCAGGTTGTCCTGCCAGATCAGCGTGCCTTCCCGGGGAATGCGGTAAGCGACCTCGAACGCCTTGTTGGCCTTGCGCGCCTGATCGGCGGCCATGCTTGCGTCGCCGTTATAGGTCAGGGCGAGGCACACATTGCCACTGGCGAGGTCATTGATCTGCCGCCCGGTGGCGACGTACAGCGCTGACGGCTGGAGTTTCTGCAACAGCGCTTGCGCGGCCGCCAGATCATGCCTGTCGGTGCTGTAGGGATCTTTTCCCAGATAGTGCAGGGCCAGACCGATGACTTCCTGCGGCGAATCGAGAATCGCGATTCCGCAATCCTTGAGCTGGCTGGCATATTCAGGTTTGAACAGCAGATCAAGACTGTTCAGCGGCACATCCGGCAGACGTTGTTTGATCGCTTCGACATTCATCCCCAGCCCCAACGTGCCCCAGGTGTACGGCACGCCGTAGCGGTTGCCGGGATCGACAGCGGCGAGTTTTTCCAGCAGGTCGGGATCAAGGTTGGCGTAACCCTTGAGGCCGTCGTGGAGGATTTCTTTCAGCGCGCCGGCGGCCAATCCAAGGGCCAGCACGCTGGAAGACGGCACCACCACGTCATAACCGCTGCCGCCGGTAAGCAATTTGGTTTCCAGCACCTCGGACGTATCGAAGGTGTCGTAGCGCACGTGAATGCCGGTTTCCTTTTCGAAACGCTGCAGGGTTGCCGGCGGTACGTAATCAGCCCAGCTGTAAAGATTGAGGGTTTTGTCCTCGGCCTGAGCGTTGATGATCACAGACAGCAACAGCGCGGGGAAACACAGCTTGAATACGGGAGCCATGACGAACACCTGAGCGGAGGAAGTGGTAGCAGGATGCGCGCTCGGATACATTGGCAAAATATCAAGTTTGTTAACCTGACTTTATTGCGGAGTAATGTGATGCTCGGCCAGCTTCACGACGTCGATTTGCAGCTGTTGCGTATGTTTGTGCGTGTCGTCGAGTCCGGCGGTTTCAGCGCCGCGCAAGGTGATCTGGGCCTCAGCCAGTCGAGCATCAGCCAACAGATGGCCAAGCTTGAAACCCGTCTCGGCTACCGTTTATGCAGTCGTGGCAAAGGCGGATTCAGTGTCACCCCCAAGGGTGAGCAACTGCTGATCGCCGTGCGCTCGCTGTTTGAATCGATTGAAACCTTTCGCCATCAATCCAACGGCGTCGCCGGGCGCTTGATCGGTGAGGTGCGCCTGGGAATTTCCGAAGCGGTGGATCAATCGGTGCTGCAACGGGTCGCCGAGGCGATCCGGCGCTTTCGCGAGCGTGACGAGTCGGTGCGCATCGAACTGATCAGCGCCATGCCTGGGGAGATGGAACGCTTGCTGCTGCAACAGCGACTGGATCTGGCCATCGGCTATTTCTCCCAGGTGCAGAGCGCATTCGACTACCGTCAGTTGTTCAGTGAAACCCAGCATTTGTATTGCGCGCCGGGCCATCCGTTGTTCAGCGATCCGACGCCCGACGATGCAGCGCTGGCCGCCTGCGACCGGGTCGATCATCCCTATCGTTTTCTGCGCAGCGACGAACCGTTTCAGGGCAAGGTCTGTTCGGCGCGATCGGAGCAAGTCGAAGGCACCCTCGCCTTTATTCTGTCGGGCAAGCATGTCGGTTATCTGCCCGATCACTATGCGCGGGGCTGGCAGGAAAAAGGTTTGCTGCGCGCGGTACGCCAAGGCGAACTGAGTTTTGAGGTGGCGTTTCATCTGGCGCGGTACCGCGCGCAGGTGCCGGGGGATGCGCAAAAAGCCTTTGAAGAAGACCTGCTCGCAGCCTTCTCCTGATACATCTCCCTGTCGCTGCCGCAGGCTGCGAGCCTTTGATCCTGAAAGATCGCGGCCTCTTTTCACTCGATTGCTTCTCCAGCGCAGTTTGCTGATAGCGACCCGTAAAACCTGACCTTTCAGGCAATTATTGCTCGTTGCCCTCGCCGTCCTCTTCCGGCATCCTGCGCCTCCATTTTCTGACCCGGCCCCGCCTTGCGGCACGCAAACCACCATGACCGCCTCTGAAAAAGTCCCGCGCAACAACGATCTGCTTTACGGCCTCAACGACCGTCCGCACCTCACCGCCACCGTATTTGCCGCGCTGCAACACGTGTTGGCCAGCTTCGTCGGCATCATCACGCCGACCCTGATCATGGGCGGTGCCCTCGGTCTGCACAGCGAAATTCCGTACCTGATCAGCATGGCGTTGTTCGTCTCCGGCCTCGGCACCTTCGTGCAGGCCAAGCGTTTTGGCCCGGTCGGTTCGGGTTTGCTGTGCCTGCAAGGCACCAGTTTTTCCTTTATCAGCGTGATTCTCAGCGCCGGGTTCATGGTCAAGGCGCGCGGTGGCGGTACCGACGAAATTCTCTCGACGATCTTCGGCGTGTGCTTTTTCGCCGCGTTCATCGAAGTGGTGCTGAGCCAGTTCATCGGCAAACTGCGCATGCTGATCACCCCGGTGGTCACCGGCACCATCATTACGCTGATGGGCCTGTCGCTGATCAAAGTGGCAATGACCGACATCGCCGGCGGTTTCGGCGCCCCCGATCTCGGCGCGGCCAGCCATGTTTTCCTCGCTGCGCTGGTCATCGGCACCATCGTGGTGCTGAACCGCGTCGACGTGCCGTTCCTGCGCCTGGGCGCCATCGTCATCGGACTGACCCTCGGCTACGTCGTCGCCTGGCTGATGGGCAGCGTGGATTTCGCTTCGATGCCTGAAGTGCCGCTGGTCAGCGTGCCGGTGCCGTTCAAGTACGGCTTCAATTTCGATTGGGTGGCGTTCGTGCCGGTGGCGGTGATCTTCCTTGTCTCGCCGCTGGAAGCGGCGGGCGACCTGACCGCCAACTCGATGATCTCCCGGCAACCGGTCAAAGGCCCGCTGTACATCCGCCGGATCAAATCCGGTCTGCTGGCCGACGGTCTCAACTCGGCCATGGCCGCGGTGTTCAACAGCATGCCGATGGTGACCTTCGCGCAGAACAACGGCGTGATCCAGCTGACCGGCGTTGCCAGTCGCTACGTGGCGTTCTTCATTGCCGGTCTGCTGGTGTTGCTGGGGTTGTTCCCGATGATCGGCGCGGTGCTGCAACTGATGCCGAAACCGGTACTCGGCGGCGCCGAACTGGTGATGTTCGGCACCGTTGCCGTAGCCGGGATCAAGATACTCGCCGAAGCCGGCCTGCATCGGCGCAACATGCTGATCGTGGCGATTTCCCTCGGCATGGGCCTGGGCATCGCGGCGGTGCCGGAAGTGCTGCGCGAACTGCCGCAAGCGCTGCGCAACATCTTCGAATCGCCGATCACCGTCGGTGCGTTGTGCGCTATCGTGCTGAACATCTTCCTGCCAGAAGAATTCATCGAGCTGGAAGAAGACGATTTCGACCCGGAAGCCTCTATTCTTCAGGTCATGGAAAACCCCGACATGCCGGCCAAGGGTGAACCTGCCCAGCCCGGGGCTGTCGCACAGTTGAACCGTTAAACGCTGCGCTCCACACAAAAGGGCTGGCCGGTGACGGTTCAGCCCTTTTTTGTCGAGAGTCTGTTTATGCGCCGCCTCCACGCCGTCATTCTGTCGCTGTTGCTGCTGTCCCTCAGTGCCTGCGCGCTGTTTCCCAACCGTGATCCGGTGAACATCAACGTCGTCGGTCTCGAACCGTTGCCGAGCCAGGATCTGGAAGTGCGTTTTGCAATCAAGATCCGCGTACAGAACCCCAACGACACCGCTATCGATTACAACGGCATTGCCCTCGATCTGGAGGTCAATGGTCATTCACTGGCGTCCGGCGTCAGCGATCAGAGCGGCTCGATTGCGCGCTTTTCCGAAACCATCGTCAGCGTGCCGGTCAGCATTTCCGCGTTCTCGGTGCTGCGCCAGACCCTCGGCCTGAGCCAGACGCAAACCCTCGACAATCTGCCTTACGTGCTGCGCGGCAAACTCGCCGGCGGCTTGTTCGGCACTCTGCGGTTTGTCGACAGCGGCAAGCTCAGCCTGCCGAAAGCCAGTGCCGCGACCTGGTAGAAATGCGCTAGCCATTGCAATTGGCTGACGCCGAAGCGGTGCAGCGAGCATTCCCCTAAAACCCTGTGGGAGCGGGCTTGCCCGCGATGGCGGAGTGTCAGCACCCTCAAAGTCGACTGACACGGCCTCATCGCTGGCAAGCCAGCTCCCACAGATTTTGCGTCGTTCGGGGGTTATGTGTTGAAGCGCACTCCGGGTTTGGCGCGTTCATCCACACTCAACTCAAAGACATCCGGCCGCGCGTAGTGACCTACCACATCGTAGTCATAGCGCGCCTGCACCAATTCGGCGGTGTCGATTTCAGCGGTCAATAATCCGGCTTCGCCGCGCAACGGCCCCGCCAGTACCTCTCCCATCGGCCCGACGATCACGCTGCCGCCGGCAATCAACGGGCGGTCCGCCGGCCAGTTGGCTATCTGTACGCCAAGTTCCTCAGGTGACGCCTGCACCTGGCAGGCACTGACCACAAAGCAGCGCCCTTCGTGAGCGATATGGCGCATGCTGACCTGCCACATCTCGCGCTCGTCCACTGTCGGCGCGCACCAGACTTCAATGCCTTTGGCGTACATCGCCGTGCGCAGCAGCGGCATCATGTTTTCCCAGCACACCACCGCGCCGAGCTTGCCGACCTGGGTGTCGAACACCGGCAGCGTCGAGCCGTCGCCTTTGCCCCAGATCAATCGCTCAGTGCCGGTGGGCATCAATTTGCGGTGTTTGCCGATCAGCCCGGCCTGTGGATCGAAATACAACGCCGTGCAATACAGCGTGCTGCCGCCACGCTCGATCACGCCGATCACCAAATTGGCCCCGGTGCGCGCGGACATGGCTGCCAGCGCCTCGGTTTCAGCGCCTGGCACGTCAATCGCGTTGGCAAAATACCGCGCATACGCCTCGCGTCCTTGCGGCAATCGATAGCCGAGTTGGGTGCCAAACCCCTCACCTTTCGGATACCCGCCCAGCAGCGCTTCCGGCATCACCACCAATGCCGCGCCGGATTCGACGATGGCGCTTTCCCAGCTCAGAATCTGTTCCAGGGTTTCACCCTTGCCACCGGGCAAGGCGCCAATCTGCAGGGCGGCAACAATTGACTTGGGCATCGCGGTCACTCCATCAGGTTCAGAGGTTGCTGATTGTCCGGCGCCACGCGATCATGAATACAGCCCCATTCACTGCTGAATGATATGAACCAAATGAATATCGCGACGGTTGACCTCAATCTGCTCAAAGTCTTCGAAGCCCTGCACGAAGAGTCCAGCGCCAGCCGCGCGGCGCTGCGGCTGGGGGTTACGCAATCAGCGGTCAGTGCGGCATTGCGCCGACTGCGCGAGGTCTATGGTGATCAACTCTTCGTGCGCACCGGGCGTGGTCTGGCGCCGACGCTCAAGGCCAACCAATTGAAACCGGTGGTGAGCGATGCTTTGAACAAATGCCGGCAAAGTCTGGCAATGGTTGATCCGGCCGCTAATCAATATGAGGGCCGCTCGGTGACGGTCGGCCTCTCGGATGATTTCGAGATTGCCTACGGTCGACGCCTGATCGAGGAAATTGCCCGGCGTGCGCCGAAATTGCGCCTGATTTTCCGCCAGACCCACAGCCAGATCGTCGCGCGCGACTTGATGGAGCGCAGCATCGATCTGGCGATCACCGCCGGCGGTTTTGCCGAGCGGCTGCTCAGCCGTCAGGTGCTGGGTGAAGGGGGTTACGCGTGTCTGGTCGACCCGGCGAGCGTGGCGCCCGGCCAGCAGCACATCAGTCTGGAAGAGTTCGTCGCCCGTGATCACCTGCTGGTGTCGTCCGGCGGTTTTATCGGCATCACCGATGAGGGGCTGGCGGCGCTGGGCCTGAGCCGCCGGGTCTGCGCCTCGACCACACATTTTGCGGCGCTGCCCTATCTGCTCAAAGGCAGTCAGGCGGTGGCGACGATTCCGGCGCATGCCGCCGAGCGCATCGCCGCCCTGACTGGCCTGACCCTGCTGCCCTGCCCGCTCGCCTTGCCGCGTTATCCCGTCGAACTGGGTTGGCGCACCAGCACGCAGGTCGATCCGGTGGTGCTGAAGGTGCGCGAGGCAATTGCCGCCACGTTTGCCTGATGGCGTTACTTGTTGGCGGCCATCAGTCGATTGACTTCACTGCGCACCATGTTGGCGAATTCCGGCGGCGACATGCCATCCAGCTCCGCGCGTACCCATTCGGCCCATTTGCCCTTGCGCTTGGCGCGCTCGCCGAACAACCGCGCGGCCTCGCCTTTGGCTTTGCCCAGATTGTTCTGCCAGAGTTCGAACAGACGGGATTTCTCGTCTTCCAGCGCCGCGCGCTCTGCGAGGGGTTTGTCGGCCAGATTGAAACTCATGGGTAATTTTCCTGCTGTGTAAAATGACGCCATCTTACACGCTCGACGGAAATCTCCGGCGCAGGTTTTTCCTCAGGACCTAAAATCAGTGCAACTTTTTGGTAACCGTCACACTCCATTGATCACTGTCCATTCACCTGCAAGGAGTCACCCAATGGCCCGTAAATCCACCGTTCAAGCAGCCGAAGAGCAAATCAAGGATCAGGCCTTCAGCGAACTTCAGGCTCTGATCGAAGAGTCGGACAAACTGCTCAAGAGCAGCGCCTCTCTGGTCGGTGAAGAAGCGGAAACCCTGCGCGGGCAAATCGCCCTGAAGCTGCAGCAGGCACTGGACTCGGTTTCCAGCGTGCGCGACCGCACCAAACCTGCCGTCGATGCCACCGAAAGCTACATTGGCGGTCATCCATGGCAAACCGTGGCAATTTCGGCGGGCTTCGGTCTGGTGGTCGGGTTGCTGCTGGGTCGCCGCTAAGGCACCACGAACAAAGAAGGCGAGCCCTCGGGCTCGCCTTTTTCATGTCCGTCAGAAACTCATTCGCCGGCCAGCTCGCGAAGACTGGTCAGGGTTTGCGGATCGAGCGCAATGCCTTCGGCCAACGAGCGGGCGCGCTGACCCTGCCGGCGATCGCCCGGCAGGCGCTTGAGGCCGACACCGTGCATCTGCCGCACCAGTTCCTGGCTGCGCTCGGCGAAACTCTGGCCAGCGGCTTTGCCCGGATCAATGACAATCAACAGCTGACCGGTCCACGGCGTCTTCGCGCCCGGATGGTTGGACCAATCGAACTCGAAGGAAAAGTTGCCCCCGGTCAGCGCGGCCGCCAGTAATTCCACCATCATCGACAGCGCCGAGCCCTTGTGCCCGCCGAACGGCAGCAACGCGCCGCCCTCAAGAATGGCTTTCGGGTCGCAGGTCGGCTGGCCGAGGCTGTCGACGCCGATGCCCGGCGGCAGCCGCTCGCCCTTGCGCGCGGCAATCTGCACGTCACCGTGGGCGATGGCGCTGGTGGCGAGGTCGAACACAATCGGCGCGCCATCGGCCCGTGGAGCGGCGAAAGCAATGGGATTGGTGCCGAACAATGGCCGGTCGGCGCCGTGGGGTACCACGCACGTCATGCTATTGACCACGCTGAGGGCCACCAGCCCCTCGTCGGCAAAGGGTTCGACATCCGGCCACAACGCTGCAAAATGATGCGAATTACGTATCGCCAGCACGGCGATCCCGGCATGGCGGGCCTTCTCCACCAACAGTGGCCGCGCCGCCGCGAGCGCTGGCTGGGCGAAACCGTTGCCGGCGTCGACCCGCACGAAACCTGGCGCCACGTCCTCGACCTGTGGCACGGCCTGACCGTTGACCCAACCGCTGTTGAGTGTCGAAACGTAACCGGGAATGCGAAAAACCCCGTGACTGTGAGCGCCGTCGCGCTCGGCAGCGGCGCAGTTGGCGGCCAGCGTTTGGGCAACCAGCGCCGATGTCCCGTGGCGCAGGAATACCCTTTCCAGCAACTGCGTCAGCGCTTCAAGCGACAGCGCAGGTGGCACAGCAGAAGACACATGATCGTGTGGCGCAGACATCTGAAGCTCCAGACTGATGATTGGAGGGAACAACAGCGTACAAACGACTTGCCCAGCGATTAATCACGCGCGGCGCGGATACTGTCAACCGTTCAAATGAATGCATCAGGCAACACATGCCTATCCGAGCGGCCAATGTGCGGTAACTATGTACCACCTTCAACATGCAACTGACTTTTAGTCTGGCGTCTCAATCCCCTGCGCAGCCGACTGCGCCCTGATCGAGAGGCCAAGATGCCCACTGCTATTGCTCCCCTGTTGTTCTCCAGTTTCCTCGACTTGCCCGTGCTATGGGGCGAACTCGGCACTGCTCACGCCTTGTCCGACCGGGATTTCCAGTGGTTGCAGCACGTGCAATTGGCGACCCACACACTGCGCAGCGAACAAACGCCGCCCATGCTCGCCCACCGTGTATTACTCCACACCGAAGCGTCAACGACACTGACCCTGGCAGGCAGTTTCATCCTCAGCGCGACACCTGAAGAGCGCGCGGTCATGCTCTACACACCCTTTGAGGGCCTGAAGAAATTCGACTCTTTGAAAGCACTGAGCGACCACCTCGAACAGCATCTCAACCGTGCCGACGAAGATGACCGGCTACTGGCCTTCATGGCCCTCGCACAACGCAAGCACCTGGTGGAGAAGCGCGGGATCAGCGTCACCTATCAGTTCATCGAAGGCGACCTATTCGATGATCAGCGTGCCGGTTTGGAGCAGGCTCAGAACCTTAACGCCCAGGCCCTGCTCAATGAGCTGTTGCATTTGCCGGCACTCGACTCGCTGCTGGAAAACATTTTCACCGAACTGCTCGCGCCGAACATGCCGGGGCTGAATCAGACCCAGACCCGGGTCAGTTTTCACGCCAGCGCGGAATCTGCGGACACTCCCGGGCCGGGCCCTTGGCTTCACACCCTGACACTCGGTGAAGCCTTGCTGCTGTACTACCGTCACGGCGGCTGGCCGGTCGATCAGACTCGCACGTTTTCCAACCCGCAGCGCGCCGCCCGCAGCGACGACCAGCAACATTGGGAGGCCGCCGTCAAGACCGCCGCAGTCAGTCTGCCGGTACGGGTCTACAAGCAGATGGACCACTTCTGGAACAACGCCAGCGCCGATCACAATTCACGCCGCGAATTCTTCATTCAAGCCATCCGCCAGCGAGCCCTGGTCGACATCATGCTCAAGCGCGAGAGCGGAATTCTCGATGCACAAAAATCTACCGACCTGCTCGCGAGAATCGAGCCGCACGGCAAGCCTCGTCGTTATGCCGCGCTGGAAACCGTGCGGTTGTGGGAGTACCAGGCCAACTATGTCGAACTGGCCGGCTCGCTGATGATCAGCCACGCCGACGCCTGCCTGTACACCCCGTCCCATGGGCTGCAGGTGCTCAAGGATTACAAGGATCTGAAAGACACCCTGCTGAGCAAATTCAAGGCGGTCGGCCATGAAGAGGAGCTGTATGGCCTGTTGAGTCTTGAAGAGCGCCGGCTGTTTCTCGGCTTCGATAAACCGCATGTTTCCGGAGAAAGTATCGCCGGCGACGTGTTCGCGGTGCTGTTTGCCGGCATCGAAACCAAACAGCGGCAGAATATTGAATATGCGTTGCAAGTGTTCCGTTTCAGCGACGGTGCGGTGGATCTGCCTGCCCTGTTCGACAAGGCCCTCGATATCCGCTCAATGATCCATGAGCGGCTGCTGACCCTCGACACCCGTGAACGCTGGAGCACCCGTCCGGCGCTCAATGGCAGCCTGCCGTCGCGGGTACTGGCAGATACCGCGACGGCGCAAATCAAGAAGTTCGCCAGCGTACTGGATCTGATCAGCACCGAGTTCGCCAACCAGCCACTCGCGGCGCTCGACCAGCAACGCACTCATCTGGAAAAAATGCAGCCCAGACTGATGCATGCGCTGTTTGTCGGGGTGACCGGTGAAGCCTGTCTGCGCGTGCTCGCCGGCACGCTGCGGCAGGATGAGCAAGCCATCGTCGACACGGCTTTCAACCCCGACTTGCCTGATCGCGCACGGCGCAAAGGCCTCAACGGTTTCCGGCCGGACGCCTATTCAATCAGTGTACAGGTCAGCGATCAGGCCGAAGCCCTGCCCTTGGCCAGCTGCCTGTTGCTGACCGAGCGCGGTGGCCTCGATACCCGGCATTCGGGGCGTGCGGTGCTATGGACGCCCGCGTTGGGGCTGGAAGTATTTGCCTCGGTCGATATCGCCCGGCAGCGCTTGAATCAGCGGCTGCGCGACCCGCAACGACGATTGATGCTGCTTGAAAATCTGCCTGCGCTGAGCACTGACTTTCACGCCAGCTACACGCTGGGAAGCTTTGACCTGATCAATGAGAACCTGCTCCAGAACCGCACGCATTCAGCCATCAACCGGTTTCTTGAGCGCTGCCAACAGGTGCGCGACCTCAACGTGGAAAAGGCCGCCATCAATCGCGCACTCAAAGCCCTGAGCCGCGAAGTGATCGACACCAACCTGCACCGCGCCAGCGCCTTGGCCAGAGCCCTTGCCAGGCAACAATCACTGCCCGCATGGCTTGGCATGGCTACGCCCGATGACCAGCAGTTGCACCTCGAACTGCTGGAGCAATGGCGTAACAACGTCGAGGACGAGCAGGACTATCTGCACGCCCTGCCGACCTTGCGCGACTACCTCCGGCAAACCTTGCAGACCCGGTTGCACAGTCGTTTCCAATCGCAAGACCTTGACCCGGATCAGATCACCATCACGCCGGCACTCGCTCTGGCCGGCCCGCCTGTAAGCCTGACTGACTTTGCCTTGAATCTGGCGCACACCGCCCAGCATTCCGACTTCAACGTCACTTCCGGTTCGACCCAGGCCCTGCCGGCAGGACTCGACCGGAAAGCGATCAGAAGCCTGTTGCTGTCACTGGATGTCGCCTCGACGTTTGCCGACAAAATCACCACTGCACTCTCAGCCAAAGACGCCGATGCGCAACAGCGTGAGCAGCGCTACGTGCGTCAGTTGCCCTGGCAACTGCTGCAACATGCTCATCAGCTCAAGCTGCAGCACCGTCTGGGCGCGACAGCATTCGATCTGATCACCCAAGTGCTCGATGTGCCGGATGGCACCGCACGCAAGTTGCTCAACGGCGCCAATGCGATCATTCGCCCGCTGGAACTGATCAAAACCACAGGCGCGACGGCCATCAAAGCCTTGGGCATGTACCTGATTGGCCCGGCGTCCGGCACGCCCGGGCCGCAGGTGCTGTATGCGCCTTATCACGGTGAGCAGGCATTCAGCGAATTCGAGCACGAGGCCGCCGTCATCGCCGCATTCAACGTGCCCGGGGCCCTGCAGGATTTGTTGCTGCGGCGCCTGCCGGAGGCCGAACAATCGATCTTCAGGGCGCTGTTCAACAGCACTGTCGGGCAAACGAGCGAGATCACCCTCGCATCGAACCCGATCGAAGGCAACGCCTTGATGCAACTGTTCAAGGACAATCTGGCACTGCTGCCGCGCTTGCTCGGCCATCACTTGTCGGCGTCGCTGCAGGCGGATTGGGAGGTGGCGAAAAACCTCTTCAGTTCCGGCATCCAGCTGGTTCGCGGGCTTCTGCCGGGCAAACTCGCCTGCGTGCAGTTTCTCTGGAACGCGTTCAAGGATTTCCAGTCCTCCGCCGAAGCCTTGCAGGAACACCAATGGACGCGCGCCCTGGAAACCTTCATCGCCGGCGTCGCGGAGATGGTCAGCGTCGGGCGGGTGTCGCTGGGCTCGACGCTGGTGACCGAGCAAGCCGGAATTGCCCAGGAGCCCCAGGCGATAACACCTGCGACACAAGACTGGAAGCAGATCCAGCCGACGGCGAGTTCCCGCACGGCCCTGCAAACGTTCGAGGCGCCGTCGATCTCGCTGAAAGACCTGACGCCTGTTTCGCGCACCGGCACCTATGAAGATCCCGTGACGAAAATCGCCTACGCGCCCATCGCCGGCAAAATCTACCCGGTGGAGCGACCCGGCGCCGTATGGCAAATCAAGGGCACAGACCGGCAAGGCCCGGTCCTGCAACACACCGCCAACCAGCAGCTGATACTCGACCCGGATCGGCATACGGTGCATTTCGGCAAGACCTTGTCAAAAATGTACAACCGCTACGCCAACGAGCGCGAGTCGCGGATCTGGCTGAACATCGAGGCGCAGGGCATGACTGAAATCCGCGCCAGACACCCGGAGAAAGCCCGCATGCTGACGCAGGCCATTGACCTGGCGCGGTTCTACGCCTTCAACAGCCTGCACAATCTGGCCCAGCTCAGGAACCTTGCGCCCGGAACGCGACTGGACACGTTTCTCAAAGGGTTCTTCGGCGTGTCACAGGTCGATGCCGACATTCTCGCCAAGATCAAGAAAGCCGTGGTGCCGATCTGCAACGCCTTGGTTGACCCTGCCGACGACCTGATGAACACCGACCGTTTTGTCGTGGGTTCAAACAAAAATCGCGAGACCGGGCTGATTGCCTTCGTGCTGGACAACGATTTGCGCCAGACCGTGCACTTCACCGAAAGGTTCTTCAACCAGGAACTGGACTGGTACAAGGTCGGCCTCACCCAACCGTTCAATGTCGACGGTCATGCCCAGGCGGCGACATTGATTCATGAGTTTGCCCACCAGACCACCAAGGCCGTGGATATTGCCTCTCTCGAAGCGCGGCGGCCCTTCGCTGATCTGATTGCCACGGTGACACGTTATGGCGCCGACCTGAAGAAAGATCAGATGCGCTATCAGCGTGAAGCACTGTCAATCGACACCCCCTGGGAAGAACTGTTTGCCCGTTGGAGCCATGAAGAACAGGACTGGATCGATCTCGATGAATTGACCGAGACAGAACATATCGCCAAGGAAGTTCTGAAAATAACCCTTAGCCCGACACTCGAAGACGCCAAAAACCTGTTTTTGAGCAAGACCAATCCGCACCCGCGCATCGACACGATTCTGCACAATGCCGATTCGATTGCCTTCCTGATCTGTGAGATGGGCCGTCAACTCGACGCGGTCGCCAGCCCCGCTGGCGCGCTCAACTGACCGGCAAAAAAAATGCGCAGGCCCATCGGCCTGCGCATATCCGTTCAGACGGTGGCGTCAGTCTTTCTGATCACGCAATACATTGCCTGATGCGCCATCGATGCGGAACTCATAGACCGCACCATCGGCCTTGCGTCCTTCACCTTTCCAATAGCCGTCGTTGTCGGCTTCGATTTCATACACTTCGACGTAACCGGCCTTGGTTTTGACAATCTCGATGGCCTTCTCGATGGTGACCCATCCTGCGCCCGGGCGGTCGGCCATGGCCGCACCGGCACTGAGCAAGGCGGCGGTGGCAATAAGGGCTGCGAAGGTTCTTTTGATCATTTTTTCACTCCATTTGTGGATGATGTTCGTCAGACGTCCTGTTTTTGGGTGTCAACGAGGAAAATAAGTTCCAATTTGATGGGTAATTGCCATGACGGATGTTCTCGGTCTGTTGCCCGGAAGGTTAGAATGCAGCAAACCAGGATGAGTCAATGACCCAAGACACCCTCTCGGAAGCCGAATACGATGCGATCACCGACGCCGCTGCGCATTGGTGCATGCGGCTGCACGCCGTCGACTGTACGCCCGAAGAGCGCGCGGCGTTCGAGCAATGGCGCGATGCCCATCCGCTTCACGCCTTCGAATACGACGCCATGCTGGAAATCTGGGATGTCGCAGAACATTTGCCACGCCCCGAACCTGTCATTGCCCCGCCGGCGAGCAAACCGGCATCGACCTGGCGCCACTACGCCATAGCCGCCAGCGTGATTGCCCTGGCCCTGCCATTGGCGGCCTACACGGGTTGGAACATGGGTTGGCTGCCCAATAGCTATCAACACTTCGAGGCCAGCGACAATGTTCGCCAGGTGACGTTGAAGGATGGCAGCCAGGTCGAACTGAACCTGAACACCGAGTTGACCTATAGCAACTACAAGGACGAACGTCGGGTCACGTTGAAAAAGGGCGAAGCGTTTTTCACGGTCAGCCATGACCTGACGCACCCGTTCGTGGTCAAGGCCGGTGAAGGCCGGATTCGGGTGACCGGCACGCGCTTCAACGTCTGGATGTATGAAGACCAGGTTCGGGTCAATCTGGTCGAAGGCTCGGTACTGGTCGCCAGTAATGCGGCATTGCCGGGTGATGGCGTGCGCCTCGGCCCTTCAATGCAGGCCCAGTTCCGGCATGGTGATTACAGGCCGCAGATCAGTCAGACCTACGCCAACGACAACTCGCTGGCGTGGCGCAGTGGCAAACTGGTACTCGACAATCTGGCGCTGAATGAAGCGCTGCCGCTGATCAATCGTTATCTGAGCAATCCGTTGATGCTTGCCGACGCCAGCACCGGCGCGATTCGCGTGGGTGGCGTGTACAACATCAAAGAGATCGGCAGCCTCGTCAATTCATTGCCCAAAGTGTTGCCGGTCTACCTGACCCGCAACGCAGAAGGCAATCCGGTGATCAATTCGATGCCCAAACATCTGCCGAAGACGTGAGATGACATTCGCGCAGGCATGAAAAAGCCGCTGCCCTCACAGGAGGACAGCGGCTTTTTCGTTCAGGCGATACGCGTTTACTGCGTAGCGACCTTCGCAGCTTGATCCGCTTCTTCGCGGATGCTCTGCACTTGATACTGCGGATCAGCCTTGATCTGCTGTTCAGTGAAAGGCAACACGCTCCATTGCTTCTTCGAGAACGCTTCGGTCTGGTCGCGGGAGTATTTCGACTGCGGATCGCTGGACAATGAAAACGCGAGCAAACCCTGGGCCTGCGGGCCCTTGTCGTCAAATGTCACCACCTGCAGATAGCTGGTACCGCTGACCACCTCAAGTTTGCCGTCTTCACGGGGCACGCTCTGGATCGCGTTATAGATGCCCAGTGTGCCCGGCCCGCCGTGAATCGCCGTCTGCTGACCGCCGCTGCTCACGACTTGAATGTCACCCCAACGGGTGTCGGCCTTGAGGCCCATTTTCGTGGTCAATGCCAGTGAGGCAAGCATCGCCTCGCGCACAGCTTTGGCCACTGGCGGCTGTTCGATGGCGAGGCCACGCGGGGTGGTTTGCGCAGCGTGCGGATCGAACGCCACTCGCCAGACCTGCGGCGACGCTTCCAGCGCTTGCATGATGTTCTGGAAATGCACCAGGCCGGTGCCCGAATCAAGATTGGCGCGACCGTCCCACGCCTTGAGACTGGCGCAAACCGGTTGCAGTTTGCTGGCGTCCGCCCCCAGGTCGTTGGTACAGAACTTCAGCAGGTCCGGCAGCACCTGCGTGGCCAGATAGACGTTGTCTTCCATCACCATCTGTTGCAGGTCCTTCACCGCCAAGGGGCCTTTCTTGCCCAATGTGGCCAGTCGGTCCAGCGCAAAACGCGAGCGCATGCCCAGAGGCTGGCTGTCCTGACTGATCAGCGGGGAAAACCCGGTCAGCGGTTGCGCCGGGTTCGCCAGCCACGCGGAGTCGTTGGAGTGCTGGACGAAGTCCCTGCGCAGCAATTGCGGCAACTGGCTGGACGCAAAAATGCCCTTCTGCGCCGCTTGCGGATCGATGTCCCAGGCGCAAGCACTGTTGGAACCGTCCAGTACGATCATGCGCAAACCGGCACGCGGGTCGCTGCATTTGGCCAGTTTCGCCGCGCTGACGTTCGGCACCACCGAGAGGTTCATGTACAGCGTCTGGCCCTTGTCATCCACCGCCAGGGTGTTGACCCACGGGATGCCCTGAATCTTGTGTACCGCGTCTTGCAGATCCTGCAGCGTGGCCGCCTGGTTCATTGCATACCACTGTTGCAGCACGCGGTCATTGTCGAGGTTGGCATCGCGCAGACTGAACGCGTACTGATGGTCCCAATCGAGTTTGCCCGGCCACTGCACGATGGGGCCGAACTGCGAGCTATAAAGGTCACGCGAAACCGCCACGACCTGACCGTCCGGCTGTTTCACTTGCACGGTCACGGTCTGTTTGCTCAAGGGCAGCGACTGGCCGTCGAGCAGGTAGCGGGTCGGGTCTTTCGGGTCCAGTTGCAGGCGATAGAGGGTGAAATGCTTCGACGAATCGACCGTGTGTGTCCAGGCCAGATGCTGGTTGAAACCGATGTTGATCATCGGCAAGCCCGGCAGCGCGGCGCCCATGACGTCGAGCTTGCCCGGGATAGTCAGATGCATCTGATAGAAACGCATGCCGCCGACCCAAGGGAAATGCGGGTTTGCCAGCAACATGCCCCGGCCATTGAACGAACGCTCACTGCCCACTGCCACGGCGTTGCTGCCGCGATCCAAGGCGAAGCGTTGCTGGCGCGCGTCGGCCAGTTGATAGGCGTGCGCGTCGCTGCCGATCTGCGCGGCGGTGGCTTGCGGCGGCGTGGCACCGGCCAGTGCTTCGGCGAATTGCCCGACACCGCCCTCGACCAGCAGACGCCGGGTCAGTTTCACCAGGTCTTCGGTGGCGATATCGCGCACCCATTCGCCCTGGCACTGTTGCGGCAAGCCGTGCTGGCGGCGCTCGGCGAGGTTCTGGTTGTAGCCGGCGACGTAACCTTGCATCAGGTCGCGGACTTCGGATGATTGCCCCTGCCAGAACGCCTGCACCGCCTCGGGCGTATTGAGCCAGGTGAAGAACAGGTCGCTGACGCGGTTCTCGCGCTCCTCGACCGTCATCTGCTCCGGGCCGAAATAACGCGAGCGCTGGCCGTTGACCGTGACGATCTCATTGGCCAGCAGGCACAGATTGTCCTGGGCATAGGCGTAACCGATGCCGAAACCCAGGCCCCGCTCGTTCTCGGCGCGAATATGCGGGACGCCAAAACCGGTGCGACGAATATCGGCACTGGCCTGCGTGGCGGGACTGAGCGCATGGGCGGAAAAGCTCAGCCCGAGAAACATACCGGCGAGGGCCAACCCGGTTAACTGCCTGGAAATAATCACGCTCGCTCCTGATCGATAAGGCAAGGAACGGCCCGGGCATGGCACAGCAAGCAGGCGCGCGCACCGGGTCCGATCTGAATTCACACATGCGCCTGGACGCAATGCGGCTGTTCAGGAAACGAATCCGGAGAAAAAAATTTAGCTTGGCCGGCAGCAATGTTGACCAATGATTACGGGGAAAGAACGAAACCGTGACGAATTTTCTACATTTTTCCGTTCATGATTTGTCGTGCTGAAACGTCTTGTTTAGAGAGAGCAGTTCAAACCCTTTCCTGATCAGACCCTGAAAAGGAGTCATCGCATGTACAACTCGCAACTACCAACGGAAGGTAGCCCTGCGCCGCAAGGAGTTTCCATGACCTCCCACGCCAGCGATTTCGGACAAAGGATCGAGCGCCACGGCAACGACCGCATTCGTCTGCTGCTCAAGCGTTTCGGCCTGCGCACCAGCCTGATTCGCCTGAAGGTCCTCGATGCGCTGCTGAACGCTGCCCAGAGCAACCGCCGGCTAGGGGTACGTGGCGTACACAGCCAACTGCTGGACCTTGATATTCCGCTGTCATTTCTCAGCGTGCGCGAAGTGTTGAAACGCTTGTGCGCCGAGGGCGTCATCACCATCAATGCCGACAAGAGCTACAGCCTGCATCCGCAGGCTGCTGCGATTCTCGCCACCGAGTGATGCCGGCAACGACCGCCGTCAGGGCTTGACCTTGCGGCGCATCACGCCGTTGATGATCACCACGATCACCGCCACGGCAATGGCGATGTACTGGAACATCTTTTCCGTAATCGCCCCGGCGTTTTGCAGCCAGGACAGTCCAAGCATGATCGCCAGCACCGAGACGGCGATCAGAATCGAGTATTTCAAGCGTTGCGACTGGGTCATTGCAGGTTCCTGAAGCGTTGGAATGTATCCGGTTTGTATCGGCCTTCATGCCAGGCACATACCGTGTTGCGGGGATGCGCGGCGATTGCCGGAGTCTCATGTTACAGCCGCTGAAGAGTTTTGGCTTCATGGCGGCGTAACCATGAGGATTGTTCAAATGTTCCGTCGAATCGCCTGGCTGATTCCCCTGCTTGCCGTCCTGACCCTGAGCGGCTGCATCATATTCCCCCACGGCGGCTGGCACGAAGGCCACCACCGTTATTATCAGGAAGGTCCAGGGAACCCTTGGCACCGCTAGGGTTTAACCTGACACAAGTGCATCAATTTGTTTTTCAGCGACAAGCCTGAACCGGATGAAAACCGCCTGTTTCTCTGGTTTTCAAACCTTCTCCCCGCCGAAATCCGCTCATAGCGTTGCAGGACATCGCCGATTGGCAATGCCCTGCAACGTACTGATAGATATGGAAATACCTGGCTTTTATACCGTCAATGACACCGCCTGTACGCTTTGGCTTCCCAGACTCACCAGGCGCTTACAACAGACATGTCAAGTACACATCCTTCCATCAGACCGGCCCGGATCGTGGGTTTCTGTCTGGCAATCACTCTCTTCGAACTACTGACCTACATGGCCAGCGACATGATCATGCCCGCCATGTTGACGGTCGTTCATGACTTCAACGCCGACGCCCGTCATGTCCCGAACGCATTCAATCTGTACCTGATCGGCGGGGTCTGCCTGCAATGGCTGATCGGCCCGTTGTCGGATCGACTCGGCCGTCGCCCGATGCTGTTGTTCGGCTGCCTGCTGTTCGGCACGGCGTGTGCCGCAGCCTTCCTGTCCCAAACCATCGAAGCTTTCAATGCCCTGCGCCTGATCCAGGGCATGGGCCTCGGTTTCGTGATTGCCGTGAGCTACCCCGCCTTGCAGGAGGTGTTTTGCGAGGCTGACGCCGTGCGGTTGATGGCCTTGCTCGGCAATGTCGCGCTGCTGTCACCGTTGCTCGCGCCACTGATCGGCAGCCTGCTGCTGGAGTGGTTCAACTGGCGCCAGCTGTTTCTCGGCCTCGGCTTGAGCGCTGCGGTAGCCTGGCTGGGCCTGTTCTTCTGCATGCCGGAAACTCTCGCAACGAGGCGACTGGACGGCACGCGACTGGCGCTGGTGCCCTTCGCCTTCACGCACACCCTGCAGCGCTATCTCGCGCTGCTGCGCAATGGCAAGTTTGTCTGCGCAAGCCTCGCACTGGGTTTGATGAGCCTGCCGTTGATGGCGTGGATCGGCCTCGCGCCGCTATTGCTGATCGAACGCCAGGGCCTGTCGACCGTGGAATACGGTCTGTGGCAGATCCCGGTGTTTTCGGCAGTGATTGTCGGCAACCTGATGCTGGATCGGCTGTTGTCGTTGCTCACCCTGCCGCGTTTGATTCGTCTGGCGCTCTGGCCATATTGCCTGGGATTGCTCGCGGTGCTGGCGATGGCCTTCACCACTGATTCGCTGGTCGTACTGGTCGCGGCGCTGGCGCTGTATGCGGTCGGGCTTGGCATGAGCAACGCGGCGCTGTACCGCATCGCGCTGTTTTCCAGCGACGACAGCAAAGGCCTGGTGTCGGCCATGGTCGGCATGTTGTCGATTGCGGTCATGGGCGCCGGTGGCTGGCTGGTCGCAACCCTCGGCGCCGGCGCAAACCTTCAGTCTTTTGCCCTGTGGATCGCCATAAGCGGCCTTCTTTGCCTGCCGATCCTGCCTCGCGCATTGCGCGGCAACGCGAGTCCAACCTCCTCTTCGTATCACCATTAAGGACAATGGAAGATGAACCACTTCCCCCACAGCGATGCGCTTTGCGCGTTGCCCGCGCCCTATTGCGCGGACGCTATGCCGCCGGGTCTGTTCGACCTTGCCATGCTGGAAATCAGCGAATTCCACAGCGAATACACCCCTGGCTATCGCCACTGGCTGAACGCCAACGGGCTTGACGTTCAGGACCTCGCCCGCGTGAGCGACTGGTCGCTGCTGCCGCCGATCTTCGCCAGTTTCTTCAAACACCAGCTGTTACTCAGCCCCACCGGAGCCAATGCGCTGGAACTGACATCGTCAGGAACCAGCGGTCAGCAAAGCCGTATGCGCTACGACGAACGCAGCCTCAACGGCGCGCAGTCAATGGTCGAGCGAATTTTCCGGCACTATGGCTGGTTTACCCCGCAGACGCCCTGCAATTACCTGCTGTTGAGCTATGAGCCGAAAGGCCGGATCAGTCTTGGCACCGCGTTCACCGATCAGTTCCTGTGCCGTTTTGCCCCGGTCAATCGCATCGCCTATGCCTTGCGCAACAGCGCCGACGGCCATCAGTTCGATCTCTTCGGAGTGGTCGCCGCGTTGCAGTCATTTGCCGAAGAAGGCCTGCCGGTACGGATCTTTGGTTTCCCCGCGTTTCTCTGGCAAACCTTGCAGCACATGCACGCCACTGGCGTCGCCGATGTGCAATTGCCGGCCGACTCATTGGCTTTTTTCGGCGGAGGCTGGAAAACCCGAGCGTCCGAGGAAATTCCAAAAGCGAAGCTGTACGCACGCATCGAGCAGCAACTGGGCATCGACACGACCCGTTGCCGCGACGGCTACGGCGCGGTCGAGCACGCGGTGCCGTACATCGAATGCAGCCACCACCATTTCCATGTGCCGGTGTATGCCAAAGCCATCGTGCGCGACCCTGGCGATTTCAGCGTATTGCCCTATGGCCGGCGCGGACTGCTGGGTTTCGTCTCGCCGTATATCTCCTCAAGCCCGGCCCATGCGGTGGTCATGAGCGACCTCGCCACCCTGTATCCCGGTTCACGTTGTGGCTGCGGCCTGAGCGGTGACTGGTTCGAACTGCATGGCCGTGCTGGCACCAGCGCCGGTCGCAGTTGTGCAATGGCCGCCGCCGAACTGCTGGGGAGCCACTGACATGTACTTGATCAATGGACAACTGCACCCTGAGTACGACCTCGACCGCGCGCTGGAACAGCTTCACCGGCAATTGCCACAACAACTGCGCTCGCCGCTGAACAGCGCCACCGTCATCGACGCCGCCGCACGCTTCGCTGATCAACTGCGCAGCAACCACGTATCGCCCGGGGTGGATGACGAGCAACGCCAGGCGTTGATCGAGTTCTGCAACCCGCAGGCATTACGCGACAAGATTGAACGCGAACTCGGTCCCCAGCCCCACTCGCTGCGGCGTCCCGACTACCGCCATTCGCGCTTCGAAAGCTGGAGCCCGCTGGGGCTGGTGGTGCACGTCACCCCGGCCAACGCCGCACTCCTGGGCTTCTGCTCGATCCTCGAAAGTCTGCTGGCCGGCAACATCAACTGGTTGCGCCCCAGCAGCAGTGATCACGGGCTGAGCGCACGTTTGCTGCATGCCTTGGTGCAATGCGATCCGAGCGATCAACTTCGGCATCATGTGGCGGTGTTAGCCGTGGCAACCACGCAGATCGACCGGTTGTGCAAACCGGCCAACGGCGTGGTCGCCTGGGGCAGTAACGCGGCGCTGCACGCGATTCGTCAACACCTGCCTGCGGGCTGTCGCTGGATCGATTGGGGACACCGCATCAGTTTTGTCTACCTGACGCCGAGCGCGATCACCCCGGCGGCGCTGGACGCCGTCGTCGATGAAGTCTGTCGCTTCGACCAACAAGCCTGTTCGAGCCCGCAGTGGTTGCTGATCGACAGTGACGACCCCGTGCAGCTGAAGGAAACCGGCGCGGCCCTTGCCGACGCGTTCGCCCGGCGCGCAGGACGATGGCCGGCACTGACGCCCACATTGCAGGAAGCCTCGGAAATCACCACCCACGTAGCGATGACACGGCTGGGCCAGAGTTTTTCCGGGCAGACCGCCGAGGTCTGGAGCGGCGCAGGCTGGCGGGTGATCGGGTGCCATGACCAACGCCTCGCGCCCTCGCCGTTGTTTCGGACACTGCTGCTGAAGCCGATGCCTCGGGCGCAGCTCAGTGAAGCCTTGCTGAGCTGGCGCAACGTGCTGCAAAGCTGCGCGCTGATCTGTGTCGAAGAGCAATTCGCCGAGCTGTCGCGCACGCTGATCGCCGCCGGCGTGACCCGCATTGCGCCCATCGAGGCGATCCATGACGGCTACGCGGGCGAACCCCACGACGGCGTGTACGCGTTGCAACGCCTGAGCCGGCGAGTCTCACTGAGCCTGCCCGCCAGCCTGCTGCCGACACGCGCGACCCTCGATCCGCAACCTGGCGTGTTGCCCCTGAGCGGCTTGCCGATCATGGACAAACAGACCTTTATCGCCCGCTCGCCGACAGCGGCTGCGCAGCTGTATTTCCGCTCCGGCGGCAGCAGTGGCACGCCGACGTTGTCCGGGTTCAGCCACCGGGACTTCCAGCAGCAAATGCGCGCCACAGCTGACGGTCTGTTTGCCGCAGGCCTCGATCCGCGTCGCGACAAAGTCATGAATCTGTTTTTCAGCGGCGGCTTGTACGGCGGATTCTTCAGCTTCGCCAAAGCCCTGGAACTGCTCGGCGCCGTGCACCTGCCGATGGGTGCGCCTGCCGATGATGACTACAGCGAAATAGCCCGGCTGATCGTCGATCAACGCGTTACCGTGCTGATCGGCATGCCGAGCGTCCTGCATCGCTTGTTTCTCAACGAACGGCAACGCCTGCACCGCTATGGCGGCATCGACAAAGTGTTTCTCGGCGGTGAACATCTGAGCCAGACCTGCCGTGAACTCCTGCAAAGCTGCGGCGTTTCGACCATCCGTTCGGCGCTGTATGGCAGCGTGGATGCCGGCCCGCTCGGCCATGCCTGCACTGCCAGCGCCGATGGTGTGTTTCATCTGTTGAGCGACATCCAGCAATTGGAAATTGTCGCCTTCGAAGAGGACGTTGCGGTGCGCGGCAACGAGGTCGGGCGGCTGTTGTTCACCTCGAAGGCACGCGAAGGGCAACTGGTCCAGCGTTATGACGTTGGCGACAGCGGCCGCTGGCTACACGGTGCCTGTCCCTGCGGACTCGCTTCACCGCGCTTCGAACTGCTGCAGCGCCATGGCCGACGGCTGCGCATCGGTACTGATTTCGTTTGTTTGCAGACGCTGGCCGAACACCTGCAAACCGAATTCCAGGTCATTCTCGATCAGGCCCCTGACGGCATGGAACGCATGCGGGTGTGCAGCGCCCGTGAGCCAGCCGATGTGCAGCATCGACTGCGCGGCTATTCAACGCTTTCGAACCTGGTTCGCACAGGGCTGCTCACCGTGGCAGCCGAAGTCTGCGCGCCGCAGGACTTTCGCACCCACAAACACAGCGGCAAGACGCCGCAAGTGATCGATGCCCGGCGTTGCGCACCGGCTCGGGTGCGCCTAATGGATGAGACCCAAAATGACTACAGCCTTTGAACTGGAACGGTTGGTGGGCTTCGCCCGGCAGCACTCCGATTATTACGCCCGACTGTTCAGCCAGATCGGGCCAGGCGTAACCACCCTGAGCGAGCTGCCGGTGGTTGACCCGCAAGAATACTGGGCGTCGAGCCACGACCTGGATCGCTGGCCGGTGCTCACCGCCACGCTCGCCGGTGCCCGGGTGTTCAAGACCGGGGGGACCACCGGCAGCGGCAAACTGTCCGTCTTTACCCGCGAGGAATGGCAAACCCTGGTGACCGACTTTGGTCAGCAGCTCACCGCACAACTGTGTCACGGCGACCGGGTCGCCAACCTGTTTTTCGTCGGCGACCTGTACGCGAGTTTCCTCTTTATCCACGACGCCCTGGCCCATGTCGGTGTGGGCGTCAGCGAGTTCCCGTTTACCGGTAACGTCGGCCACGCAGCGCTGGCGGACTCGATCTTGCAATACCGCATCAATGTGCTGGCCGGCGTGCCGGCGCATTTATTGGCGTTTGCCGCTTGGCTGGAGGGGCAATCGCGCACCGCCGCAGGTGTCGACACCTTGCTCTACGGCGGCGAAAGCCTGTTCGCCGGGCAGGTGTCGGCATTGCGCAGGGTCTTTCCCAATGCGCGCATCGCCTCCATCGGTTATGCCAGCGTCGATGCCGGTTTTATCGGCGCCAGCAGCCGTGATTGCGCGCCCGATGAGCATCGCATGCTGGAGCAGCACAGCGTGCTGGAGATCCTTGATGAGCAAACCGGCGAAGTGATCGAAGCCTGCGGGCGCACGGGGCGACTGGTGCTCACCAACCTCACCCGCCAGCTCATGCCCGTGATTCGTTATCCCGTGGGCGACCTCGCTTGTTGGCGGGAACCCCGTGGCACAGCGAGGCGCAAATTCGCCCTGATGGGGCGCAGTGCGAGCAGCCAGCGCGTGCGGGTCGGCTCGTTGACGCTAATGATGGGCGACGTCAGCGAGATCGTGCAGCGCATTGCCGAGGCTGACGATTGGCAACTGGTCATTGCGCAGGTGGCAAACCGCGATGTCTTGAGCCTGAAATGGCAACCTGCGGCCTCGGCAGATGACCCGCAACAAACCAGTGCGGTGCTGCACCAGACACTGCTCGCCCACTATCCCTTGATCGCACAACTCGGCCAGGACGATTTGCTTGAGCTGCAAGTGATCTGTTGCGCGCCGGGCAGTTTCGCCAACCATCCGCGCTCGGGCAAGCGCCAGCGAGTACTGGATCTGCGCGTCTACTCCTGCCATCAGCCGGAACAGTGCCCATGAACGCTCCGACATTGCGCACTTGTCGCAACACCGATGGCGCTGCCATCAGTCGTTTGTTTCGTGAAGTCTACGGCGACCAATACGCACACGCTCAAGTGTACTTGCCCGGCATGATCCGCCAAAACCACAGCGATGGGCGCTGGCATTCGCTGGTGGCCGCCTGCGGAGAAGACATCGTCGGGCATGCGGCGTTGTTCAGAAACCCGCAATCGCGCACCGCTGAATTGGCCCTGGTTGTGGTGCATCCCTCGACCCGCGGCCAGAACGTCGCGACGCAATTGGGGCAAAAGCTGCTCATCCACGCACAAGCACTGGGCTGTCGTGGCGTGACGATCAAACAGGTGACCTACCACCCTTACACCCAACGGATGGCCGAAAGGCTTGGCTTTCATAGCACCGGAATATTGCCCGACCATGTCCCCTCACCGTTCGGCCAACCGTGGCCGGAATCGATCGTGACGGGTTTCATGAGCATAGATGGATACCAGCGCCCGCTGCCGGCACTGGATTGGCCTGCGAGTTGCGCTGAGTTCATGACGCATCTGTGCGCAGTGTTTGGCACGCGGAAAAAGCCGACGCCCTGGGTGGGGCCACCGCTTCAACTGGAACAACATTCGGGACGTTACGACGTGGTGCTCAAGCAACTGAACCACAGGCTGATCAGACAATTACAGGAACTGCCCGGGCACTGGCTGATTTCCATCAGGCTGAGGCTGGCCGAAGGATTTGCCTGTGCGCAGCAGCGTTTATCAAGGGCGGGGTTCGTTTTCAGCGGGATTGTTCCCGATGATCGCAGCGAGGGATGGCTGGCGTTGTTTCACCGGGGCCACATACCGCGTCTGCTGCAATTGCACTGCTCGCACATGCAGGCGTTGCAGGCTCAGGCTCAGGCTCAGGCTCAGGCTCAGGCTCAGCATCGGGAGCGCCGGGCCCGTGATGCAGAACAAGCCGGCTGAACCCCAGCCGGCAGTGTCGAAGCTGTCAGGCCTTGGCCTTGACGCCCTTGTCCGACGGTGGCAGCGGTGCGTTGCCGTCGCCGTAGGTCTTCAGGTTCTGCAGCACGTAGATCGCCTTTTTGTACTCGGGGATCAGGCTCTTGCCGTAGAAATTGCCATTCAGGCCGTTGGTCTGGATGGCGTCGAGCTGGGTTGCGAAATACTCCAGCGCGTTGAACTTGGCCTCGGGGTCGCTTGGCACGCCGAAACGGTCGAACTTGTCACCGGCATTGAGCAAGGTAAACGAGGTCACCTCGGAAATCAGTCCACGGGTACGCAGCATCGCCGTCAGATTGCCGAGCTGCTTGACCGACACATTCGAAGGGTCAAAGCCCTTGATGTTCTTGCGCAGGCCCTGCTTGTCCATTTCCGCGACGTTGATCGCGTTAGGGTCAGTGCCGACCTTGGTGAGCATTTGCTGCACCTTGACGCTCTGGGACACCTGTTTTTTCGCACCGCTGTTGCGAACCAGAACGCCAGCCTTGCTCTCCCAGGCACCGGTAATGCCGATTGTCATGAGAAGACTCCCTGTGAAGTGACCACAAAATATCCTTGTTGAACAACGTGAATGGCCGCGAGTATCGGTCGGCAAAGTGATGGCACCAAACTATTTCCGCACTTTTTTACAATTCTTGTACATTCTCGATACAAATCCACTTGAGCCCATAAACGTTGAGGCAGACCGGTTATGACAACAAGATGAAAACCGATTGCTTACTCTAAATAGCCAGCCCGTCAGTGCATTTGTAACCGTGCCGATACTGACCGGTCATCGACCTTCCATTTATTAGCACGCAAGTACCTAAAGCTTCTCACCGGCCCGACGATACGCTGGCGTTGCCCGCACTGTTTTGCCTCTGCCCCCTAATAAGAAGCACTGCTCAAGGACCGGTTTCCATGCCCGCATTTCGCACCATTCAGGCCCGCTACACATTGTTTCTGGTGCTGTTCATCCTCCTGTTGTCGGTACTGACCGTGGTTGGCATCAGCCAACTCGTCGCGCCCAAGTTGCGCCATACCGAAGAGCAAGTCGTGCTCAACCGCATTGCCGAAGTCGCCGAGCAGATTCAGGGCGAACTGAACAAGGTTCAGGCTCAGCAACGCAGCATCACCCAGACCATTGCGTTACTCGACAGCGCGGCCATCGACACGGTGTTGCCGGGTCTGGTCGATCAGTACGGCGAGTTGAAAGTGTTCGGTGGCGGGATTTGGCCGTTGCCTGGGCAACGTGAAGCCGGCCGCAACAAATTCAGTACGTTCTGGCACCGTGATGCCTCGGGCAAGCTGGCGGTCAACACGTTCTGGAACAGTGACGCGGCGCCCAACTACTACGATCAGAGCTGGTACAAGGGCGGCATGCAAACCCCGCGCGGGCAATGCGCCTGGGCTGCGGCCTATAAGGACGACGCCAGTGCCGAGCCGCGCACCAACTGCGCAATGGCTATCCAGAAGAACGGCAATGCCTGGGGCGTATCGACCATCGACGTCACCCTCGGCTTCTTCAACGACCTGGTGGCACGCAAGGAAAAAGAACTCAATGCGCAAATGCTGATCGTCGAAGCCGACGGCAAGATCATCAGCAACAGTTCGCGCACCAGCGGGCCGATCGTGCTGAAAAATATCAGCGATCTGGCCGCCAGCTCGACCTTCGCCAGTCAGGTCAAAGCGGGTCTGCAAAACCGCGAACAGGCGCAACGTGTCGAGTTCGACAACAACGGTGAAGACAGCACGTTCTTCATGCGCCCGATTGAAGGCACGCCATGGTTCCTCGCCACGGCCCTGCCGACCAAAATGCTCACCGCCCAGCGCGACGACGTACTCAGCACGTTGAGCCTGTTGCAGATTCCACTGGTGATCCTGCTGGTGCTGTTGCAGGTCTACGCGATCCGTCAATTGGTGCAACGCCTGAAAGCCCTCAAGGCCAACATCGACTCGCTGTCCAGTGGCGAAGCCGACCTCACCCGACGCATCACCATTCGTGCCGAAGACGAACTGGGCGCCATCGGCCATTCGGTCAACGCGTTCATCGCCTACCTGCAAAACATGATCGGCGAAGTCACCCAAGCGACCGGCGCCATGGCTTCGAGCCTCGATAACCTGCAACGCACCTCGGCGCACACCAGTCAGATCCTGCTGCGCCACGCTTCGGAAACCGACCAGACTGTCACCGCCATTACCGAAATGAGCTCGACGGCTGAAAGCGTCGCGCAGAACGCTGCCGAGACGGCGGCCTTCACCCAGCGCGCCAACGAAAACGCCGACCGTTCGCGAGTGGTCGTGGGCGAAGCCACCCACAGCGTGGTCGCCCTTATTGACGAAGTCGCCAGCGCCACCCAGAAAGTGGAAAACATGCAACAAGACGCCCAGCGCATCACCGAGATTCTCGGGGTCATCGGCGCGATTGCCGGCCAAACCAACCTGCTGGCCCTCAACGCGGCGATTGAAGCGGCCCGCGCCGGTGAGCAGGGCCGCGGTTTTGCCGTGGTGGCTGACGAAGTGCGTGCCCTCGCCGCGCGCACCCAGGCCAGTACCTCGGAAATCAACGAGATGCTGACGCGCCTGACCCAAGGCGTGAGTTCCTCGGTCAGCGCCATGGAAAACACCCAGGCCAGTTGCCAGTCTGCGGCCGACGCCACGGCGCGCGTCAACACCGGGCTGGACGAAATGGCCGGTTCGGTCAGCCACATCAACAGCCTCAGTACCCAGATTGCCACCGCCGCCGAGCAGCAAAGCGCGGTGACCGAAGAGATCAACCGCAGCATGGTGCAGATCCGCCACATGGTCGACGAACTGGTACAGAGCGGCCAGGCCAGCGAACTCAACACCCGACAATTGCTCGAAGCCAACAGCCGCGTGAGCGCCATCATGGGGCGTTTCAAAGTCCGCTGATCCATACGGGGTTTCTGTAAATCAGAAATCCCCTGTGGGAGCGAGGCTACTCGCGGAAACAATCTGTCGGTCGCTGCTTCAGGGCCTGAACGACTGACTTCGCGAGCAGTCTCGCTTCCACAGACTTCACACCTGCCTGACATATTTGTCATCTCGCCCTCAGCTGACTGTCAGCGTTGATCTACGATCATCCTGCCAGTCTGTCTTGTAGCAACTGGAAACACTCCGTTGATGCCGGGCAGAAAAAACCGGTCAAAATGCGTTCTTTCTGGCCGCCAACCAAGTCGAGAACCTTCCATGCGAACCCAACTGCGTCTGCTCACCCTGAGCGCTCTTTTCATCTCTTCCCTGGCCCAGGCCGCCGATCTGATCCCGATTGAAGTCCACCGCGACGCCAATTGTGGCTGCTGCAAGAAGTGGATCAGCCATCTGGAAGCCAATGGCTTCAAGGTCGAGGATCATGTCGAAAGCGACATGGCCAGCTTCAAGCAACAACACGGCGTGCCGCCGCGTCTGGCCTCGTGCCACACCGCGATCATCGACGGCAAGTTCGTCGAAGGCCATGTGCCGGCGGAACAGGTTCTGGACCTGAGCAAACGTGACGATCTGCTCGGTGTTGCCGCGCCCGGTATGCCCTTGGGTTCGCCCGGCATGGAAGTGGATGGCAAGAGCGATGCCTGGCAGGTGATCGGCCTGAAGAAGGACGGCGCTGACGTGGTGGTGGCGGACTACCCGGCCCATTGATGGCGGCCGCTTATACCGGGTTGTTTTTCGCGGCGTTCGGCGCGGCGACATTACTGCCGCTGCAGTCCGAGGCGCTGCTGGTCGGGCTGATCGTCAGCGACCATTACTGGCTGTGGGGCTTGCTGGCCGTGGCAACACTGGGGAATGTGCTCGGCTCGCTGGTCAACTGGTGGCTGGGCCGGGGGCTCGAGCGCTTTCAGGATCGACGCTGGTTTCCGCTCAACCCCAGACAAATGGCCAAGGCACGCAAGCACTATGAGCGTTACGGTCACTGGTCATTGCTGCTCAGTTGGCTGCCGATTATTGGCGACCCACTGACATTGGTGGCCGGTGTCCTGCGCGAACCAATCGGACGTTTTCTGTTGATTGTCACGTTCGCCAAGGGCGCCCGTTATGCCGTGGTCGCCATGCTGACCCTGGGCTGGCTCGGTTGAACGAAACGCCTGAGCGATTGCCTGTGTTTAACGTCGCCCTAATCCAGCCGTTCCAGGATCGGCCGATTTCAATGGAGGTTGCCCTTATGCCCGTTTCGCTCTCCCGCTGGTTGCCCGGTCTGGTGCTCAGCGCCGCCCTGCCGCTGCTCGCGCATGCCGCCACACCAGCGGCACCCGCTGAGGGCCCCGCATACGGGCCGCAACTGCAAGGTTTTGAATACCCCTACACGCTTAAACACTTTGCCTTCCAGTCCCAGGGCAAATCCCTGCAAATGGGTTACATGGATGTCGCCGCCCACGGAAAGGCCAACGGTCGCACCGTGGTGCTGATGCACGGCAAAAACTTCTGTGCAGCGACCTGGGACAGTTCGATCAAAGCCTTGAGCGAAGCCGGTTACCGGGTGATCGCGCCGGATCAGATCGGCTTTTGCACCTCTAGCAAACCCGACAGCTATCAATACAGCTTCCAGCAACTGGCCACCAACACCCAGCAGTTGCTCAAGGCGCTGGGCATCCAGAAAGCCACGCTGCTCGGCCACTCCACCGGCGGCATGCTCGCCACCCGTTATGCGCTGCTGTTCCCGGAACAGGTGGATCAACTCGCGCTGGTCAACCCGATTGGTCTGGAGGACTGGAAGGCCCTCGGGGTGCCATATCGCACCGTCGATCAGTGGTATCAGCGCGAACTCAAGGTCAGCGCCCAAGGCATCCGCGAGTACGAACGCACAACCTATTACGATGGCCGCTGGAAACCCGAATTCGACCGTTGGGTAGACATGCTCGCCGGCCTCAGCAAAGGCCCGGGCAAGACGCAAGTGGCCTGGAACTCGGCACTGATCTACGACATGATTTTCACCCAGCCGGTGTATTACGAGTTCAAGGACCTGAAGATGCCGACGCTGCTGTTGATCGGCACCGCTGACACCACCGCCATCGGCAAGGATCTGGCGTCGCCGGAAGTAAAAGCGAAAATCGGCCACTATGACGTGCTCGGCAAACAGGTCGCGAAACTGATCCCGCACTCCACGCTGGTGGAATTCCCCGGCATGGGCCACGCGCCGCAGATGGAAGAACCTGCGCAGTTCCACAAGGCACTGCTGGGCTGGCTGGACACAACCAATCCCGTTCGTTGATGAGGTAAGGCCGATGGCGTTGCAGATTGCAGTGATCGATGACTGGCAGGACGTGGCCCGCGACGTAGTCGACTGGTCCGTGCTCGCGGGTATCGGCGAAGTGACGTTCGAGCATGACTACCCGGCGGACAATGCGACGCTGGCCGAGCGCCTGGGCAAGTACCAGGTGATTTGCGTCATGCGCGAGCGCACGCGGTTCGACGAAGACCTGCTCAAACGTATGCCCAATCTCAAGCTGCTGGTCACCGGAGGCATGCGCAATGCGGCGCTGGACATGCGGGCGGCGGCGGCGCTGGGGATCAAGGTCTGCGGCACCGACAGCTACAAACATGCAGCACCGGAGCTGACCTGGGCGCTGATCATGGCCGCCACGCGCAATCTGCAGAACGAGGCCAACGCCTTGCGCGCCGGCCAGTGGCAGCAAGGCCTGGGCGGCGATCTGCACGGCAAGACCCTGGGCATTCTCGGTCTGGGCAGCATTGGCCAGCGCGTGGCGCAATTCGGCCAGGTGTTCGGGATGAACGTGATCGCCTGGAGCGAGAACCTCACCGCGCAGCGTGCGGAACAGGCCGGCGTCAGTCATGTCAGCAAACAGCAACTGTTCGAACAGGCCGATGTGCTCTCGGTGCATCTGGTGCTCAGCGAGCGCAGTCGCGGTCTGGTCGATGCCCAGGCCCTGAGCTGGATGAAACCGACCGCCCTGCTGGTCAATACCGCTCGCGGGCCGATTGTCGATGAAGCCGAACTGATCAAAGCATTGCAGAAACGGCGCATCGCCGGCGCCGCGCTGGATGTGTTCGAACAGGAACCGCTGCCGGCCCTGCACCCGTTTCGCACACTGGACAATGTGCTCGCCACCCCGCACGTGGGGTATGTCAGCCGGCAGAACTATGGGCAATTCTTTTCGCAGATGATCGAGGATATTCAGGCCTGGTCTGCGGGCAATCCGATTCGCCTGTTGAATTGAGTCTTGCCCAAATGGCGATGGTGATTGGGCCATCCCCCACAATCTGCCCGCACCACAACAGTGCAAGCGCCCGCCTCGCTAGCACAAAAACGTGACCGATCAGTCACCACTTTAGCCCTTTCTCGCCAGAAAACCTGCACTTCGTCGGTGCGTTTGCCTCTCCACCGCACGGTCCGCACTGGCTGCCAACCGATTGTCGAACAATTTACCCATTTGCTCTGGCCCGCTCTAGGATCTGGCCTAGACTGACTTTCGCGGGGTAAAACCGACCGGTCACATCGCCAAAAAAAACTCGAAACTTTTGCGCGCGCCGGCGGGTCATCTGAAAGACAGGGCCAAAGCGACTGGTGCAATCCTTGCAACGGCCCGTTCACCCATTCTGCTTGCGCGTGTTGGGTAGCGTTTGCTCACCGATGCGTGGCGCGTTTGCGCCCGGCCACAGGATTTGGCCATCGCTTGTTACAGACAAGAAACAGATCGACAACACGGGAGATTCATATGATCAGTGCGGCATTGGATATTCAGGGAGAGTGTGCTCAACAGTCAGTTGGCGAATCGAGCACCGTCAGCGTTCCCGGCAGCCGACAGATCAACGTCCCCGGCACCAAGACGCTGACTCCAGTAGCGAGTCAGAATCCCAACAAGAAGAAAGTGTTGTTCGTCACCTCCGAAATCGCCGACCTGGTCAAAACCGGCGGCCTCGGTGACGTGTCGGCTGCCCTGCCCCGCGCCATGGCGCATCTGCACGACGTGCGCGTGCTGATTCCCGGTTACCCGCAAGTGATGCACAGCGAGAACCCGATCCACATCATCGGCGAACTCGGCGGCCATGCCGCGCTGCCACCGTGCAAGATCGGTCGCATGGACATGCCCGACGGTCTGGTGATCTACGTACTGATCTGCCCCGAACTCTACGAGCGAGAAGGCTCGCCTTACGGCGCCAACAACGGTCGCGACTGGCCGGACAACCATATTCGCTTCGCCCGGCTCGGTCTGGCCGCTGCCGACATCGCCGCCAATCTCGCGCAAATTCATTGGTGCCCGGATCTGGTGCACGCCCACGATTGGCCAGCCGGTCTGGCGCCGGCTTATATGCACTGGCGCGGGCAGCGCACCCCGACCCTGTTCACCATTCACAACCTCGCCTATCAGGGCGTGACCAGCCTGGGCTCGTGCCCGGAGCTGGGCATCCCCAATCATGCCCTGCAACAAGAAGGCATGGAGTTCTACGGCAAGATGTCGTTCCTCAAGGCCGGCATGGCCTATTCGAGCCACATCACTACGGTCAGCGCAACCTACGCGCAGGAAATCACCACCCCGGATTTCGGTTGCGGTCTCGACGGTTTTCTCGCCGCCAAAACCCAGCAAGGTTTGCTCAGCGGTATCCCCAACGGCATCGATGAGAGCTGGGATGCCGCCACTGACCCGCATCTCTTCGCACCGTTTGCCATCGGTGACTGGGAAGGCAAGGCCGTCAACGCCGCGCACGTGCGCGAACTGTTTGAATTGCATGACTCCGAAGGCCCGCTGTTCGCCGTGGTGTCGCGACTGGTCTATCAAAAAGGTCTCGACCTGACGATTGCGGTAGCCGAATACATCGTTGAAAACGGTGGCCAGATAGCCATCATCGGTCGCGGCGAACCGGAAGAAGAGCAAGCCATGCGCGAACTGGCCCTGCGCTTTCCCGGGCAGATCGGCGTGCGCATCGGCTTCAACGAAACCGACGCCCGACGCATGTTCGCCGGCAGCGATTTCCTGCTGATGCCGTCGCGTTATGAACCGTGCGGGCTGAGCCAGATGTATGCCCAGCGTTTCGGCTCACTGCCGGTCGCACGCAATACCGGCGGTCTGGCCGACACCATTGAAAATGGTGTCACCGGGTTCCTGTTCGACGAATCCACCGCCGACAGCTACCGCGAAGCCCTGAGCCGTGCGTTCAAGGTGTTCGCGTTCCCCGAACTGCTCAATGCCATGCGTTGCCGGGCGATGGCGGCACCGTTCAACTGGTGCAAAGCGGTTGAACCCTACGCCGAACTCTACGAAAAACTGGTCGCCAAGGCGTTGGGTAAAGCGCACCACAAATAACCAGGGAGGTTCACCACAATGCCGTTACGGTCTACTGAAACCTGGCCCCACGGCGCGATCATGCTGGACGCCGAGCACACGCAATTTGCGCTATGGGCGCCGGATGCTTTTTACGTCAGTGTCGAACTGGAAGACGGCCAGTCGCTGCCCATGCTGCCGCAAGGTGATGGCTGGTTCGTGATCAAGAGCAAGTGCCCGGCGGGTACGCGCTACCGCTACAACATCGATGGAGAACTGGAGGTGCCGGACCCGGCCTCCAGAGCGCAGGACGGCGACCTCGACCGCCGCAGCGTGGTGGTCGATCCGCTGGCCTATCAATGGCGACACAGCACTTGGCATGGGCGGCCATGGAGCGAAGCGGTGATCTACGAAGTACACGTCGGTGCGCTCGGTGGCTTTGCCGAGGTCGAGCAACATCTGGCGCGCCTTGTCGCACTGGGCATCACCGCCATTGAACTGATGCCGCTGGCGCAGTTTCCCGGTGAGCGAAACTGGGGCTATGACGGCGTGCTGCCCTACGCACCGCAAGCCTCCTATGGCACCCCCGAACAACTCAAGCACCTGATCGACAGCGCCCACGGCCATGGCTTGGCGGTGATTCTCGATGTGGTCTACAACCACTTCGGCCCCGACGGCAATTATCTGGGCCGCTACGCCAAAGGCTTTTTCCGCGAAGACAAGCACACGCCATGGGGCGCGGCCATTGATTTCCGCCGCACCGAGGTACGCGAGTTCTTCATCGAAAACGCGCTGATGTGGTTGCTGGAATACCGCTTCGACGGCTTGCGCCTGGACGCTGTGCATGCCATCGAAGACCCGGACTTCCTCTCGGAAATGGCCCGACGCATCCGTCAACAGGTCGATCCGAGCCGGCATGTCTGGCTGACTGTCGAAAACGAACTCAACCAGTCCAGCCTGCTGGAATACGACTACGACGCGCAGTGGAACGACGACGGCCATAACGCTCTGCACGTGCTGCTGACCGGCGAAACCGATGCCTATTACGCTGACTACGCCCTGCAACCCACCGAACAATTGGTGCGCTGCCTGAGCCAGGGTTTCGTGTTTCAGGGCCATATCACCCGCCACGGCGAACCTCGCGGCGAGCCCAGCGAACACTTGCCATCGACCGCGTTCGTACTGTTCCTGCAAAACCACGATCAGATCGGCAACCGCGCGTTCGGCGAACGCCTGCATCAACTGGCTGACCCGCGCGCGGTTCAGGCGGCCACGGTGCTGTTGCTGCTGTCGCCGATGATTCCGCTGATGTTCATGGGCGATGAGTTTGCCGCCGAGCAACCGTTCCTGTTCTTCACCAGCCACCACGGTGAACTGGCGGAGCTGGTGCGCGAAGGCCGGCGCAACGAGTTCGCCGCATTCAGCGCCTTCGCTGATCCGCATAAACGCGAGCAGATTCCCGATCCGAACGCCGAGCAGACCTTTCACGCCTCGCAACCACGGCTGATCGGCAGCGGCACGTTGTTGCAGCAGGAAACCCTCGCGCTGTACCGGCAACTGCTGCAGTTGCGCCATCAATACATCATTCCCCATCTGTCCGGCACGCAGGCGCTCGGCGCGCACATGCTCGGTCATGGCGCTGTCAGTGCACGCTGGCGGCTGGGCGATGGCAGGGAGCTGCGAATTGACCTGAACCTCAGCGATACGCCAGTGGTCAACCCTCCACAGGCCGATACCGTGTGGCTGTTTCAACAGCCGCCCGCCGTCTCCCTGTCGGAACCGGGCACGTTGCCCGCGTATTGCGCGCTTGTCAGCCTCACGGCCGCAACCCCTTTGCAACCTCTGGATGGAGAGCGCCTATGAGCGATGCGCAACTGGAAATTCTTGCCAGCCGAGCCGGCCTTGCTGTCGACTGGATCGACGCCAACGGCCGCCCGCAAAAAGTCGCCCCCGCCGTGCTGCGCAATGTCCTGATCGGACTCGGCCACCCTGCCAGCACCGCACAGGAAATCGATGCCAGCCTGCTCGAACTGCAAGCCGTGCAACAAGACCGCCACCTGCCGCCGCTGCTGACCGCCGATGAAGGCGTCGGTGTGGATCTGGCGCGTTATTTCGCCCCGCTAACCCCGTGTGAAATTCACCTCGAAGACGGCTCGCGACTGAACCTCAATCTTGACACCGAGGCCGTGCTGCCCGGGCTGATCCCGGTGGGTTATCAGCAAGTGCACATCGCCGACCAGTTTTTCACCTTGGCCGTGGCGCCACAGCGCTGCTTCAGCGTCGCCGATGCCGTCGATAATCCAATCCCCCGCGCTTGGGGCCTCAGCGTGCAACTGTATTCATTGCGCCGCCCCGGCGACGGTGGGTTCGGTGACACCCAGGCTCTCGAAGAGCTGGCTCGCGTGGCAGGCGAACGTGGCGCCGAAGCGCTGGCGATCAGCCCGCTGCACGCAATGTTCAGCGCCGACACTGGACGCTACAGCCCCTATTCGCCCTCCAGCCGTTTGTTTCTCAATTCACTTTATGCCGCCCCCGGCGCGATCCTCGGCGAACGGGCCTTGCGCGATGCCATCGACGCAACCGGTCTGGCCGAACAGTTCGCGCAACTGGAAGACCTGAAACTGATCGACTGGCCGACCGCCGCCGACGCCAAGCAAGAACTCCTGCAAGCCTTGTATGAAGGCTTCGTAGCCGGCGATCACCCGTTGCACCCGGACTTCGCCAGTTTCCGTCACGCTGGCGGTGAAGCCCTGGAAAACCACTGCCGCTTCGAAGCCATTCAGGAGATGCGCGCCGCCCGTGGCGAGAGTCTCGATTGGCGGCAATGGCCGGAGCAATGGCACGATCCGCGCGGCGCGGCACTCGAAGCCTTCGCCGAGGAATATTCCGAGCGCATCGGCTACTTCGCGTTCTGCCAATGGTTGATCCATCGCTGCCTGGAGCGTGCGCAAACCGCCGCGCGCAGTGCGGGGATGGGCATCGGCCTGATCGCCGACCTCGCGGTGGGCGCCGACGGTGCCGGCAGTCAGGCCTGGAGCTTTCAGGATGAATTGCTCGCCTCGCTCACCGTCGGTGCACCACCGGACATTCTCAATCGCTCCGGGCAAGGCTGGGGGATTTCCGCGTTCTCTCCGGAAGGCCTGATCCGCAACGGTTTTCGCGCGTTCATCGACATGCTGCGGGCCAATTTCGCCCATGCCGGCGGCTTGCGCATCGATCACGTCATGGGCCTGCAACGCCTGTGGGTGATTCCCAATGGCGCGGCCCCCGCCGACGGCGCTTACCTGTATTACCCGGTCGACGACCTGCTGCGTTTGCTGACCCTCGAATCCCATCGTCATCAGGCCATCGTTCTTGGTGAAGACCTCGGCACCGTGCCCGATGGCTTGCGGGAAAAGCTTATTGCCCGCTCCATACTCGGCATGCGCGTGCTGCTGTTCGAACAGAACAACTGCCATTTCAGGCCGATTCTCGACTGGCCGGACAACGCACTGGCGACCACCAGCACCCACGATCTGCCGACGCTCAACGGCTGGTGGCATGGACGTGACATCGACTGGAACGCACGGCTGGGTCTCGTCGACGCCAACGGTGAAATCGAATGGCGCCACCACCGGCAACGTGAGCGCGAAGGTTTGCGCAGCGCCTTGAGTCAGGACCCGCAGAACTTCCGCGAGGAGTCCCACGAAGCCGATCAAGTGGTCGATGCCGCCGTGCGTTTCCTCGGACACACCCGCGCGCCGCTGGTGCTGCTGCCGATCGAAGACGCGTTGGGCATCAACGAACAAGCCAATTTTCCAGGCACCATCGACGCCCATCCCAACTGGTCGCGACGCTTGCCCGGCACCAGTGAAGCGTTGCTCGACAATGCCGATGCGGCACGCCGTCTGGAACTACTCGCCTGTGCAAGACTTCAGGCTGCCGAGCGTGACCAATGAACCAAACGCTTATTCAACCGCTACGCGCGACGTTACGTCTGCAATTTCACAAAGGCTTCACGCTGGAACAAGCGGTGCCACTGGTGCCCTATTTTGCCCGCCTAGGGATTAGCCATCTCTACGCCTCGCCACTGCTCGCGGCTCGGGCCGGTTCAATGCACGGCTACGACGTGGTCGACCCGACCCAGGTCAACCCGGAGCTTGGCGGCGAGCCCGCATTGCGCCGCCTGGTCAGCGCTCTGCGCGAGCACAATATGGGGCTGATCCTCGACATCGTCTCCAACCATATGGCGGTCGGCGGCAGTGACAATCCATGGTGGCTGGACTTGCTGGAATGGGGACGACTGAGCCCCTACGGCGAATTTTTCGACATTCAATGGCACTCGCCCGACCCGCTGATGGAAGGCCAATTGCTCTTGCCGTTTCTCGGCAGCGATTACGGCGTGGCCTTGCAGGAAGGCACGCTGAAACTGCACTTCAATGCGCAGGCGGGCAGCTTTCATGTCGAGCATTACGACCACCATTTCCCGATCTGCCCCAGCGACTACGGCGAACTGCTCAAGGCCGATGAGACGCTCAAACCCCTGGCGGATCGTTTCAGCACGCTCAGCTACCAGACCAATGCGCACTCCCTCGCCATTGCGTTGAAGGAGCAACTGCGGCAACTGGCGAGCAATCCGCAGGTTCTCCAGGCGATTGAACACAACCTCAAGCATTACGACTCGACCACTGAAGAAGGCTTCGACGCGCTGCACCAACTGCTCGAACGCCAAAGTTATCGCCTCGCCAGTTGGCGCACGGCGGCGGACGACATCAACTGGCGGCGTTTTTTCGACATCAATGAACTCGGTGGTCTGCGCGTCGAGCGCCCGGCGGTATTCGAGGCCACCCACGGCAAGATCTTTCAGTTGATAGAGGAAGGCCTGGTCGACGGCCTGCGCATCGACCATATCGATGGTCTCGCCGACCCGCGCGGCTATTGCCGCAAGCTGCGGCGACGGGTTGATCTGCTGGCGCCCGGCAGGCACTTGCCGATCTACGTCGAGAAGATCCTCGGCGCCGGTGAAACCCTGCATCGCGACTGGGCGGTGGATGGCACCACCGGTTACGAATTCATGAATCAGTTGTCGCTGCTGCAACACGATCCCGATGGCGAATACGTCCTCGGCGACCTGTGGCAACGGCGCACCGAACGCCCCGCCGCGTTTATCGAAGAAGCGCAACTGGCGCGGCAACAGATTCTCAACGGCTCGCTGGCCAGTGATTGTGAAAGCGTTGCCCAGGCGCTGTTGCAAGTGGCCCGCGATGACCTGATGACTCGCGACCTGACCCTCGGCGCCATTCGCCGGGTGTTGCAGGCGTTGATCGTGCATTTCCCGGTGTACCGCACTTATATCAGCGCGATGGGCCGTTCGGCGCAGGACGAGGTGTTTTTCCAGCAGGCCATGGACGGCGCACGGCAGGCCCTCAGCGAAGGCGACTGGCCGGTGCTCGACTGTGTCGCCACGTGGCTCGGGGGGTCGCCGTGGCGACGCAAGCCGCGCGGACGCTCGCGCAAGATCCTCAAGCACGCCTGCGTGCGCTTCCAGCAATTGACGTCGCCGGCAGCGGCCAAAGCCGTCGAAGACACCGCGCTGTATCGCTCGGCCGTGCTGCTGTCGCGCAATGACGTGGGTTACAACACCGAGCAGTTCAGTGCCCCGCTAAGTGATTTTCACGACGTCAACCAGCGGCGCATGGCCGAGTTCCCCGACAACCTGCTGGCCACCGCCACCCACGATCACAAGCGCGGCGAAGACACCCGTGCGCGCCTCGCGGTTCTCAGCGAGCGTAGCCACTGGTACGCCGAGCAGATCGAACTGTGGCGCGCCCTCGCCCGCCCGGTGCGCAATGACGATCAACTGCCATCGAGCGCTGATGAACTGATCCTCTATCAAGCGTTGATCGGCAGTTGGCCGCTGGCGTTGCAGGATGACGATCACGCCGGTTTTGCCGACTACGCCAAGCGCATCTGGCAGTGGCAACAGAAAGCCTTGCGCGAGGCCAAGCTGCAGAGCAGCTGGAGCGCGCCGAACGAAACCTATGAAAACGCCGCGCAGGCGTTCACCGAAAAGCTGCTGACCCATGCAGACGGCGAACTGCTGCGCGCCGCGCTGGCGAAGACCGTCAACAGCATCGCCGCTGCCGGAGCCCTCAACGGTTTGGCGCAAACCTTGCTGCGCATGACCGTGCCGGGGGTGCCGGATCTCTATCAAGGCAACGAATTCTGGGACTTCAGCCTGGTTGATCCGGACAACCGTCGCCCCGTGGATTACGCCGCGCGCGAGCACGCCTTGCAGGCCCCCGTGGCCTTCGAAGACTTGCTCGCCCAGTGGCGTGACGGGCGCATCAAGCAAGCGTTGATTGCCCAGGCACTGGCCCTGCGCGCCGAATACGCCGAGCTGTTCCGGCGTGGCTCTTACCAGCCCCTGCAAGTGCTGGGCGAGCAGGCGCATCACGTGCTCGCATTCGCGCGTGAACACGAAGGTCGACAGGCCATTGTGATCGTGCCGGTTCGCTGCGCAACCCTGCTGGATAACAGTGCTGTACCTCAGGTCGATGCGCTGCGCTGGGGCGATACACGGGTGGTTTTACCGTTCGCCGCCTCTGACACAAACCTGAAGGGACTTTTTTCAAGCGCAGCAGTCACAAAAAACAGGGAGCTGAATATCAGCGAAGCGCTGGGGGATGTCCCGGTCAATCTCTTTATCCAACACTTAACGTAAGCACGAGTTCAGTTCAGGAGCATTGCGATGAGCACCGACGATAAACGCATCCGCGAGTTCGCCTATCAAATCTGGGAATCGGAAGGCCAGCCTGATGGCCAGGAGGCTCGCCACTGGGAGATGGCTCGCAAGCTGGCTGAAGCCGAAGCACTGGCACCAAAGAAGCCACCCAAAGCCGCCGGCAGCAAAGCCGCTGGCAAGACCGCCGTTGACAGCAAAGGCGCCGCCGCCAAGCCTAAAGCGGCGGCCAAGGCCAAGCCTGCGACCGCCGCCAAAGTTATTCCCCCGGGTGAAAAAGCCGTCGAGAAAAAGCCTCGAGCGCCGCGCAAGCCTTCGCCGATCTGACGCTAACCGGATTATTGAACTGAATGAATGTGTGGCGGGTTCGCTCGCCACCGGGGACGCCTTCGTCCTCAAGAAACCCACCAATCCCCTGTGGGAGCGAGCCTGCTCGCGAAAGCGCCGGATCAGCCAGCAGCGATGCCGGATGTACCGACGCCTTCGCGAGCAGGCTCGCTCCCACAGAGGTGCAGTGTTAACCGAACTACCCGATTTTTTGCAGGAGCAATCATGACCCGTCCAAAGCAAGCCGAGCCCACCGCGCACGCCGAGCCATCGCGAATTCGCGAAGGCCTACCCTTCCCGCTCGGAGCGACCTGGGATGGTCTGGGGGTGAACTTTGCGCTGTTTTCCGCCAACGCCACCAAAGTCGAACTGTGCATATTCGATGACGCTGGCGAAGTCGAACTCGAACGCATCGAGTTGCCGGAATACACCGACGAGATTTATCACGGCTACCTGCCCGACGCCCATCCAGGGCTGATCTACGGTTACCGCGTGTATGGCCCTTATGACCCGGCCAACGGTCATCGCTTCAACCACCACAAATTGCTCATCGACCCCTACGCCAAGCAACTGGTCGGCGAGCTGAAATGGTCGGAAGCGCTGTTCGGCTACACCATCGGTCATCCCGATGCTGATCTCAGTTTCGATGAACGCGACAGCGCGCCGTTCGTGCCCAAGTGCAAAGTCATCGACCCGGCGCATACCTGGGGCAACGACCACCGCGTCAGCGTGCCGTGGGACAAGACCATCATTTATGAAACCCACGTGCGCGGCATCAGCATGCGGCACCCCTCGGTGCCGGAAAACGTGCGCGGCACCTTTGCCGGGTTGATGGTCGATGACGTGCTCGAACACATTCGCAAGCTCGGCGTATCGACGGTGGAATTGCTGCCGATCCACGCCTTCGTCAACGACCAGCATCTGCTGCACAAAGGCATGACCAACTACTGGGGCTACAACAGCATCGCCTTCTTCGCCCCGGACCCGCGCTACCTGGCGAGCGGCAAGATCGCCGAGTTCAAGGAGATGGTCGCGCACCTGCACGAAGCCAATCTGGAAGTGATCCTCGACGTGGTCTACAACCACACTGCCGAGGGCAACGAGCAGGGCCCGACCCTGTCGATGCGCGGCATCGACAACGCCTCGTACTACCGTTTGATGCCGGACGACAAGCGCTACTACATCAACGATTCCGGCACCGGCAACACATTGGATCTGAGCCATCCGTGCGTACTGCAGATGGTCACCGACTCGCTGCGGTACTGGGCCACGGAAATGCATGTCGATGGTTTCCGCTTCGACCTGGCGACGATTCTCGGCCGTTATCACGATGGCTTCGACGAACGTCACAGCTTCCTCGTGGCCTGCCGCCAGGACCCGGTGCTGCGTCAGGTGAAAATGATCGCCGAGCCTTGGGACTGCGGCCCCGGTGGTTATCAGGTCGGCAACTTCCCGCCGGGCTGGGTCGAGTGGAACGACAAGTTCCGCGACACCGTGCGCGCCTTCTGGAAAGGTGATGACGGCCAGGTCGCCGACTTCGCCAGCCGCATGACCGCCTCCGGCGAGATGTTCAATCAGCGCGGACGCCGGCCGTATTCGTCGGTGAACTTCATCACCGCCCACGACGGTTTCACCCTCAACGATCTGGTGTCGTACAACGACAAGCACAACGAAGCCAACGACGAAAACAACCAGGACGGCAGCAACAACAACCTGTCGTGGAACCACGGCGTCGAAGGCCCGACCGACGACCCGGAAATCAACGCGCTGCGCCACCGGCAGATGCGCAACTTCTTCGCCACCCTGCTACTGGCCCAAGGCACGCCAATGATCGTCGCCGGCGATGAATTCGCCCGCACCCAGGACGGCAACAACAACGCCTATTGCCAGGACAGCGAGATCGGTTGGGTCAATTGGGATTTGAGCGAAGACGGCAAGGCGCTGCTGAAGTTCGTCAAACGCCTGATCAAGCTGCGTCTGGCCTACCCGATCCTGCGACGCGGACGCTTTCTGGTCGGCGAATACAACGAGGACATCGGCGTCAAGGACGTCACCTGGCTGGCCCCTGACGCCACCGAGATGACCACCGAGCATTGGCACGATGCGCACAACCGCTGCCTGGGCATGCTGCTCGACGGTCGCGCGCAAGAGACCGGCATCCGCCGCAAGGGCGGCGATGCGACGTTGTTGCTGGTGGTCAACGCGCACCACGACATCGTCAATTTCACACTGCCGGAAGTGCCGGATGGCGGCTTCTGGACATGCATGATCGACACCAATCAGCCATCCATACGTGGCCAGGAACGCTTCGAGTTCGGCCATGAATATTCCGTCACCGGCCGTTCGCTGTTGCTGTTTGAACTGCAACGTGATGAAGAAGACTGATATGGATCTGCACTGTTATCTCGGCCGACGCCCGCCTGAGTATCCCGACACCCACGCCCTCGGCCATTGCCTGCGGGCGCTGGTCGAGGCCGGACTTGACCGTTTGCCCCTGCCTGCCAGCGGTCTGACGCTGGAGCGCTTTCAGCGCCTGGCCGAGGTCGGCGGGCATGACCTCGGCCTGTGCAAACTTTACGAAGGCCACACCGATGCATTGGCGATCATCGAGCAGTTGGGCGGTACGCCGACGCCAGGCAGCACGTGGGGCATGTGGGCGGCGGAGCCCCCGCAGGCGCGGGTCAGGGTCAACCCGTCCGGGCACATGGTCGCGCTGAACGGACGCAAGGCCTGGTGCTCCGGTGCCGCTGTGCTCAGCCATGCCCTGCTGACCGCGTGGGACGCCGATGACCAGCAACAACTGGTGGCGGTGGCGCTCGACCAACCCGGCGTGCGCGTCACCGATCAAGGCTGGCAAGCCGTGGGCATGGGCGCCACCGGCAGCGTCGAAGTGGTGTTCGATAACGCCGAAGGCCAGGCCATCGGCAAACCCGGCGACTACCTGCAACGCCCCGGTTTCTGGCAAGGCGGCATCGGTATTGCCGCGTGCTGGTATGGCGCCGCGCGGCAGATTGCCGAGCCGCTGCGCCAACACTGCGCACAACGTGAAGAAGCCCACGCCCTCGCCCATCTCGGTGCCGTCGACAGCGCCTTGCAGGCGGCGGCGGATGTCTTGCGTTATAGCGCGTTGCACATTGATGCGCATCCCGAAGACAACGCTGAACTGCTCGCCCGCCGCGCCCGCGCCGTGGTCGAACAATCCGCCGAACAAGTGATTCGCGAGGTCGGACGGGCGCTCGGTGCAGGGCCTTATTGCAAGGACCGGCACTTCGCGCGGTTGATCGCCGATCTGCCGGTGTTCCTGCGGCAAAGCCACGCCGAGCGCGACCTCGCCGGCCTGGGTCAATTGCTTGCCAGCCAATCCGCTGAGGTTTGGGCATTATGAAAACCGCTGAGAAAGCCAATCCCATCGTCGGTCAGGGCACCACCCTGCACCAGTGGCAAAACTCCCGACACCTGGCCGGGCTCGAGGTGGTGGACGTCCTTGCGCTGGTGCCACCCGGCGCCCGTGCGGTGATCATCGCGCCCCACCCCGACGATGAAGTGCTGGGCTGTGGCGGTTTGCTGCAAGTGCTCGCCGGTGCCGGACGTGCGCTGCAACTGATCTCGGTCACCGACGGCAGCGCCAGCCATCCGGGCTCCGCGCGATGGCCGGTGGAGCGTCTCAGCGTGATCCGCCCGCAGGAGTCCGCCGAAGCCCTGCGGCGGCTCGGCGTGCCGATGCACCGCATGAAATGGTTGCGCGGTGGATTCACCGACACCCAGGTCGCCGCAGAGGAATCGCGTCTGTGCGCATTCATCGAACAACATTTGCGCCCCGACGATGTGGTGTTCAGCACCTGGCGCGAAGACGGCCACTGTGACCATGAAGCCGTGGGCCGCGCCAGTGCGCAGGCCGCCCGGCGTGTCGGCGCGACCTGTCACGAACTGCCGGTATGGACCTGGCATTGGGCAACCCCCGAAGATGCATTGGTGCCTTGGCAACGGGCGCGCAAGGTGCTGCTGACGCCCGAGCAGGTCGCCCGCAAGCGGCACGCCGTGCACGCCTTTGCCAGTCAACTGGAAGACGACCCCGCCGCCGGCCTCGGGCCGGTGCTCGCGCCTTACGTGCTCGACCGCCTGCTGCAACCGTTCGAAGTCGTGTTTCTATGAGTGTCGAGGACCGCTATTTCGACGGCTTGTTCGCCGGCAATGATGACCCGTGGGCGTTCCGCCAGCGCTGGTACGAACAGCGCAAACGCGCGATCACCCTCGCTGCCCTGCCGCGCCCGCACTATCGTGCGATCTTCGAACCGGGCTGTGCCAATGGCGAACTGAGCGCCGAACTGGCAACCCGCTGTGATCGCTTGCTGTGCTGCGATACCGCCAGTGCGGCGGTGAACCTGGCGCGCACTCGCCTCGGCCTGTTTGACCACGCCGAAGTCCGGCAAAACCGCCTCCCGGAAGGCTGGCCGGAAGAAAAATTCGACCTGATTGTATTTAGCGAAATCGGCTACTACCTCGACCACCAGGATCTGACAGACGTGATCCGCCGGATCAGTAATTCCCTGACTGCCGACGGTCAACTGCTGGCCTGCCACTGGCGTCCGCCCATCGACGGCTGCCCGCTGAATGCCCGCGAGGTTCACGACCTGATTCACGATCACCTGCACCTGCCGCGCCTGGTTTTGCACCAGGAGGCGGATTTTCTTCTCGAAGTGTGGAGCCGCGAACCGCGTTCGGTGGCGGCGCTGGAGGGTCTGCGATGATCGGCATTCTGATTCCGGCGCACAACGAAGAAGCCTTGCTCGACGAATGCCTGAGCGCCGCGCTGCGGGCCGCCCGGCATGGTTTGCTCGCCGGTGAGCGGGTCGAAGTGCTGGTGGTGCTCGACAGTTGCACTGATCGCTCGACACAGATTGTCAGCGGCTATCCGGTGCAGAGTTTGAGCATCAATGCGCGCAACGTCGGTCAGGCCCGCGCTGCCGGCGCGCGGATTCTGCTCGAACGCGGCGCCCGCTGGATCTCCTGTACCGACGCCGACAGTCGTGTCGCCGATGACTGGCTGGTGGCGCAGCTTGGCTTGGGCGCGGACGCGGTGTGTGGCACAGTCACCGTCGAGCACTGGCATGAGTCATTCGATGAGGCGGCGCAAATAAGCTATCACCGGCACTATCAGGCCCGCGACGGCCATCGGCATATTCACGGCGCCAATCTCGGCATCAGCGCCGATGCCTATCGCTGGGCCGGAGGCTTTAAACCGCTGGCCTGCGACGAAGATGTGCAACTGGTGCGCGAACTTGAGCTGTCCGGCGCCAATATCGCCTGGAGCCATCGCCCGCAGGTCCACACCAGCGCTCGCTTCGACAGTCGCGCCCGTGGCGGTTTTGGTGACTTTCTGCGAAATCTGGCACAGCGCTGCAAAAAAAAACCGGATCAGATCGAACGCTGAGGCGACGAATTTCGTGACATGAGCAATACTCTGCAGCGCGGCAATCCAGGGTTCGGAGCGTCGCACGGCAATTACCCCGCCCTCACGGGTCGTTCGCGCCAGCCTGCAAGGCAGCGCCGCGACTGAGGGCCAGACTCAACAAGGACGTCTTCCCGATGAAGCCGCTATTTCACAACGACAGCAGCCAGACCGAACAGATCTGGAACCGCGCAGCGCAACTCGACAACATCCCTGTCATCGCCAGCCAGACACTGGTGCCACCCGGTGCCCGCGCCGTGGTCATCGCCCCGCATCCGGGCGATGAAGTAGTGACCTGCGGCGGCCTGCTGCAATTGCTCGCCAGCCTCGGCCATCCACTGCAATTGCTCTCGATCACCGACGGTAGCGCCAGTCATCCGGGCTCGCGGCAGTGGTCGGAAAAACGCCTCAGCGTGTTTCGCCCCCAGGAAAGCGTCGAAGCCCTGCGCCGCCTCGGTTTACCGATGCACAGCCTGAAATGGGTGCGCGGCGGTTTCACTGACAACGCGCTGTTCGATCAGGAGCGGCAACTTATCGAGTTCATCAGCCGTTATCTGCGCCCCGGTGACGTGGTGTTCAGCACCTGGTCCGAGGATGGCAACGATGACCATGAAGTGGTCGGACGGGCCAGCGCCAAAGCGGCCGAACTGGCGGGCGCGATCTATCACGACGTGCCCATGTGGGCCTGGCACTGGCCGGAGCGCGAGCAGAAGCTGATCCCTTGGCAGCGGGCGCGAAAACTGCGCCTCGACACCTGGACTGTGGCGCGCAAGAGCCACGCCACCCACGCCTACGCCAGCCAGCTCAAGGGCGAACCGGCCATCGGCCTCGCACCGATGCTGCCACCGGTGATTCTGGAGCGTATGCGGTTGCCTTATGAAATCGTCTTTCTCTGAAGCACTCCCTCCCCCCTGTGGGGGGGATTGGACGGAACTGGCGCCCCACCGCATCAGTCGCATGAAATAGGCAGTCAGGAATCAGAGGAGTGAACGTGCCCAGCGATCCAAAGCGTCATGTTGTCGACGCGCCAGTGATTCATCGTCTGCAGGTGCTGACGGTCAACACCCACAAGGGCTTCACCGCGCTCAATCGGCGCTTCATCCTTCCGGAGCTGCGCGAAGCGGTACGCAGCACCTCGGCCGATCTGGTGTTCTTGCAGGAAGTGGTCGGCGAACACGAACGTCATTCGAACCGCTACAACGAATGGCCGCAAACCTCGCAATACGAATTTCTCGCCGACAGCATGTGGAGCGATTTCGCCTACGGGCGCAACGCCGTCTACCCCGACGGTCACCACGGCAATGCGTTGCTGTCGAAATACCCGATCCGCGAATACCGCAACCTCGACGTGTCGATCACCGGCCCCGAGCGCCGAGGCCTGTTGCACTGTGTGCTGGAGGTTCCAGGCCACGCCGAAGTGCATGCGATTTGCGTGCACCTGAGCCTGCTCGAAAGCCATCGCCAATTGCAATTGCAGTTGCTCTGCCAGTTGCTCGAGTCGTTACCCGAAGATGCGCCGGTGATCATTGCTGGCGACTTCAACGATTGGCAACTGCAGGGCAACGTCGCCCTCGCCCGTCGTGACTACCTGCACGAAGCATTCGAGCGTCACCACGGTCGTCCGGCGAAGACCTATCCGGCGCGCTTTCCGCTGCTGCGGCTGGATCGCATCTACCTGCGCAATGCCAGTAGCCACGACCCGCGAATCCTCGGCAACAAGCCATGGACGCACCTGTCGGATCACCTGCCATTGGCGGTGGAAGTGCATTTGTAGCGGCGGTGATTCCGCACAACCATCCGACATGCCAAGCAGCAATATTGACAGTATTCACTTGCGTAGCCTGGTCCGAATTTCAGGCACCCGCGCCGGCAACAAGACCTTCTGTCGGCAATCGAGCCTCTCTAACACGGGGCTTGCGCAGCGTTTACCCCTACAAACAACCACTTAGTTATGTTCAGAAAAACAAACAGTTGCAAATCCTGTTTTACCACTACCGCTCATCGTTCAATTTCTTGACGGACGCCCGTCGCTCTTCTTATCTCTACCTTACTACCCCGGAATCACTGCCCGGGGCGAGCCTCCGGACACTCGCGAAATCGAGCGGCCAGGGTTCGCCCCGCTCCATTCGGTCGCCCCTCGCTCGGGGTAGGAGAGGCGCCACGTCGAGATGCCGCATGCGCCTGCAAGGTAGACCTCCATGAAAACTCCATTCACTCCATACGAGATCAAAGTCACATTCTGCACAGTATCGAGCTACCTCCTGCTGTGCTCATCCATGGAGACACAGGCCGGGCCTGCGGCGGATGAAGCCACCCCGTGGTACCGCGATGACGTCCCCGTCATGACCCTGCCCACCACCGTGATCACCCCCGCCCCACAGCGTTTCAGTCCACGTCCCGACCTGCAGGGCACACGTTTGATTACCCAAGACCTCGCGCCGTCAGCGTGGGATGAGTTGTACGGCAGAAGCTCGCGCCAGGCGCAGTCCGATGTGTTGTCCTCAGGCTTCGCCATCCCGGGCAGCGGCGACTTCAAGGGCCCCGCAGTGCTGACTCTGCAAAGCGGCAGCGGCCATACCCAGACCATCGGCCTGATCGGCGGGCTCAACCAGATTCAGGCCAATGGCAACGGCCTGCTCACCAGCCGCGCACAAGCCGACCCGACCACCGACACTCTCAATCTGCAAGGCCAGAGCGTCGGCGCCTATTACAGCCTGACGGGCGCCCAGGGCTGGCACGTCGATTTGTCGGCGAGCGGTGGCCGGGTCAGTGGCTTCAGCCGCAACGAGCGAGGCGCGCGCCAGGCCACCGAAGGCAGTGCGATGACCTTCTCGGTCGAGGGGGGTTACCCGATTGGCTTGAGCGAAAACTGGGTGGTGGAACCGCAAGCACAACTGATCAACCAACGCATCACCCTCGACACGCCGTACACCGGCTCCCGCAGTGCCTCATCGACCGAGCTCACGACCTGGAGCGGCCGCGTCGGTGCCCGCTTGAAAGGCAGTTATGACTTGAACGGCCTGCCGGTCGAACCCTACGTGCGCACCAACCTGTGGCACACGGTGTACACCGGCAACACGGTAACGCTGGATGAAGTCGACAAGATCAGCAGCAGTCGCAAATCATCGACGGTGGAGGTGGGATTGGGCCTGGTGGCGCGAGTGACGCCGGCGGTGAGCCTGTATGTGAGCGCCGATTACAGCAGTGATGTGGATGACAATGACCTGAATGGTCTGATCGGCAGCCTTGGGGTGCGGATGCGCTGGTGAGGGCTGCAGCGAAAATTGATGATGCCTGGACTGACGCCTTCGCGAGCAAGCCCGCTCCCACAGGGAAACTCATTCCCGATGTGGGAGCGGGCTTGCTCGCGAAGGCAGCGACGCGGTCCCGGATCAGCCCTCAGGCTTGAGAATCAGCACCGCCAGCGGCGGCAGATTCAGTTCCAGTGACAGCGACTGGCCATGGCTCGGCACCTCCTCGGTAAACGCCCCGCCGCCATTGCCATAGTTGGAGCCGGCATAGGTGTCGGCATCGCTGTTGAGCAACTCGGTCCAGCGCCCCGCAAACGGTACGCCGATCCGGTACGACTGGCGCGGCACCGGGGTGAAGTTGGCCACCACCAGCACTGGCTTACCGTCCTTGCTCCAACGCAGCCAGGCATAAACGCTGTTGATCGCGTCGTCGCCGATCAGCCACTGGAAGCCCTGCGGCGCGTCGTCCTGATCGTGCAGCGCCGGTTCTTCGCGATAGAGCCGGTTGAGATCGCCGACCAGTTTCTGCACGCCTTTGTGTTCCGAATATTGCAGCAGATACCAATCCAGTTGCTGGTCGTGATTCCACTCGCGCCACTGACCAAACTCGCAGCCCATGAACAACAATTTCTTGCCCGGATGGGTCCACATGAAGCTCAGGTAGGCACGCAGGTTGGCGAATTTCTGCCAGCGATCACCGGGCATCTTGTCGATCAGCGAATGCTTGCCGTGCACCACCTCGTCGTGGGAGATCGGCAGGATAAAGCGCTCCGACCAGGCGTAGACCAGACCAAAACTCAATTCGTTGTGATGGTGCGCGCGATACACCGGGTCCTGCTGGATGTAATGCAGCGAATCGTGCATCCAGCCCATGTTCCATTTATAGGCGAAGCCGAGGCCGCCCTGCTGGGTGCTCTGACTGACCCCCGGCCATGCGGTGGATTCCTCGGCGATGACCAAGGCGCCAGGCGCTTCCAGTTCGACCACGTCATTCAAGTGACGCAGGAAATCGATGGCCTCCAGGTTCTCGCGCCCGCCGTGACGGTTCGGCACCCATTCGCCGGCCTTGCGCGAATAGTCGCGATAGAGCATCGACGCCACCGCATCGACGCGCAGGCCATCGACGTGAAAATGCTTCAACCAGTGCAGCCCGGACGCCAGCATGTAGCCGTGCACTTCGGTGCGTCCGAGGTTGTAGATCAGCGTGTCCCAATCCTGATGAAAGCCTTCCAGCGGGTTGCCGTACTCGTACAGTGCGGTGCCGTCGAACTGCGCCATGCCGTGAGCATCGGTGGGAAAATGCGCGGGCACCCAGTCCAGGATCACGCCAATTTCGGCCCGGTGGCAGGCATCGACGAATTCGGCGAACTGCGCCGGCGAGCCGTACCGTGCGCTCGGCGCGAATTGCGAGAGCAACTGATAACCCCAGGAACCGCCGAACGGGTGTTCCATGATCGGCATCAGTTCGATGTGGGTAAAACCCAGTTCCTTGACGTAAGGAATCAACCGCTCGGCCAGTTCCGGCCAGGTGTACTGGCGGGACACTTCGCCCAGATCATCCAGCTCGCATTGCCACGAGCCGGCATGCAACTCATAGATCGACAGTGGTGCCGAATGCTTCTGACGCTCACGACGGCTGCTCATCCAGTCCTGATCCTGCCAGTCGATCTGCAGCGGCTCGGCGACTTTTGACGCGGTGTCCGGCGGCAGGCTCGTGGCCAGCGCCATCGGGTCCGCCTTGAGCGGCAGAATGCCGTGGGCGCCGAGGATTTCATACTTGTACAACTCGCCCGCCTGCAGGCGCGGAATGAACAATTCCCACACCCCGGAAGGATGGCGCAAACGCATCGGATGGCGACGCCCGTCCCAGACGTTGAAATCGCCGACCACCGACACCCGTCGGGCATTCGGCGCCCACACCGCGAAGCGCACACCGTCGACGCCGTCGATGGTTTTCAGTTGCGCGCCGAGGCAGGCACTGAGGTCGCGGTGATTGCCCTCGGCGAACAGATACAAATCCATTTCACCGAGCAACTGGCCAAAGCTGTAGGGATCCTCGGCGACCTGCTCGCCACCGGCCCAGCGGGTGCGCAACAGGTACGGTCGGGCGTGATCGAAATGGCCGACAAACAGCCCCGGGGTTTCAGTTTGCTCCAGCGGTCCGCGCTCTTCGCCGCTGTCTTTATCCAGCACCACCACACTCAACGCGCCAGGCAGATAGGCGCGGATAAACTGGCCGCCGGCGCCATCGCCGTGCGGGCCCAAAATGGAAAAAGGGTCCTGATGTTCAGCACGCACCAGGGCATCGATATCTGTCGCCGAGGGCAGCAATGCTTCTTTGACCTGACCCTGTTCCTTGTTCGAGAAACTCATGACTACTCTCCACCAAGATCGGAAAAGGGTTTAAGCCCCGTCAATAACCCATACAAACCGTGCAACGGCACGGGCAGCCACGTGGGGCGATTTTCGGCTTCATAGGCCACTTCATAGGCCGCCTTCTCCAGACCGAACAATGCCAGCGCAGCGTCGGCCCCTTCAGGATCTTGCCAGGCATGATCAAGACTAGCTGCCGCATGGCGATATGCCTGAACAAATGCCTCGCGGGCTTCACGCAGATACCGTTGGGCAACACGATGACGCGCCGCTTCGGACTCGGCGCTGTGATCGACGTTGTGCACGTTGATAGTCATCGCCGCCGCGTAGTCGAACGAGCGGAGCACCCCGCTGACGTCCTTGTACGGGCTGTGTTTGCCACGGCGTTCGCTCAGTGGCCGCGCCGGTTCACCCTCGAAGTCGATCAGATAGGCATCGCCCTTGATCACCAATACCTGGCCCAAATGCAGATCGCCGTGGACGCGAATACGTAAACCGCCGACGGCTTTTTTCGCCTGATCCTGCACGTGGGCGAGAATGGTTTTCTTCTCGTCGACCAGCCTCTTCACCAGTTTCTGATCCGCCGCACTGAGTTCGCCTTGATGCTGCTTGAGCAACTTCAACGCGTGTTCGACCTGGGCTGCGACATCCTTGCCCGTCGCTTGCATGTCCTTGGCCGTCGACACCTGCGGGGCGAAGTCGACATTCTCCGTGGGCGCGGCGAGCACCTTGTGCATCTCGCCCAGACGCTGACCCAGCATGCCGGCAAAATCCTTCAGCTCGCCCAGTGCGTTGTAATGCTGTTCCTGCTCGGACATGGCATCGGCCAGTTCATCGCGCAGCGCCCGTTCGAGGTTGTTCTGCGTCCACTCCCAGGCGTCGCCCTGATTGCTCAGATAACCTTGGGCGATCATCAGCAGATTGTCTTCGCCCTGGGCATCGCGGCGAATCACCGAACCGAGCAGCGGAGAGATATTGGCAAATCCGGCCTCGGTCAGGTAAGCGCTCATCTCCAGTTCCGGGTGTACGCCAGAAGCGACTTTGCGTATCAGCTTGAGCACCAGGCTGTTGCCGATCACCACCGAACTGTTCGATTGCTCGGCGGACAGGTAACGCACTTCCGACTCGGCGCCAAGACCGAGTTGTTGCAGATGCGGCGTCGGTGCAAAACGGATTTCACCCTCGCTCGACTCCAGCACAGTGTTGTTCTGCATGCCTTGCAGCACCGCACGAACAAATGTTTCAAGGCTGAACGCGTCCGTGATCAAGCCAACCTGTCGCACTCGGCGTACACGGGACAAGGCCAATTGCTGCGGCAGCGCCGGGCCGACCTGGTCTTCGGAAATAAAGCCGAACGGCAGTTGATAGCGACTGGTCTGCCCAGCGCTGGTGACTTCGATTTCGCTGAGCAACACCGGATGCTGGGCGTCGCCAAAGCGCACGCCATACGCCAGGTGCACCTTGTCGATGGCCGCGTCCTTGCCGGCAAACCAGCGCCGGTTCTGCAGCCAGCTCGGCAGGATGCTTTGCTCCAGCGTCGGGCGCGACGGTGCTTCGAGCAGTTCTTCCATGCGTTTTTTCAGTACCAGCGTGGTGAAGTCCGGCAGGCTTTGCGCCGGCTCCACGTGCCAGCTCGGCATCTGGTTCTCTGCGGCCAGGGCGAACCAGTAGAAGCCGTAAGGCGCCAGGGTCAGGAGGAAATTCAACTGGCCAATCGGCGGGAAGGCATTCCCGCCGAGCATCTCCACCGGCACCATGCCGACGTAAGCTGAGAGGTCCAGTTCGACCGCCTGCGCACTGCGCGAAACGTTGGCCACGCAGAGAATGATTTCGTGTTTGCCGTCGGCATCGGTGTATTCGCGGGTGTAGGCCAGCACGCGACGGTTGTTCGGCGACAGCATTTTCAACGTGCCACGCCCGAACGCCTTGGACTGTTTGCGCACCGCGAGCAGGCGCCGGGTCCAATTGAGCAGCGAATGCGGGTCGCCGGACTGGGTTTCCACATTGACCGACAAATAGCCGTACTGCGGGTCCATGATCGGCGGCAGCACCAAGCTGGCCGGATCGGCGCGGGAGAAACCACCGTTGCGGTCAATCGACCACTGCATCGGCGTGCGCACGCCATCGCGGTCGCCCAGATAGATGTTGTCGCCCATGCCGATTTCATCGCCGTAATACAGGGTCGGCGTGCCAGGCATCGACAGCAGCAGGCTGTTGAGCAACTCCACCCGCCGACGGTCGCGCTCCATCAGCGGAGCCAGACGTCGACGAATGCCAAGGTTGATCCGCGCACGACGGTCAGCGGCGTAGTAATTCCACAGGTAGTCGCGCTCCTTGTCGGTGACCATTTCCAGCGTCAGTTCATCGTGGTTGCGCAGGAAGATCGCCCATTGGCAATTGGCAGGAATTTCCGGGGTCTGACGCAGAATGTCGGTGATCGGGAAACGATCTTCCTGGGCCAGCGCCATGTACATGCGCGGCATCAACGGGAAGTGGAACGCCATGTGACATTCGTCGCCATTGAGGCCTTCGGCATCGGTGTCGCCAAAATACAACTGCGTGTCTTCCGGCCATTGATTGGCCTCGGCGAGCAGCATGCGGTCGGGGTAATTGGCATCGATTTCGGCGCGGATCTGCTTGAGGACGTCGTGGGTCTCGGGCAGGTTTTCGTTGTTGGTGCCGTCGCGCTCGATCAGGTACGGAATCGCGTCGAGGCGCAGACCGTCTATGCCCATGTCGAGCCAGTAGCGCATCACCGACAGCACGGCTTTCATCACTTGCGGGTTGTCGAAATTGAGGTCGGGCTGGTGCGAATAGAAACGGTGCCAGAAGTACTGGCCCGCCACCGGGTCCCAGGTCCAGTTGGACTTTTCCGTGTCGAGAAAAATGATCCGCGTGCCGTCGTATTTCTGGTCGTCATCCGACCACACATAGAAGTCCCGCGCCGCCGAGCCGGGCTTGGCCTTGCGCGCACGCTGGAACCACGGGTGCTGGTCGGAGGTGTGGTTGATGACCAGCTCGGTAATCACCCGCAAGCCACGCTTGTGCGCCTCGGCGATGAAGCGCTTGGCGTCGGCCATGGTCCCGTAATCGCTGTGCACGCCACGGTATTCGGCAATGTCGTAGCCATCGTCGCGCCGTGGCGACGGGTAGAACGGCAACAGCCAGATGGTGTTGACGCCGAGGTCGGCGATGTAATCAAGCTTGGCGATCAGGCCGGGAAAGTCGCCGATCCCGTCATTGTTGGAGTCGAAAAACGATTTGACGTGAACCTGGTAAATCACCGCATCCTTGTACCAGAGCGGGTCTTTGATAAAGGTGGCTGCCTTGGGTTTCTTCGCCATGTGAAACTCCTGTCCGATTCTAGAAAAGCCGCGAGCCGATCACCTGACTCCAACTCAATAAAGCAACCTGTGGGAGCGAGCCCGCTCGCGAATGCGGGTCAACCGTCAGTAAAAATGTCGTCTGCGAAATTGCTCTCGCGAGCAAACTCGCTCCCCCCAGGGAATGTGTGTTCAGGCAGTGATTCGCCAGATGCCGAACGGCTGGTACGCCGGGTCAATGCGCATGTACTGGTATTTGCCATGCCAGTCCCAGCGATGCCCGTTCATCAAGTCCTCGCCGTGGGTGGTGGCGTCGTCGGGCAGGCCCATTTCCCACAGCGGCAGCTCGAAATTCGCTTCCTGCACGTTGTGCGGATCAAGGTTGACCGCCACCAGAATGAAATTGCTGCCATCCGCGCTGCGTTTGCCGAAATACAGAATGTTGTCATTCCAGGCGTTGTAGACCTTCAGGCCCAAATGCGTGTGCAGCGCCGGGTTTTGCCGGCGGATACGGTTGAGCTGGGCGATTTCGGCAATGATGTTGCCCGGCGCGGTGAAATCGCGAACGCGGATCTCGTACTTCTCCGAATCAAGGTATTCCTCCTTGCCTGGCACCGGCGCCGATTCGCACAGTTCGAACCCGGAATACATGCCCCAAAGACCCGACCCCATCGTCGCCAGCGCGGCGCGAATGAGAAAACCCGGACGTCCGGATTCATGCAGAAACGCCGGGTTGATGTCCGGCGTATTGACGAAGAAATTCGGCCGGTAGCACTCGCGCCACGGCGACTGATTCAGTTCAGTGAAGTAGGCGGCCAGTTCGGCCTTGGTGTTGCGCCAGGTGAAATAGGTGTAACTCTGGGTGTAACCGACCTTGCCCAGACGCGCCATCATTGCCGGCGTGGTGAAGGCTTCGGCGAGGAAGATCACTTCAGGATGCAGCGTGCGCACGTCGGCGATCAGCCACTGCCAGAACGGCAGCGGTTTGGTGTGCGGATTGTCGACGCGAAAGATCTTCACGCCTTCATTGACCCAGCCGACGACGATGTCGCGCAACTCGACCCACAGGCTCGGAATCGCATCCGGGGCATAAAAATCGACGTTGACGATGTCCTGGTATTTCTTCGGCGGGTTTTCCGCGTATTTGATGGTGCCGTCCGGCCGCCAGTTGAACCAGCCCGGATGCTGCTTGAGCCACGGGTGATCCTGAGAGCACTGGATGGCGAAATCGAGAGCGATTTCCAGGCCATGATCGGCGGCAGCGGCCACCAGCCGGCGGAAGTCCTCGCGGGTGCCGAGCTGCGAGTGGATCGCCTCATGCCCGCCCTCCTCGCTGCCGATGGCATAAGGGCTGCCGGGGTCGTCCGGCCCCGCCGTCAGCGAATTGTTGCGACCCTTGCGATGAGCCCGACCAATCGGATGGATTGGCGTGAAATACAGCACGTCGAAGCCCATGTCCTGAATCATCGGCAACCGCGAATGCACGTCATTGAAGGTGCCGTGACGGTGGGGATCATCGGTGATCGAGCGCGGAAACAGCTCGTACCAACTGGCGAATTCCGCCAGTTCGCGCTCGACGTCCACGGGGAAATCCGCGCTTACGCTCAGATAGGCACGGTGATCGGCCTGGGCCATCAGTTCTGCACTGCGCGAGTGCAGGAACAACGCAACCTGCTCGGTTTCGAGCAGACCGGACAATTCATGATGCAACGCGGCGAGCTGCTCGCTCAGTTCGCCTTCACTGCGCTCGGCGGCTTGCTGCACCATCGTGCGGCCTTCCTGCAATTCCAGCGATACCGGCACCGCCGCGTTGTGCTTTTTCTCCAGCTCATACTGAAAACTGGCGAAGTGGTCGATCCACGCTTCGATGCAATACAGGTAACGGCCCTGTTCCTGCGGGCGGAACCCGCCTTTCCAGCCGTTATTGCCCTGGTCGGTCATCACCTCGCTTTGCCAGCTTTCATCACCTTCTGCGCGCCAGCGAATGTGCACGGCGAGCTTGTCGTGACCGTCGGCAAACACTTTGCTGGTGACAATGACTTCGCGCCCGACAATCGACTTCACGGCAAACTGGCCGCCGTCGAGGCTCGGCATGGTGTTTTCAATGACGATGCGCGGCAACAGCAAGGCCTGCGACAGTGGCATGTGCGGGTTGTAACTCTGCTCGGAAGGTTTTTCAGCAGTCATTGAGCATCTCTCCTTAACGCCCCAAGGACGCTCTAGTGCCGGATCAGTGTTCGCAGCGAAGCACCTGCTCCGGAATGAACTCACTTAGGTTCCGAGCGACCTGCCCGGGGAAAAGTTCAGATGAAATTGCCGTGTCAGAAAAGCGGATCGAATTCGCCATGAGGTGGTCAATCCACTTAAGCACTTCTCACGCCATGTGCCACACGGAGGTCCTCAGATGAATATCCCGATCCCGGCCGAAACGCCTGATCCGAACATCGACAAGCCCACGCTGCCCGAGACTGAGCCGCAACCGGTTCCCGAGCAGGAACCGCCGGGCACCACGCCGCCGCCCAAGGAAGAACCGCCGTCGACGATGCCACCCGTCATTGTCTGACTGGCGATGACTGATCGTTACCACGCTTGTGTGGGAACGATCAGTCAGTGGTCATCAGTCTTCTGCTCATCTTGTTCGAAAAGCTTCACGATCCGAGGCATCACGCTGAAAATGCCCAGCGCCAGCACGGTACTGAGCAGCGCCGTCGCTTCCCTGCCCAACCCGACCGCAACACCAATGGCCGCCGTCATCCACAGCCCGGCAGCCGTGGTCAGGCCTTTGACATCGCCTTCATCGCCTTCCTTGTTTTTCAGGATGGTCCCGGCACCGAGAAAGCCGATCCCGGCAATCACCCCTTGCAACACGCGACTCATCGCATCCGATTCCGCTCCCGACGTCTGCGGCACCAGCACAAACATCGCCGCGCCGAGCGCAACGAGCATGTGCGTGCGCACTCCGGCAGCCTTGCCTTTGTGCTCGCGCTCGAAGCCGAGAATCCCGCCGAGTACCGCCGCCATCAGCAGGCGCACGGTAATGCGCGTCATTTGCGAGGCATCGCCAATGTCGGCAAATTCCGCCTGCAGGGTTGCCCACACTTCATTCCACCACGCGTTCATCGTGCAGTCCCTGTTATTGGCTCGATAGACGATGGACAGCGGCGACCATTAATCAGTTGCGCAGAACGTTCAGCGCGGCACGCGCCCTAACCTTGCAGACTCCCCTGAAAAAAGGACTGCTCCGATGCCTCTTCGAATCGATGAATCCAACCCCGAACAAAAAGTGTGTTTTTTCACCGTCGAAAATGGCGAGGAAATCCGCATCTGCGACACCCTCGAAGTCAGGACCGATAGCGAAAAATCCATGTCGTTCGTTGAAATAGAAGGCCGCCGCGTTTACATCACCGAATCCGAAGCTGACGCATTGACCGTCGCGGGTGCCCGGGACGGTCGCAGGCACCTGAAGGCTGACGAGAGTGATTCGGTGATTTGACTGACCCTGATCAACACTGCGCGCAAACGTCTGCGATAGGCGTTTGCGCCGTTGCCTGCGGGCTGCTTCAAGTTGTCGCAGACGTTGCGTAAAACCGTATCTGATCCGCTTTTTATTGAAATACCTGAGTCTGTTATGCAAACAGTTCGGCGCTCATAGTGCTCTGGCCTGATGGAGGCTGATGAGCGACTGACCATGAGCGAACAAATCCCCGTCCGAACCGTAGAAGCATCTCCCATTATTAAAAGTGTGCCCGCACGCCCAATGAAGGCGACGGCCAGGTCCAGCGACCAGCAGATCCACACCCGCAGTTTCACCGGCCTGTTCCGCACCTTGCGCATGAGCGGCGCGGGGTTTCTGTTTTTGCTGTTCTTCGGCACGGTATGGCTGAACTGGGGCGGTCGTCAGGCCGTGCTCTGGGATCTTTCCGAAAGCAAATTCCACATCTTTGGCGCGACGTTCTGGCCACAGGATTTCATCCTGCTGTCCGCTTTGCTGATCATCGCCGCGTTCGGTCTTTTCGCGATCACCGTGTTCGCCGGCCGGGTCTGGTGTGGCTACACCTGTCCGCAGAGTTCATGGACGTGGATTTTCATGTGGTGCGAGAAAGTCACCGAAGGCGAGCGCAACCAGCGCATCAAACTGCAAGCCGCTCCGTGGAGCCTGAACAAACTGGCCCGCCGCGCCGCCAAACACACGCTGTGGCTGGCGATCAGCGTGCTGACAGGCCTGACCTTCGTCGGCTACTTCACACCGATCCGCCCCCTCGCTGAAGAACTGCTGACCCTGCAAATCGGCGGCGTCAGCCTGTTTTGGGTGCTGTTTTTCACCGCTGCCACCTACATCAACGCCGGCTGGCTGCGCGAAGCAGTGTGCATGCACATGTGCCCGTATGCGCGGTTCCAGAGTGTGATGTTCGACAAAGACACCCTGACGATTTCCTACGATGTCGCCCGTGGTGAACATCGTGGCCCGCGCAAACGCGAGGTCAAACCGGTCGAGGCTGGCCTGGGCGATTGCATCGACTGCCAGTTGTGCGTGCAGGTGTGCCCGACCGGGATCGACATCCGCGACGGCTTGCAGATGGAGTGCATCGGCTGCGCCGCCTGCATCGACGCCTGTGATTCGATCATGGACAAAATGAACTACCCGCGCGGTTTGATCCGTTACAGCTCCGAACGGGAGTTGCAGGGCGGCAAGACCCACCTGCTGCGGCCTCGGTTGATCGGCTACACGGTGGTGCTGCTGGTGATGATCGGCGCACTCGCGCTGGCACTGGTCGAGCGGCCGATGGTGTCGCTGGACGTGACCAAGGATCGCGGGCTGTTCCGGGAAAACGCTCAGGGCCAGATCGAGAACATCTACACCCTCAAGATCATCAACAAGACCCAGCAACGTCAGGACTACAACCTGAGCCTGGTGGACGGCGACGGCTTCCAGTTGCAAGGCAAGACCGGACTGAGCCTGGCGCCGGGTGAAATCGTCGATGTGCCGGTGTCGGTGGCGATGACCACGGAACGCCCGGCCAGCAGTTCGCAGACCCTGAGTTTCAAGATTGCCGACAGCGATGAGCCTGAGGTTTATAGCGTGGCGAAGAGCAGGTTTGTGGCGCCGATCAATCGCTGATCCCTTAGACTGCTCGCGAATGACGGCGACGCGGTCTTCCAGAATGAAATCAATCCGGACGAAAGATGAAACGCTACGAAAAATTCGCCGACGACATCGCTGAACTGATCCGCTCGGGCGTCCTCGGGCCCGGCCAGCGCGTGCCCTCGGTGCGCTACGCCAGCCAGACCTACGGTGTCAGCCCGTCCACGGTGTTCCAGGCCTATTACCTGCTCGAACGCCGCGGCCTGATCCGCGCCCGACCGCGCTCCGGCTACTTCGTCAACGCCCATGCGCCGAGCCCGTTCTGCGAGCCGGTAATCAGCCATCAGGTCAACGAATCCACCGAAGTCGATGTCAGCGAACTGGTGTTTTCGGTACTGGAATCGATCAAGGACCCGAGCACCGTGCCGTTCGGCTCGGCGTTCCCCAGCCCGACCCTGTTCCCGCTGCAACGGCTGTCGCGTTCGCTCGCCAGCGCGGCGCGCGAAATGGACCCGCGCATGGTCGTCACCGACATGTCGCCGGGCAATCCGCAACTGCGCCGGCAGATCGCCCTGCGTTACATGGTCGGTGGCTTGATGTTGCCGATGGAAGAGCTGCTGATCACCAACGGCGCTCTCGAAGCGCTGAACCTGTGTCTGCAAGCCGTCACCGAGCCCGGCGATCTTGTCGCCATCGAAGCCCCGGCGTTCTATGCCAGCCTGCAAGTGCTTGAGCGCCTGAAACTCAAGGCCGTGGAAATTCCCGTGCACCCGCGTGACGGCATCGATCTCGGCGTCCTCGCGCAGACGCTGGAGCGGCATCCGATCAAGGCCTGCTGGTGCATGACCAGTTTTCAGAACCCGATGGGCGCGACCATGCCTGAAGCGAAGAAACAGGAACTGGTCGAGCTGCTGCGCCACCACCAGGTGCCGTTGATCGAAGACGATGTCTATGCCGAACTCTATTACGGCCAACAGGCGCCGAAGCCGGCCAAGGCCTTCGACACCGAAGGCCTGGTGATGCATTGCGGCTCGTTCGCCAAGAGCCTGGCCCCCGGCTATCGCATTGGCTGGGTGGCCGCCGGGCGTTACGCGCAAAAAATCGAGCGACTGAAACTGATGACCTCGCTGTGCGCCTCGATGCCGGCACAAGCGGCGATTGCCGATTACCTGCAACACGGCGGCTACGACCGTCACTTGCGCAAACTGCGCTACGCCCTGGAAGAACAGCAGAGCGCGATGCTCGCCGCCATCGCCCGCTACTTCCCGGCACAGACACGGGTCAGCCAACCGGCCGGCGGCTACTTTCTGTGGCTGGAACTGCCCGCGCAGATGGATTCGCTGAAGTTGTTCCAGATGGCGCTGGCGCAAGGCATCAGCATTGCGCCGGGACCGATATTTTCACCGACGCAACGGTTCAGGAATTGTATTCGCCTGAACTATGGCAGCCCGTGGACTGAAGACTCGGAAAAAGCCATGGAGACGTTGGGGCGAATTGTGCGGTCGTTCTGACGATCTGCAGTTGTCGCGGCTACCGTATTCGCGAGCAAGCCCGCTCCCACATTGGATTCGTGTACGACACAGAACCCATGTGGGAGCGGGCTTGCTCGCGAAGGGGCCAGAACCTTCAATAAATACTTGCAGGATTAACGCCCGCCCCCCAGATCAACAAACGTCCCCGTCGCATACGAAGCCTTGTCCGACAACAACCAGACAATCGCTTCCGCCACTTCATCCGGGCGCCCCCCACGAGCCATCGGAATCGCCGACTCAAGCTTGCTGACCCGATCCGGATCGCCGCTCAGTGCGTGAAAATCGGTGTAGATATAGCCCGGACGCACCGCATTGACGCGAATCCCCTCGCCCGCCACTTCCTTGGACAGACCGATGGTGAACGAGTCGAGCGCGCCTTTTGAGGCCGCGTAATCCACGTATTCATTAGGCGAGCCGAGGCGCGATGCCACCGACGACACGTTGACGATACTGCCACCCTGCCCGCCATGCTTGGGCGACATGTGCAGGATCGCGTGTTTGGCGCAGAGGATCGGCGCAAGGACATTGGTTTTCATGATTTTCAGAATACGAAATTCGGACATTTCGTCGACTCGCGACTTTTGTCCTACGGTGCCTGCGTTGTTCACCAGGGCGGTGACGCGGCCCAGCTCGCTGTCGACCCGCTGGAACAGCGCGATCACTTCGTCTTCGATACTGACATCGGCGCGTACCGCAATGGCCTGTGCCCCCAAGGCACGGACTTGTTCCAGCACGCTTTGCGCGGCCTGTTCATCCGACTGATAGTTGATGCAGATCCGGTAGCCTTGTCCGGCAGCCAACAACGCCGTGGCAGCGCCAATCCCGCGCCCGCCTCCGGTGATCACAATGACTTTATCCATGCTGGCCTTTCTCCCCAATGCACACGTAACAGTCGGGGGAAGAATAACTGCCATTGGCCGGTTTTGCATGAGGTCTGTTGTGTCTGGCCGGACGCCTTCGCCAGCAGGCTCGCTCCTACCCTGGATTTGTGCACCAGGCAGCCCCTGTGGGAGCGAGACTGCTCGCGAAGAACGATAACGCGCTTGATCAGACCGCCGCTAACGGCTGAGTTCGAGCAATATCCTGCATGAATCTGTCAGCCGGCATCGGATGCCCCAGCAGATAACCCTGCAACGAATCACACCCCAGCTCAGTCAGAAACGCCTGTTGCACACCGGTCTCGACACCTTCAGCGACAATCCGCAATCCAAGCGCCTGCCCTAAGGCGACAATCGCCGAGACGATGGCCGCGTCGTCGCTGTCGTGTTCCAGATCGCGGACAAATCCACGATCAATCTTCAGCTCATTGGCCGGCAAACGCTTGAGGTACATCAGGCTGGAATAGCCGGTGCCGAAGTCGTCAATCGACAGGTCGACGCCCATGTCCGACAACTCCTGCAACACCGTCATGCTGGCATCGGCATCGCTCATGGCCGTGGTTTCAGTGATTTCCAGGGTCAGGCTGTTGGCGGGTAAATGATGAGTCGCCAAGGCCTTGGCGACGCTGCGCACCAACCCTCCGTGACAGAACTGCAACGCCGACAGGTTCACCGCGATACGCCAATCGGTGTAACCCAGCACATACCATTCACGCATCTGCCGGCAGGCTTCGTTGAGCACCCATTCACCGATGGGAATGATCAGCCCGGTTTTCTCGGCGAGTTCGATGAACGTGTCCGGCATCATCATGCCGTGGACCGGATGTTGCCAACGCAACAGTGCTTCTGCGCCGACCGGACGGCCATTGGCGGCATCGAACTTGGGTTGGTAATGCAAACTGAACTGGCTGTGCTCCAGCGCCGCACGCAGGTCCTGCAACAACTGCAACTGCTTGCGCGCGTTGTTGTTCATCGAGGCATCGAAAAAACTGTAACCGTTTTTACCGCCGCCCTTGGCGTGGTACATCGCCGCGTCAGCGTTCATCAACAATTCCTGCGCGCTCTCACCGTTGCCCGGATACAGGGCGATGCCGACACTGGCGGAAATCTGCAGGTCATGCTCGGCGATACGGAACGATTGCGCGATCAGGCCAACCTGACGTGCCGCCAGCCCCAGCGCGTCGTTGGGCTCGGCCAGGCGCACCAGCAGCGCGAACTCGTCGCCGCCGATCCGTGCCAATGTGTCGAGGCTGCGCAAGTCTTCACGCAGACGCACGCCTACCTCACGCAACAACTGATCGCCCATGTGATGACCGAAGGCATCGTTGACCGGTTTGAAGCCGTCCAGATCGATGAACATCAGCGCAAAACAGCCACCCTGCTCGTGGACTTTCTTCATCGCCTGATTGATGCGGTCATCCAGCAACATGCGGTTCGGCAGGCCGGTCAGGGTGTCGTGCAGGGCCAGTTGCGTGAGTTCTCGGTTAGCTAAGGTCAACGAGTGTGCGAGATCGGCCGTGCGCGCTTCCAGACGGGCGTCGAGAATCGAGGTCAGCAAGGCAATCGACAACACTGCCAGCGTGGTGATCAACACCAGACTGTCGAGGCCGTTGCCCTTCAAGCCATTGACGGTGGCGCCACAGAAACTGCCTTCGGGGAACTGGGCGGCCGCCATGCCGGTGTAATGCATGCCGACAATCGCGATGCCCATAATGATCGCTGCGCCGCCACGAATCAGGCGCACATAGGGCGAATGCTGACGCAAACGGAAGGCGATCCACAACGCCGCCGCCGAGGCACCCACTGCAATCAAGAGCGAGGCGCCAAACAGTGTCGGGTCGTAGTCGATGCCCGGCGTCATGCGCATCGCCGCCATGCCGGTGTAATGCATGGCGCTGATCCCGCCGCCCATGATCAGCGCACCGAATGCCAGTTGCAGCATTGGCAGTTTCGGCTGGCTGACCAGCCACAGGGCAAACCCGCAGGACAACACGGCGATCAGCAGCGAGAGTGCGGTCAAGGCGATGTCATAGCCAAGATCGATCGGCAGTTTGAAGGCGAGCATGCCAATGAAGTGCATCGACCAGACACCGACGCCCATGGCAAAGGCTCCCCCGGCCGTCCAGAAATGCACGGCCCGGCCCTTGGCCGTGGCGATGCGCCCGGTGAGGTCAAGCGCGGTGTACGAAGCGAGAATCGCCACACACAGCGAAATGAAAACCAGAGTGGAGGAATAACTACCGAGGAGCATGGGATTTCTCGTGACGACCCAAACCGTACTGCGTCCGTTCTCGGTCGGGAAAATGCGCGATTGTACTGATTGCACAGAAGAACGCACTGACAAAGTAATCAAATTGCCATCAACCCGATGGAACGCTTGTTTGATCGCCCGACAGGGCTCTGGAGTGGGTTTTGCGCAGCTGACGCAACTCACTGTGGGAGCGAGCCTGCTCGCGAACAGGCTCTCTGATTCAAATACTCAGTAACTGCATTGACGCCTTCGCGAGCAGGCTCGCTCCCACAGGATTTTGGCCATAGCGTGATTTATTGGGTGTCAGTTACATCCAGTTGCCCATCCCAGCCACCGCCCAGCGCCGCAATCAGTTGCACGCTGGCAATCAAACGGCTTTGCAGCACATTCAGCACGCTGCGCTCGTTGCTCAGCGCCGTGGCTTGCACCGTAACCACGTCGAGATAGGCAATCAGGCCAGCCTTGTACTGGTTTTCGGTCAGACGCAAAGACTCGCGCGCCGCATCGAGGGCCTCCTGACGCACCGCCGCTTCGTCCTCGTAGACCTTGAGCTGGACCAGATAGTTTTCCACCTCGCGGAAACCGTCGAGGACGGTCTGGCGGTATTTGGCCACGGTCTGGTCATACACCGCTTCGGTGCGATCAACTTCCGCCGAACGAATCCCGCCGTCGAACAGCGGCAGTGTCAGCTTCGGCCCTACCGACCAGAAGCGGTTCGGCAGGCTGATCAGGTTCTGCGAGGTACTGCTGCTATAGCCGCCGCTCAGGCTCAGACTCAGATCCGGGTAATACGCCGCTTTGGCCACGCCGATATTGGCGTTGGCGGCAATCACTGCGCGCTCGGCCGAAGCGATGTCCGGACGTCGTTCCAGCAACTGCGACGGCAGGCTCAACGGCACTGGCGGCAAGTTCGGGATGGTTTGCACTTCGGCAATGTTGAAATCCGCCGGCGCCTGCCCGGTAAGCACGGCAATTGCGTTCTCGAACTGCGCCCGCTGCCAGATCAGATCGACCAGATCAGCCTGGGTGCTTTTCAGCTGGGTCTGCGCCTGAGCCACCGCATCACGCCCGGAAACACCGGCGCGATACTGATTCTGGGTCATCGTCAAGGACCGCTGATACGCCGCGACGGTCGCTTCGAGCAAGCGTTTCTGCTGATCGATCACGCGCAATTGCAGGTAATTCTGCACAAGCTCCGACTGCTGGCTCAAACGCATCGCCGCCAGGTCGGCAAAACTCGCCTGAGCGCTGGCCTCATCGGCCTCCAGCCCACGACGCAACTTGCCCCAGACATCTGCCTCCCAACTTACGCCCAATTGCGCGTTGTAGGTGTCGCGGATACCGCTGGAAGAACTGCTCAGGCTCGAACTGCTGCTGCCGGTGCCCTGGCTGGAGCGGGTCTTGCCCACGCTCAGGTCGACACTCGGGTAAAACGCCCCGCGCGCACTGCGTACCAGCGCCTGGGCCTGACGGAACTGCGCTTCCGACTGCGCGACGGTCTGGTTGGCGCTGTTGAGTTTTTCGATCAGCCCGTTGAGTTGCTGATCGCCGTACAACTCCCACCAGGCCCCACGGGCCAGCGAGTCGCTGGGATTGGCCTGACGCCAGCCTTCGGCTTCCTTGTACTGCGCGATTTGCGCGGTTTGCGGTCGCTGATAGTCCGGGCCGACAGCGCAGGCACTGAGCAACGCCACGCACAGCGACAGACTCAACAGACGCGAACCGCGCACAGTGGCCAGATTGATAAGCGAACGGTCAGTCATAACGGAGTTTCCAGAGCGGCATCAGTACGCACGCCACGCCATTTGTTGAAGCGATGGCGCAGCTTGTCGAGATAGAGATAAACCACAGGTGTGGTGTAAAGCGTCAGCACCTGGCTGAAAATCAGCCCGCCGATGATGGTCAGGCCCAACGGCTGGCGCATTTCCGCGCCTTCGGCACGGCTGAGCAGCAACGGCAAGGCACCGAGAATTGCCGCCAGCGTGGTCATCAGGATCGGTCGCAGACGTTGCAGGCAGGCACTGCGGATCGATTCCTGTGGGGTCATGCCCTGATGCCGCTCCAGTTGCAGCGCAAGGTCGATCATCAGAATGGCGTTTTTCTTCACCACGCCGATCAGCAGAAACAGGCCGAGCAGTGAAATCAGGCTGAATTCGCCGCCCAGCGCATAGATCGACAGCAACGCGCCGACCCCGGCCGAGGGCAAGGTCGAGAGAATCGTCAGCGGGTGAATGTAGCTTTCGTACAGCACGCCGAGCACCAGATACACCGCCAGCAGCGCGCCGAGAATCATGAACGGCTGGCTTTTCTGGGTGGCCGCGAAGGCGTCGGCAGTGCCGGCCATTTTCGCAATCACGTCTTCCGGCATACCCAGCCTGGCGATGGCCCGCTCAATGGCGGCACTGCCCTGCTCCACCGTCACGCCCTCGGCCATGTCAAAAGAGATGTCCTCGGAGGCGAACTGGCCTTCGTGGCTGACGCGGTCATTTTCCAGGCTGTTTTCGTAATGGGCAAAGGTCGACAGCGGAACCCGCGCGCCATCGGCCGTGATCACCTGCACCTGCTTGAGCGTTATCGGGTCCTGGGCATATTTCGGATTGACCTCCATCACCACCTGATACTGGTTGAGGCTGTCGTAGATCGTCGAAATCTGCCGCTGACTGTAGGCGTTGTTGAGCACCGCCGTGACCATGTCCATGTCCACGCCCAGACGCTTGGCCTGATCACGGTCGACAATCAAGGTCACCTGCTGCGCTCCCGCCCCCTCCCGGGCGTCGATGGCGGTCAGTTCGGGCAAGGCGCGCAGCGCGGCAACGACTTTCGGATACCACTTGCGCAACTCGCCCAGATCACCGCTTTGCAGGATGTAGCTGTATTGCGACGTGGTCTGTTCGCGGCCACCGCCGAATTGCAGGTCCTGATCCGCCATCAGCATCAATTGCGCACCTGCCACCTTGGGCATTTCCTTGCGCAAGCGCTCAATGACTTTCTGCGCGGACAACTGGCGATCCTTGATCGGTTTCAGGCGCACCAGCATGAATGCGTTATTGGTGCCGTTGGTACCGCCGATGAAGCCGGCGACGCTTTCCACCGCGTCATCCTTGAGCACTGCGCGGCGGAAGGTTTCCATTTTCGGCTGCATGACACTGAACGACAGACCATCGTCGCCTCGCACAAAACCGATCAACTGCCCGGTGTCCTGCTGGGGCATGAAGGTTTTCGGCACCACCACGTACAGCGCAACGTTGACGCCGACAGTGATGATCAGGCTGAGCAAGGTCAGGCGCCGATGACGCAGCACCCAGTCGAGGCTGGTGGCGTACTTGCCCACCATCCAGTCGTTGGTGCGGCGGCTCCAGCGTTGCAGGCGGTTTTCCTGGCCCGGCGTATGTGGCCTCAGCCAGCGCGCGCAGAGCATCGGTGTCAGGGTCAGCGAGACCACCAGCGACACCACGATGGCCGCCGCCAGGGTGATGGAGAACTCGCGGAACAGACTCTGGACAATCCCGCCCATGAACAGGATCGACAGGAACACAGCGACCAGCGAGACGTTCATCGACAGCAAGGTGAAACCGACTTCCTTGGCGCCGAGGTACGCGGCCTTCATCGGTTTGACGCCCTCGTCGATATGCCGGGAGATGTTTTCCAGCACCACGATGGCGTCGTCCACCACCAGCCCGGTGGCGAGAATCAGCGCCATCAGCGACAGGTTGTTCAACGAGAAACCGTAGAGGTACATCACCGCAAAGGTGCCCACCAGCGACACCGGAACCGCCAGGGTCGGAATCAGCGAGGCGCGGAAGTTACCGAGGAACAGGAATACCACCAGAATCACCAGTGCCACGGCAATCAGCAGGGTCATTTCGGCTTCGTGCAAGGTCGCCTTGATCACAGGCGAGCGGTCCATTGCCAGATTCAGTTGCACACTGGCGGGCAACACCGCTTGCAGCGCCGGCAACTGCGCCTTGATTTCGTTGACCGTCTCAATGATGTTGGCGCCGGCCTGACGGTTGATCACCAGCAGTACCGCCGCGTCGTCGTTGAAGAAGCCGCTGTTGTAGCGGTCTTCGACGCCGTCGCTGACCTTGGCGACATCCTTGAGGCGCAATGCGGCACCGTCGGCGTAGTGGATGATCAGCGACTCGTAATCCTTGGCCTTCTCCAACTGGTCGTTGGCCTGGATCTGCCACAAGCGCTGGCCGTCCTCGACCGAGCCCTTGGGCCGGCGCACGTTGGCGTCGGCGATGGTTTTGCGCACATCGTCGAGCGCCACGCCGTACTGGTTCAGCGCCTGCGGTTCGAGTTCGATGCGCACCGCCGGCAGCGAGCTGCCGCCGATCTGCACTTCGCCGACACCCTGAACCTGGGACAGGCTCTGCGACAGGATGGTCGAGGCCAGATCGTACAGCTGGCCCTTTTCCAGCACGTCCGAGGTCAGCGACAGCACCATGATCGGTGCCTGCGACGGATTGACCTTCTTGTAGGTCGGCATGCTGCGCATGCCGCTGGGCAACAGATTGCGCGAAGCATTGATTGCCGCCTGCACTTCCCGCGCCGCGCCGTTGATGTCGCGGTCGAGGTCGAACTGCAGAATGACCCGGGTCGAGCCCTGACTGGAACGGCTGCTCATGGTATTGACGCCAGCGATGGCGCCGAATGAACGCTCCAGCGGCGTCGCCACGGTGGACGCCATGACTTCGGGACTGGCACCGGGCAGGCTCGCCTGGACGACGATCACCGGGAAATCCATTTGCGGCAGTGGCGCCACCGGCAGCAGACCGAAACTCACACCGCCCAGCAACATGATTGCCAGGCTCAGCAGCATCGTCGCCACCGGGCGCTTGATGAAAGGGCCGGAGAGGTTCATCGAACGCGATCCCCTGTTTCACCGCCCACCCTTGTGGGAGCGAGCTTGCTCGCGAAGAAGCCGGCACATTCAACATTGTCAGTGACTGACTTGCCGCTTTCGCGAGCAAGCCCGCTCCCACAATGGGAATGTGTACGGACAGTCATACCGCCACCTCTTCACTGTCGGCGTCTTTCTTGCCAAAGCGCCGACCGAGGCGGTCGAAGTACAGGTAGATCACCGGTGTGGTGAACAACGTCAGTACCTGGCTGACCAGCAGACCGCCGACCATCACCAGACCCAGCGGCTGGCGCAGTTCAGCGCCGGAACCGGTGGCGAGCATCAACGGCACCGCACCAAACAGCGCCGCCAGCGTGGTCATCAGAATAGGCCGGAAACGCAGGAGCGCCGCCTGATAGATCGCCTGCTCCGGGGCCATGCCCTGGGTGCGTTCGGCGTCGAGGGCGAAGTCGATCATCATGATCGCGTTCTTCTTGACGATACCGATCAGCAGGATGATGCCGATGATCGCGATCATCCCCAGATCATTGCCGCTGAGCAGCAGTGCGAGCAAGGCGCCGACTGCCGCCGACGGCAGGGTCGAGAGAATGGTGATCGGGTGGATGTAGCTCTCGTAGAGCACGCCGAGCACGATGTACATGGTCACCACCGCCGCCAGAATCAGCAGCAAGGTGCTCGACAGTGACGCCTGGAACGCTTCGGCCGCGCCCTGGAACTGGGTCTGCACGCCAACCGGCATGCCGATGTCTTTCTGTACCTGTTCGATGATGTCCACCGCATGCCCCAGCGCCACACCCGGCGCGAGGTTGAACGACATCATCACCGCCGGGAACTGGTCGATATGGGTGATCGCCAGTTGCGCCTGACGTTCCTCGACATGGGCCAGGCTCGACAGCCGCACCTGCGCGCCGTCCGTGGTTTTGACGTGGATCTGGTCCAGCGCCTGCGGACCGATCTTTTCTCCCGACTGCGCCTGCAACACCACGCGGTACTGGCTGGCCTGGGTGTAAATGGTCGAAATCTGCCGCTGGCCGAACGCGTCATACAGGGCATCGGTGATGTTCGCCACCGACACACCCAGGCGCGAAGCCGCATCGCGGTCGATCACCAGATAGACCTGCAAACCCTTGTCCTGCAAGTCGCTGGCGACATCGGTCAGTTCGGGGCGCTGGGCCAGCGCTTCGACCAGACGGCCGCTCCACTGGCTGAGCAACTCGGAGTCCGGCGAAGACATGCTGAATTGATACTGGGTACGGCTGACGCGGTCCTCGATGGTCAAGTCTTGCACCGGCTGCATGAACAACCGGATACCGACCAGTTTGTCCACCTTCGGCTGCAGACGGGCGATCACCTCGGCGGCAGTCAGGTCACGTTGACCGTGGGGCTTGAGGTTGATCAGCAAGCGGCCGCTGTTGAGTGTGGCGTTGTCGCCGTCTACACCGATGTAGGACGACAGGCTCTGCACCGCCGGATCTTCAAGAATGATGCTCGCCAGTTCCTGCTGACGGTCACCCATCGCAGCAAAGGAAATCGATTGCGGTGCCTCGGAAATACCCTGGATCACCCCGGTGTCCTGTACCGGGAAGAAACCCTTTGGCACCACCATGTAGAGGAACACCGTCAGTGCCAGGGTGCCAATCGCCACCAGCAGGGTCAGTGGCTGATGCTTGAGCACCCACTGCAACTTGCGTCCATACGCGGCGATCATCCAGTCGATGACCGCGCCACTGGCGCGATAGAAACGGCCCTGTTCGTGTGCTTGCGGTTCACGCTTGAGCAACCGCGCGCACATCATCGGCGTCAGGGTCAGCGAGACCACCAGAGAAATCAGGATCGCCACCGCCAGGGTAATCGCGAATTCGCGGAACAGGCGCCCGACCACGTCCGCCATGAACAGCAACGGGATCAGTACTGCAATCAGCGACAGGGTCAGGGAAATCAGGGTGAACCCGATCTGCCTGGCGCCCTTCAGCGCCGCCTGCATCGGGCTGTCGCCCTCTTCAATGAAGCGCGCGATGTTTTCCAGCATGACGATGGCGTCATCGACGACAAAACCGGTGGCGATGGTCAGTGCCATGAGGGTCAGGTTGTTGACCGAGAATCCGGCCAGATACATCACGCCAAACGTGCCGATCAGCGACAGTGGCACGGCCACCGACGGGATGATCGTGGCACTGAAGCGACGCAGGAACAGGAACGTCACCATGACCACCAGCGCGATGGCGATCAGCAATTCGTGCTGCACGTCAGTGACCGAGGCACGGATGGTCTGGGTACGATCAGTGAGCACGGTGACATCAAGGCCTGCCGGCAGGTTGTCGGTGATGCTTGGCAGGAGGGCCTTGATCCGGTCCACCACCTCGATCACGTTGGCGCCGGGCTGACGCTGAATGTTCAACAGCACGGCCTGATTCTGATTGGCCCACGCGGCCAGACGCTCGTTCTCGGCACCGTCGACGATCTCCGCGACATCCTTGAGCCGCAACGGGGCGCCGTTTTTATAGGCGAGGATCAGATTGGCGTAATCCTCGGGGGACGTCAGCTGGTCGTTGGCGTCGAGCATCGACACCCGGGTCGGGCCGTCGAAGTTGCCCTTCGGCTGGTTGACGTTGGAAGCGCTGATCAGCGTGCGCACGTCGGACAGATTGAGGCTGTTGGCCGCAAGTGCCTCGGGGTTGACCTTGATCCGCACCGCCTGGCGCTGACCGCCGGCGATACTGACCATGCCGACGCCGCTGATCTGGGCGATTTTCTGCGCCATGCGTGTATCGACCAGATCATTGAGCTTGGGCAGAAGCATGGTTTTTGAGGTGATGGCCAGGGTCAGCACCGGGGTGTCTGCGGGGTTGACCTTGTTGTACACCGGCGGCGCCGGCAAGTCGGTCGGCAGCAGGTTGGTGGCGGCGTTGATCGCGGCTTGCACCTGTTGCTCGGCGACGTCCATGTTGATGTCGAGGCTGAAACGCAAGGTCAGCACCGAAGCGCCGCCTGAGCTGGTCGAAGCCATTTGCGTCAAGCCGGGCATCTGGCCGAACTGGCGTTCCAGCGGCGCTGTAACAGCGCTGGTCATTACGTCCGGGCTGGCGCCGGGATACAGGGTCATGACGCGGATGGTCGGGTAATCGACCTGGGGCAGCGCCGACACCGGCAGCAGGCGATAAGCGATCAGGCCGGCCAGGACAATGGCCAGCATGCTCAGGGTGGTCGCTACCGGACGGAGGATGAACAGCCGCGAAATGTTCATGCGCCCTTCTTGGCCTTGTCAGTCACGGCGGCATCCGGTGCATTGGCGGCGGATTTGCCCTGCAGGTGTTCGGTCGGGGTCGTTGGCACGTCTTTGCTGTCGTTGACCACCTCCACCTCGCTGCCTTCCTTGAGGCGGTCGGTGCCTTCCAGCACAACGCGGTCGCCGGCAGCGAGGCCTTCGGTGACCACGGTGTTTTCACCGTCACTGGCACCGACTTTCAATGGACGAATGGTGACCTTCTTGTCGCCGTCCAGCGCGTAGACGAAGGTGCCGTTGGTGCCGAACTGAATAGCCGCCGACGGTGCGAGGACGACACCTTTGAGGGTGTCGGCAAGCAAATGCACATTGACGAACTGGTTGGGGAACAATGCCTGGTCACGGTTTTCGTAACGCGCCTTGAATTTGAGAGTGCCGGTGGCGACGTCGATCTGGTTGTCGAGACTTTGCAGGACGCCGGTGGCCTGCAGTCGGGTGTCGCCACGATCCCAGGCTTCGGCGGGCAGTTTGGCGCCACTGCGATAACGCGCGAGCACGGTTTCCAGGCTGTTTTCCGGCAACGTAAAGGCCACGCTGATCGGCTGCGTCTGGGTGATGACAGCAAGGGACGTGGTGTCATTGGCCGCGACGAGGTTGCCGACGTCGACCTGACGCAGACCAACGCGACCGGTAATCGGTGCGCGGATCTTGGTGAATTCGAGATTGAGCTTGGCGTCGTTGACTGCCGCCTGGTTGGTTTTCACCGTGCCCAGGTACTGGCCGACCAGCGCTTCGGCAGTGTCCAGGGTCTGCTTGGCAATGCTGTCTTCCTTGAACAGACCGCGATAACGCTCGACATCGACCTGAGCATTTTTCAGTTGCGCCTGGTTCTGCAACAAGGTGCCTTCGGCCTGGAGCAAGGCGTTCTGGTAAGGGCGCGGGTCGATCTCTGCCAGCAGGTCGCCGGCCTTGACCATCTGCCCTTCTTCGAAATTGATCTTCACCAGCTCGCCGCCAACCCGGCTGCGCACATTGATGGTATTGAGCGCCGTCACCGTGCCCAGTGCCTTGTAATAAAGCGGGAAATCCCCCTTGACCGCTGGCGCCACCCGCACCGGAATCGGCCCGGTGCCGCCACCGAAGCCCGGACGCATCATCCCCGAACGCCCCGTATGCCCGGCCGCCTTTTCAGCGCCCTCCTTGTGGGCTGAGCCGGCAGGCCAGAATTTCCAGCACAGAACGGCAATAACCAACAGGACCAGCAGGCTGATCAGCCAGCGACGGGAATTACGGGAAGACGATTGCATGGAGTGATTAACCATTGGGCGCGTGGGCTTCTTTTACAGGAGGCTGAACGATAAGCACTGATGGGCAAATAGCAAAGCAGCTTTACCGGCAATTTACCTTCAACTTACGTTTCAAGGTGTGAGGCAAAATACTGATACACAAATGAAAACGGCCTGGACAGGGCCAGGCCGTTAACAATTGTAAAACGCTTTTTTCAGAACACTTATTTCAGAACAGCCAAAGCGGCTTCGTAGTTCGGCTCTTCAGCGATTTCCTTGACCAGTTCGCTGTGCAGGACGTTGTCGTTTTCGTCCAGAACCACAACGGCGCGCGCGGTCAGGCCTTTCAGCGGGCCGTCAGCGATGGCCACACCGTAGTTCTCGATGAATTCGACGCCGCGCAGGGTCGACAGGTTCTGAACGTTTTCCAGGCCTTCGGCGCCGCAGAAGCGCGCTTGGGCGAACGGCAGGTCAGCCGAGATGCACAGCACCACGGTGTTGCTGATGTCGTTGGCCTGAGCGTTGAATTTGCGCACGGAAGTGGCGCAGGTCGGGGTGTCGACGCTTGGGAAGATGTTCAGCACTTTGCGCTTGCCGGCAAAGTCTTTCAGGGTGACGTCGGACAGATTGCCGGCAACCAGAGAAAAGGCTGGCGCCTTGGAACCGGCTTGTGGCAACTGGCCGTTGACTTGAACCGGGTTGCCTTTGAGAGTGACTTGAGCCATGAACTGAGTCCTTCTGATGTTTGGGTTGGAAAGCATGCAAGAGGCCGAAGTTAACCACGAAATTGTCCGACGACCTATGCCCTTCGTTGAAATTGTTGGGGGCCTGCGCGAAAAGTTGTATACAAAACCAGCGCAACTCCCACGTGGGAACGAGCCTGCTCGCGATAGCGTTGGACCAGTCAGCATAAACGTTGAATGTGACGACCTCTTCGCGAGCAGGCTCGCTCCCACATTGGATTCTGTGGTGTCACCGGTCTTTTATTTAGAGACCCTGTCGATTCACCGCTGGCTCGTTCGACTAAACAACGAGTCCCCACAATCCACGGAGTAACCGCCATGCGATTCATGATCCTTGTCAAAGCCAGCGCCGATTCCGAAGCCGGCATCATGCCCAGCGAAGAACTGATGACCGAAATGGGCAATTTCAATGAAGAACTGGTCAAGGCCGGCATCCTGATCGATTGCGATGGCCTGCATCCGAGCAGCAAAGGCGCCCGCGTACGCTTCTCCGGCGATAAACGCACGGTCATCGACGGCCCCTTTATCGAAACCAAGGAGTTGATCGCCGGTTACTGGATCTGGGAAGTGAAGTCAAAAGAAGAAGCCATCGAATGGGTCAAGCGCTGCCCTAACCCGATGCCGGGCGATTCTGAAATTGAAATCCGCCAGATATTTTCTGCCGAAGACTTCGGCGCCGAATTCACCCCTGAAGCCCGCGCTCAGGAAGAACGCATCCGCGAACAAGCCAAGAAAAACAGCTAAACCGGATATCCAGATGTAGGAGCTGCCGAAGGCTGCGATCTTTTGATTCTGATCGTTCCCACGCTCTGCGTGGGAATGCCTCAAGGGACGCTCCGCGTTCCAGCTTGCGAATTTGACGCAGAGCGTCAAGGGCTGCATTCCTTTGCTGCGCGTGGGAACGATCATTCAATAGAGATCAGTCATTGAGCTCGACGTGATCCAAGGCTTGATTCACCGCAAGTTCACCCAGCATGACGACCTGTGCGATGCCCAGTGCGGTCTTGCGCTGTGAGGTTTCCAGCGAGGCGGCGAAGTTGATCAGCATCTCGCTGGCCGAGCCGAGGGTTTCGCTGGCGTTGGCTAGAAGAGATTCGGTGTTGTACCTGGGATTGGCGAGGTACATGGGTTCCGGCTCGTTGGCGCTGGAAATGATGCGGGTGGCGGGATTGAGGTAGTAGTCGAGGGCGCGGTCGGCGGCTTCGTGGAGTTTTTTACTGTCGACTGAGGCGTAGGGGGATGTGGTGTCGGCGTCTGATTCTGGGGGATTGGGTGTTGGCTTCTTCATAGTGTTTTCTCTATCCGAACGGTGGAGCTGGCCCATTCGGCTTCCGGTCGAATGGGTGGCAGCTGTACGCAGGCTGGAAACCCGGGGGACAGAGAAACCCGGACGACCCGAAGGTCCCCCACGCACAGCCGCCATAACTAAGTACGCACCAGAAAAGGTGCGCAAGCATACGTCATGAACGGTGCTGTTGCGTTCAGTTTTCCCCCGGGGTTTCCAGTCCCGGTCGCTGATTTGGCAGCGACGAACACAGGCTAGAGACCCGACGTCCGACGGACAACCTGAAAACCTTGTGGGAACGTTCCGCAAAATCGAAACAACCTTTAAACATCCCGAATTGAAATACGCATATGTAGCAGCCTCATCTCACTCGACAGCTCCTACACCATGAGCAATGGAATGTTTAGTACACAATCACCTGTGACCCCGTACACAAAACCAAAGAATTAATCCCTTCGGCTGGCTAACTCCCGATTAGCTGCTAGCGTCATTCAGACGTGTCCTACGGGCTTGATAAGAAAGGGATTACGCAGTAACGGCCGACTAGCGCCAAGTGTCCATAAGCCACCAGGGAATCGGGGATGATGTTCAATCGAGTGGGGAAGACTCTTTTTCTGGCGGGTTTGCTGGCGATTGCGTGTGCTGCGCAGGCAGATAACGCCGAGGATTCGAACAAAAGCAACAACCCGTTGAACGTCGCACCGGGCGCGAATCTGCAGGACTACTACACCCCTAAACTCTACGACAGCAACGCGCACAGCAATGACGTGTTGCTGCGCGGCACCCTGCCGATCGCGCCGAACGATTTCATCGGTGTGCCGCAACTGGTGCGCGCGACCCTGCCAATCAGCACCCGCCCCGACCCGCATAATGGTTACAGCACCGGCATCGGTGACCTGAACCTGTTCGATATCTTCATTCTGAAAACCGACGGCGTGCAGTTGGGCATTGGCCCGCTGATCACCGCACCGACCGCCGCACAGGACGAGCTCGGCACCGGCAAATGGCAAGGCGGACTGGCCGCCGTCGCCATCGATGCATCGCCGCGCGGACTGCTCGGCGCTCTGGTGCAGTACCAGAGTTCGTTCGCCGGCGACAGCGACCGCGCGCATGTCGAAAGCGCGACTTTCCAGCCGTTCATCATCCATAACCTGGAAAAAGGCTGGTATCTGCGCTCCACCGGCACCTTGACCTTCGACCTGAAAAACGACACTCACTACATCCCTATCGGCCTCGGTGTCGGCAAGGCGTGGAAGTCTGGAACCAACATCCTCAACGCCTTTATCGAGCCGCAGTGGACGGCTGACCGCAAGGGCGATGGCCTGCCGCAATTCGTGGTGTACACCGGTATTAACGTGACGTTTGGCAAGTAAGGAAAACCTATGCGAGCAGCCTTCAAAGCAGCCGGCTACTGCGTGATGACCATGTTCGTCAGTTGCGGCGTCGGCGCGCAGGATGTCAGTGCTCGCCCGCCCGCAGACCGCCCAGCCATTGAGGCTGCGCCCGAGCGCACGGCACTGTATCTGCTTGAATTTTCCGATAGCCCGCACATCGAGCGGAGTCGTTGATGGTCAAGCCTGGCGTTGTGCGCCCGTTGCTGGCGCTGTGCATGATCGGCAGTCCTCTGCTTTACGCCGCCGAGGGCGGCGTTGGCCGGCCGATTACCGGGCAACAGGTGTTCTCCAACGCCGGGATCGTGCCGCCGGAGCCGGGCTGGGTGATGTCGTTGAGCAGCATCTGGTACGACGCCTCCGCGGTGGGCATTCCGGTGCAATACACCGACATCAAGGCCAGTATTACCGGCGTGCGGGGACGCACCCTCGGTGACAGTGATTCCGGCACGCAATTGGCCGACGCGCTGATCACACCGATTGCTGCCGGTTACCACTTCGATGAACTCAACCACCTCTCGTTGTCCCTGCCGTTCTACGTGCGCGCTGGGTACCGGAGTTCGACACCAAGAACCGCCCCGAAGGCAACGGCGTCAGCGTGAACCTGACCCTGGCGTTTTTCTAGCTCGACCACAAAGGACTGCCCCATGACTGCACTCACTGACCTCAACGCCCTGCAAGCCAGCATCGCCGAAGCGGTACTCGGTCAGGATCAAGTCATCCGGCAGATCCTGCTCGGCCTGCTGGCCAACGGTCACTTGCTGCTGGAGAGCCTGCCGGGGCTGGCCAAAACCCGCACGGTCAAAGCCCTGGCCAAACACCTTGATGCGAAGATGAGCCGCATCCAGTTCACCCCGGACCTGCTGCCCTCGGACATCACTGGCGCCGAGGTGCTGCATCAGGTCGAGGGCAAGAACGAGATCCGCTTTCAGCCCGGCCCACTGTTCGGCAACCTGATCCTCGCCGACGAGATCAACCGCGCGCCGGCCAAAGTCCAGGCAGCGCTGCTCGAAGCCATGGAGGAACGGCAGATCACCGTCGCCGGAAACAGCCACGCGCTGCCGGATCTGTTCATCGTGGTGGCGACGCAGAACCCCATCGAACAGGAAGGCACCTATCCCCTGCCGGAAGCGCAGATGGACCGTTTCCTGCTGAAAGTCCTGCTCGATTACCCGAGTGCCGAAAACGAAAGCCAGGTGCTGCGCCTGCTGCGCAACGAAGAGTTTGCCCAAGGCGCCAACACCGCGCCGGCCAAGGGTTTCAGTCTGTCGCAGGAGGTGATTTTCGCCGCGCGCAAAGAAGTCAGCGCCGTGCACGTTTCGCCAGCCATCGACAGCTACCTGATCGACCTGATCAACGCCACCCGCCACCCTGCCGACTACGACGAGGACCTCGCGCGCTGGATCGCGATTGGCGCCAGCCCCCGAGGCGGCATCGGTCTGGATCGCTGCGCGCGCGCCGATGCGTGGTTGCAGGGCCAGGATTTCGTTTCGCCGGACAACGTCCGCGCCGTGGTGCATCCGGTTCTGCGCCATCGCCTGCAACTGAGTTACGACGCGGTAGCGGATGGCGTCAGCGCCGATCAGGTACTGGACCGGATTCTCGATAAAGTGGCGATTCCAGCATGAACTCCGATGGGCTGGTCTATGTGTCTCTGGCGCAATTGATGGCGCTGGAATTCAAGGCCCGTGACCTGAGTTTTCTCGCCCGCCAGCCACAGGGCAGCATCCTCGCCGGCAACCATGCTTCACGCCTGCGCGGACGGGGCCTGAACTTTGACGAGCTGCGCCGCTATCAACCGGGCGACGACTTGCGTCATCTCGACTGGCGCGCCTCGCTGCGCACCGGCAAACCGGTAGTGCGCACCTTCACAGAGGAACGTGATCGCCCGGCATTGATCGTGGTGGATCAGCGCATGTCGATGTTCTTTGGTTCGCAGCGCAGCTTCAAATCTGCCACCGCAGCCGAACTCGCGGCACTGGCGGCGTGGATGGTGTTTCACGCGGGCGACCGGGTTGGCGGGCTGGTGTTCAACGATCAGCGCATCGACAGCATCGCCCCGCTGCGTAGCCGCAAACGTGTGGAAGCGCTGCTCAGCCGCATCGCCGAGCAGAACCGGGCACTCAACGCCGCCAACCCGGACGCCGAAGACGAGGATCAACTGAACAAGGTCCTGCAGCGCTGCCTCGCACTGGCCGGGCATGATCATTTGATCTGCATCGTCAGCGATTTTGCCGGCGCTGGCGAGCGCACCTTGCAACTGATGCGGCAACTGGCGGCGCACAACGATGTGGTTGCCCTGCAAGTCTACGACCCGCTGGCCCTGAAGCTGCCGCAAAACGGCCGCTTGCTGGTCACACAAGGCGAGTTGCAGGTAGAACTGGCCATCGAAAAACGCAACGTGCATCAACCGCTGGGCGATTTTCTCAGCGGTCGACTCAAGGATGTCGCCACCCTGCTCCGCCGCAGCCAGGTGCCTTTGATGATGGTCAGCACCGCCGAAGAGGCTCATGCGCAACTTCGCGCCGAACTGGGTAAAAGTGCGGGAGCCCGGCGGTGAATCCGAATATCCCGAGCATCGACCAGCTCAAGGAGTTGAGCCTGCCCGCGCCGGTCAGTTATGCGCCGCAAACGTGGGGCTGGTGGGTGTTGCTCGCCGTTCTGATTCTGGCCGCATTGCTGATCGGTATCCGCCGTTATTGGCAATGGCGCAGGAATGCTTATCGCCGCGAAGGCCTGGCGCGGCTGGCGCAGTTGCGCAGCCGCAGTGATGACCTCAACGCCCTGCGCGAATTGCCCGAGCTTCTAAAGCGCGTCGCCCTCTCGATGCCTGTACAAAAAGCTCATCGGTGGAATACGAGACCTGTGGGAGTTGGCTTGCCAACGATGAGGCCATCACATCCGACCTCTGCGTTGGCTGACAGGACGCCATCGCGGGCAAGCCAGCTCCCACAGGGTCCGGCGGCGCTTGGGCGGGAGGATTGGCAAAGCTTCTTGCAGCAGCACAGCAAGAAGCAACTGCCGACCGACTTCAGCGCCCAACTCGCCCAACTCGCCTACGCGCCGGACGACACCCTGCGCGCCCTCCCCGCACCGCAGCGGCAGGCGCTGTTCGACACCTGCCAACACTGGGTGGAGCATCATCATGTGGCAGCTTGATTACCCGTGGCTGTTGCTGCTGTTGCCATTGCCTTGGCTGGCCTACCGTTACTTTCCCGCTTACAAAGAGGCGCGCAGTGCGGTGCGCGTGCCGTTCTTTGGTGCAATGAGCCGTGCTGTCGGCGAGGCGCCGAGTAACGCCGGAACTCGGCGTAACGTCTGGCAGTTGCTGCTCAATCTGCTGGTCTGGGCGTTGATTCTTTTAGCTGCCGCGCGCCCGGTCTACGTTGAAAAACCCATCGAACGCCAGCAACCGGTGCGCGACTTGATGCTCGCCATCGACATCTCGCAATCGATGGAAACCGAAGATTTCACCAACGCCAACGGCGAAAAAATCAATCGCCTCGCCGCCGTCAAAGAGGTCGTTCAGGGCTTTATCGACAAGCGCAAGGATGACCGTCTCGGCCTGATCGTGTTTGGCAGCGGCGCTTATCCGCAGGCACCGTTGACCCTCGATCACGCCAGTCTGTCGCTGTTGCTGGCCGACACTGGCATCGGCATGGCCGGCCCCAACACGGCGATCGGCGACGCCATTGGCTTGAGTCTCAAGCTTCTGGATCAGGCCCATGAACAGGAAAAAATGCTGATCCTGCTCACCGACGGCAACGACACCAGCAGCGCGATCACCCCGGATCATGCCGCCGAAATGGCCGCCAACAAGGGCGTGATCATTCACACCATCGGCATTGGTGACCCGAGCGCATCCGGTGAAGCCAAGGTCAATCTGTCGGGACTTGAACAGATTGCCAGAACCACCGGCGGTCAGTTCTTTCGCGCCGAGGACCGCAGTGCGCTGGACCGGGTCTACAGCACCCTCGATCAACTGACGCCGCACCAAGTGAAAACCCTGAGCCATCAGCCTCAGCGTGAACTGTTCCATTGGCCGCTGGGCGCGGCGCTGCTGTTGCTCGCGCTTTATCAGCTTGGCGCAATGTTACGTCCGCGCCTGTCACTTTCCCGTCAGCAGCAGGAGGCCTGAGATGGACATCAACCTCAGCGATTTCCACTTCCTGCGTCCGCTGTGGCTGCTGCTGGCGCTTTTCGGCGCGCTGCTGCCGATGATCTGGCGCCGCGGCCGTAATCTGCAACTACGCCTGCGCGGCAACATCGCCGAGCACCTGCTGCCGCATCTGTTGGTCACTCCGCAGGATCATCAGCACTGGCGCCCGGTGCACCTGCTCTGCGCATTGTTGGTTCTCGGCGCAGTAGCGGCGGCCGGGCCGACCTGGGAACAGGATCGCCCGGATTTTCTGGAGAACCGTGCGCCGCTGATCGTCGCCGTGGACCTGTCACCGTCGATGGACGCCAATGACGTGCAGCCGACCCGACTGGAAGCGACCAAACACAAGATTCACGATTTGATCCAGCGTCGCGCCGGGGCCCGCACGGCTTTGATCGCCTACGCTGGCAGCGCGCATCTGGTGCTGCCGCCGACGGACGACCCGACGCTGCTCGATACCTTTGTGCAAGCCCTCGACACCGGGCTGATTGAAAAACCGGGCAAGAACGTTGGCGCGGTGATCGATCAGGCGAAACGCTTGCTCAGTGCCGAAAAAACCCCGGGCAGCCTGCTGTTGATCACCGACGGCGCCGACACCGGCCAATTCGACGGTCTCGACCGACAGTTGCGCGACAGCCAGTTGCAAGTGCTGGTGCTGGCGGCGGGCAGTGAGGATGGCGGCGTCATCCAGAGCGCGAGCGGCCAACCAAAAGTTGACAGCAATGGCCGGCCCATCCTCGGGACTTTCGATCAGGCTGCGCTCAAGCAACTGGCGTCTGCGCTGGATGCGCCACTGGGCAGCCTGACCCTTAATGACGATGATCTGGACTGGGTCGAGTTGCACGCACAACAGCACTTTCAGAGCGCCAGCGCCGAACAGCACGAATTGCACTGGAAAGACGCCGGTTACTGGCTGTGCTGGCCGCTGCTGTTGCTGGCGTTGATCAATGTGCGCAAGGGCTGGAGCGTCAACTGGCTGCCGGCGCTGGCCCTCGCCGTGGGCCTTGGCTGGCCGTCCGCGCCGGCTCAAGCCAATGCCTTGACCGACGCTTTTTTCACCCGCGATCAACAAGGCCGCTGGGCCTTCGAGCACGAACACTGGCCGCAGGCGGCGGCGTTGTTTGTCGACCCGTACTGGAAAGGCGTCGCCGCTTATCACGCCGCCGATTACGACCTTGCGCTGGCGACTTTTGCGCGGCTCGACACGCCGCAAGCCTACTTCTATCTGGGCAACATTTACGTGCGCCGATTCAAGTTCGATCAAGCCATCGCCGCTTACCGCCAGGCGTTGAAACTGCAAGCGCAATTCCCCGAGGCCACGGCCAATCTGGCGCTGGCGCAGGCACTGCTGAAAGACACCGAGAGCGCCGAGAAGAACGCCCCCGAAACCAAACCCGACGAAGTGAAATTCGACAAGGCCCCGGGCAAGGGCCAGAGCAAAAAGGTCGAGACCGAGCAGGCGACTTCGGATGCGTTGTGGTTGCAGAACCTGACCACCTCGCCGGCGAAATTTCTCAAGCAGAAATTCAGCTTGCAGGATCAGCAGGGAGCTCGACCATGAACCGGGTTACAGCCTTCGCGAGCAGACTCGCTCCCACAGGGGGCCTGCGGTGTACACGAAACCAATGTGGGAGCGGGCTTGCTCGCGAAGTGGCCAGATCAAACACCACAGAATTGAGCACGTTGCTGCTCACCAGCCTGCTCAGCCTCAATGCCCTCGCCGCTGAACCGCAACTCAAGGTCCAGGCCCACCTGCAACCCGCCGAAGGCGCCATGGTCGGCGGGCTGGTCGAGCTGCAACTCGACGTCCTCACCGACACTTGGTTCACCAGCGCCGCTACCCTGCCCGACCTCAAGCTCGACGGCGCGCTGGTGATGCCGCCCGGCGGTCAGGCCCAGCACCTCAACCAGACCATCGACGGGCAATCCTTCAGCGGCTTGCGCTACAGCTATCTGATCACCCCGAATGTCGCGCGAGGTTTTGATATTCCAGCATTGACCGTGCGCGCCACGCCCGGCCAGGCCACCGCCGAGATCAGCGCGCAGAGCCAACCCGTGCATTTCAGCGCCACCCAGCCACCCGGTTTCAAACCCGGGGAAGCCCCACTGGTCGCCACCGGCCTGCGCTTTTCGCAACACCTGATCCACTCGACGACGCCACTGAAAGTCGGCGACAGCGTTACCCGCCAACTCACCCTGCAAGCCGACGGCGCCTTGGCGATGGCCCTGCCCGTTCCGCCACTCGGCGAGGTCGCTGGGCTGAGCCGCTATGAGACAACCCCGCAAGTCACCCGTATCGATGACGGTCGCGGTGACATTCTCGGCGGGCAACGCATCGACAGTGTCAGCTATCGCATCGACGAGGCAGGCTCATTCACCCTGCCAGCCATCGAGGTGAAATGGTGGGACGCCAGCGCCAAACAGATGCGGACCGCGCAAGTCGCAGCGGTGACATTTACGGCTGCGGCGAACAGCGCTTACAAACCGGTGTTCTCGATCACCGAAGACCTGAAGCAGCTCGGGCAAAACCGCCTGCACTTGTCCACGCGCTGGCTGACCTGGCTGGCCCTGCTGGTGGTCGTCATCGGCGCGGCGTATGTCAGTCGTCCGGCACTGACGCGAGCCTGGCAGCAATGGCAAACACGCAAATGCGCGCGGCAACTGGCCCGGGAGCAATCAGCCGACTACGCCTGGCAGCAAATCGATGCGCAACTGCAAGCCCGCCCGCCACAACTGAGCGTCCTCTATCGGTGGCTGTGGCGCAGTCGTCTGGGGCTGAAACTGGTCGATGCCGGCCCACGTCTGCAGGGGGTACTACGCGGGCTTTACGGTCGCGAACCGACCACCCGGAAAACACTTGCTCAACTGCGCCAATCGTTGACTACGCTTCACAGTCAGGCCGAACAGCAACGGGCCAGACCGGCCCCGGCCCTGCGCCCGCTCAATCCCGTTCACGAGAAGGATTTCCCATGACGCCTCCGATGCTCAATCGCCAACGTTTCGGACTCGCCCTGTTGTTCAGCCTGGCTCTGCCCCTGCTGGCACAGGCGAATGAGCCGTTGCCGTCGTGGAACGATGGCCCGGCGAAAAAAAGCATCATCGAATTCGTCCAGACCGTGACTGACCAGTCCAGCAAGGACTTCGTCAAACCCGCCGACCGCATCGCCGTGTTCGACAACGACGGCACCCTGTGGAGCGAGCAACCGGCGTACTTCGAGTTGCTCTTCGCCTTCGACGAGGTCAAACGCACCGCCGCGCAGCACCCGGAATGGAAAACCACCCAGCCGTTCAAGGCGGTACTGGAAAACGATCACAAGGCCCTTGCGGCAGCGGGGATGGAAGGCCTGTTGAAGATTGTCAGGGCGACCCACAGCGGCATGACCACAGAAGCCTTTGATGACTACGCCAAGACCTGGCTGAGCCAGGCGCGCCATCCGAAAACCGGCAAACCGTACACCGAGATGATCTTCCAGCCGATGCTGGAAATGCTCGACTACCTGCGCAGCCAGAACTTCAAGACCTACATCGTCTCCGGCGGTGACACCGGGTTCATGCGCGCCTTTGCCGAAAAGGTCTACGGCATCCCGCCGGAACAGGTGATCGGCACCACGTTCATTACTTCATTTCAATACAAGGACGGCAAGGCCTCGATCCTGCGCACACCGAAAGTGGCGCACAACGACGACGGCCCTGGCAAACCGGAAAGCATCGACGCAGTGATCGGCAAACGTCCGATTCTCGCGTTCGGCAACTCCGACGGCGACCTGCAGATGCTGCAGTGGACCGCCGCAGGTTCCGGCAAACGTTTCATGGGCCTGGTGCACCACACCGACGCCAAACGCGAATGGGCCTATGACCGCCAATCCGATATCGGGCGCCTCGACAAGGCCCTCGACGAAGCAAATTCCCGCGGCTGGACCGTGGTCGACATGGCGTCGCAATGGCGCCGGGTCTACCCGTTCGAGCCGCCGGTCACCGGGCAGGTGCAATAAGAAAGCGTGATGCAGGACTGCAATAAACGTTTGTCGCAATAAACGACCCCCGCAAAAAGGAGCAAGTCATATGACTCGCATACGCAAGTGGCTACCGAAACTCGCCTTGGTGGCAACCTCGGTGATGGCGCTGTCGGCAACTGCCACAGCGGCTGAAAAACCCAACATTCTGGTGATCTTCGGCGATGACATCGGCCAGACCAACATCAGCGCCTATTCCATGGGCGTGGTCGGTTACAAGACCCCGAACATCGACCGCATCGCCAAAGAAGGCATGATATTTACCGATTACTATGCGGAGAACAGTTGCACCGCTGGTCGATCGTCGTTCATCACGGGGCAGACGCCGCTGCGTACCGGCCTGTCGAAAGTCGGCATGCCAGGCGTGCCGGTCGGCCTGCAGGCCCGCGATGTGACCATTGCCCAGGCACTGAAGGCCCAGGGCTATGCAACGGGCCAGTTCGGTAAAAACCACCTTGGCGACAAAGACGAATACCTGCCGACCAACCATGGTTTCGACGAGTTCTTCGGCAACCTCTATCACCTCAATGCCGAAGAAGAGCCAGAGCGTCCGTACTGGCCCAAGAACGACGCCGAGTTTATCAAGGCAGCGTCTCCGCGTGGCGTGATTCACAGTTTTGCCGATGGCAAGATCGAAGACACCGGCGCGCTGACCAAAAAACGCATGGAGACCATCGACGACGAAACCACTGCGGCAGCCCAGGCGTTCATCGAGAAGCAATCGAAGGCGAACAAACCGTTCTTCGTCTGGATGAACACCACCCGCATGCACGCGTTCACCCACGTGCGTGAGTCCATGCAAGGTCAAAGCGGCATGGTTGGCAATGAGTATGCCGATGGCATGATCGAGCACGACGGCGACGTCGGCAAACTGCTCAAGACACTCGATGACCTGAAACTCACCGACAACACCATTGTGGTCTACACCACCGACAACGGGCCTAACCAGTGGTCGTGGCCGGACGCGGCGACCACGCCGTTCCGCAACGAGAAAAACTCCAACTGGGAAGGGGCGTATCGAGTGCCTGCGATGATTCGCTGGCCGGGTAAAGTCAAGGCCGGTGAAGTGTCAACGCAGCTGTTCTCGGGTCTGGACTGGTTCCCGACGCTGATGGCCGCAGTGGGCGACACCGATATCAAGGAACGCCTGCTCAAAGGTACTGACGTCGGCGGCAAGAACTTCAAGGTGCATCTGGACGGTTACAACCAGCTCGATTACCTGACTGGCAAAACCGACAAGAGCGCACGTGAGGAGTTCTACTACTTCAACGATGACGGTGTGCTGGTCAGCATGCGTTTCAACGATTGGAAACTGGTCTTCTGTGAGCAACGCGCTCCCGGGGGTCTGGAAGTGTGGAGCGAACCGTTCGTGTGCCTGCGTGTACCGAAAATGTTCAACCTGCGCATGGACCCGTATGAACGGGCTGACATCGTGTCTGACCAATACTATGACTGGCTGACGAAAAACGATTATCTGATTTTCGACGGCACTCGCAGGGCTGCGAAGTTCCTGCAGACCTTCGTCGACTATCCGCCTAGTCAGCGTCCGGCCAGCTTCAGCATCGACCAGATCCGTGCAGACGTGGATCGTCGCATCGAAGAAAAAATGAAAAAAGCCCAGTAAAACCGCAAGACCGCCGCCCGCCCTCACCGGCGGGCGGACTTATTTTTGACTTGGGACCGTGTCAGCTGCTTCGCGAGCAGGCTCACTCCCACAAGGGATCTGTGGCAAACACAAGTCCAGTGTGGGAGCGAGCTTGCTCGCGAAGAAGTCCGCACAGTCACGATGACTTTTGAATTAAGGCGTCCGCAATGTCCTCACGTATCGCCAGCAAGCCTTCGGCCATACCCGTCCCGCAATCCACCTCTCCAGCCCTGCTCATTCCCGCTCTGTTGCTGTGCATTTCCGGGGCTGCGGCGCTGGTTTATCAGGTGCTGTGGATCAAGCAACTGTCGCTGGTAGTCGGCGTCGAGGTCTACGCGATCACCACCGGTATCAGTGCGTTTTTCGCCGGCCTGGCCATCGGCGGCTGGCTGTTCGGACGCTGGGCTGATCGCTTGCAGCAACCGGTTCTGCTCTACGCCGGGCTGGAAGTGCTGGTGGCCATACTGGGCGTCGGCGCGACATTTGCCATGAGCCTGGCGGCCAGTCCGTTTGCCTGGTTGCAAGGGCATGTCGGCCTGTTTGCCTGGCTGCTGCCATTCGTATTGGTCGGCCTTCCCGCCGTATTGATGGGCGGCACGCTGCCGGTGCTGGTGCGTTCACTGGCGACTGACCCGGGCAAGGCCGGCGGCCAGTTGTATGCGGCGAACACCTTGGGCGCGATTGCCGGCACTCTGCTGGCGGCGTTCGTATTGATCGCTACCCTCGGTGTACGTGGCAGTGCGCTGTTTGCGGCGATGCTCAATCTGTTGGCCGCCGTCGGCGCGTTATGCTTGGCCCGGCAACAGCCAGCGCCTGTGACAACCCCCGTCAAACATCACCCCGAGACAGCCACCGATCGCACTGCGCTCTGGTTGTACGCCATCGCCGGCGGCGTGGCCCTGGGCTACGAAGTGGTCTGGTCGCAATCGATCGTGCAGTTCATGAGCACCCGCACCTATGCGTTTGCCGTGGTGCTGGCGACCTACCTCGCCGGGCTGTTTATCGGCAGCGCCCTGCTCGCCCGCCGCGTTGAGCGGATTCGCGATCCGTGGGGGGTGTTCGGTTTGCTGATTGCCGGCGCCGGATTGATCGCTCTTTTAGAGATTGCCCTGCTCGGACGCTGGCTGATTCTTGCCCAAACCCAGACTGAAATGTGGCTGCTGAGCCTGGGCGCCAGTGAACTGGCCGGCATGAGCGCACGCTTTGCCGTGGCGGCGCTGAGCATCGTGTTCGTGCCGACGTTGCTGCTCGGCGCAGCGTTTCCACTGGCGCTGCGCCTGAGCGTGGGCCACGACCGTATCGGGCGTGATGTTGGCGCCGTGGTGGCGTTCAATACGCTGGGCGGGATTGTCGGTGTGATGCTCTGCGGCTTTCTGTTGACTCCGCTGCTCGGACTGGTTCATACGCTTGGGCTGCTGGCGCTGATCGCCGCGGCCATCGGCTATCTCGCCGTGCGCAAGGGGCACCACGTGAAGAAAGGCCGGCGTCAGGCGGTGGTCGCTCTGGGTCTGGTGTCGGTTGCCCTGGCCGTGTTTACACCCGTGGACAAACTCGCCAGCCTGTTGCCCGGCGCGCGCAATGGCACGCTGGCGTTTTATGAAGAAGGTCGTGGCGGCACCGTCGCGGTGGTCGCGCAGGGTCGCGGTGAAAACATCTTCCACCGCTTGTACATCCAGGGCGTCTCGAACACCGGTGATGCGATGCCTTCACTGCGCTACATGCGCATTCAGGCGCTGCTGCCGTTGCTGATCCACAACGGGGAGCCGCGTTCGACGCTGGTGATCGGTTTCGGCACTGGCATCACCGCCGGTGCGATGCTGCGCTATCCGGGACTGGAGCATCGCGTGGTTGCTGAGTTGCTGCCGTCAGTGGTCAAAGCTGCGCCACTGTTCAAGGGCAACTTCAACGCGGCCAGCGATCCCGGGGTCGATGTGCGTCTGCGCGATGGCCGGCAAGAATTACTGCGCAGTGCGCAGACTTACGACCTGATCACCCTCGAGCCACCACCGCCCTCCGCTGCCGGTGTGGTCAATCTGTATTCCCGCGACTTCTATCAATTGGCCGCCAGCCGGCTGGAGAAACAGGGCATCGTCGCGCAGTGGCTGCCACTGCCAACACAGAACATCGACGACTCGCGTTCGCTGGTGCGCAGCTTCCTCGACGTGTTCCCGTATGCCTCGGTGTGGACCAGTGAGTTCCACGAGATGTTGCTGGCAGGATCGATGCAGCCGATGGAACTGGACGCCGCGAAAATCACCGAACGTTTCCAGCAGGACAGCGTGCGCAGCACCTTGCAGGATGTCGGCATCGGTTCCGCAGCAGCCCTGCTCGCCACTTGGGTGACCGACCGCGAGGGGCTTGAGCGCTTTGCCGCTGACGCGCCGGCGGTGACCGATGATCGGCCACGCATCGAGTACGCGCCCTGGGTGCGCAGCAAGGAAATCACCCGCGTGCTGCCAGCGTTGCTGGATCTGTATCAGCCACCGCCACTGGTGAATGCCGATAACGGGTTCACCGAGCGCATGGCAACCCATCGCCAACGGCTGATGCAGTTTTATCGGGCGAGCCTGCATGCCTATGACGGTGATCGGGATGCGTGGGGGCGGGATATGCGCGAAGTGATGCAGTGGGATGGCGGCAATCCGTATTTCCGCTGGTTTACCGGAAAATGATGTAGCGCCTGTCATGCCGCTTCCGCGAGCAAGCCCGCTCCCACAGGGGGTCCGAGGTGATCACAACCGGCGTGATCAGAACAGATCCGATGCAGGAGCGGGCTTGCTCGCAAAGGGCCATCAGCCCGGATGCATTACCTGGATTCAGCCTTCAGCTTCAGATACATCTGGTGCATGTCCACCGCCCAGCCATCGATCACGGCTTTGACGTCATCGGCCTTCATCACCTGCGAGTCATTTTCCAGCGGTTTACCGGTGCCCTTGCGCACCACTTGCGCGACGACCTTGTTACTGGCGCCATCCATGAACACCGCTTCGGTGGCGAGGGTGGTTTCCTGATCGCGGATACCGCTGGCGGTGCTGACTGCGGCCGCCACCAACGCAATCGGGATCACTTCATAGGCGTGCAGGCCTTCGGTCTTGCTGCTCACGGCGGTGATCGCCGGACGCACCACGATCACGCCCGGGCCGGGACCGGTGGCCAGTGGCAGCGATTTGCTCAGCTCACGCTTGAGTGCCTGATCGTAGTAGCTGGTGATGCCGTTGAGGGTCTGTTGGGGAATTTTTGCGGTCGCTTGCGGCTTGGGATAGAGCTGGCTCGGTTCGACGTAAACGCTGCTGAATCTGTTGATGTCGAGCTTCGGGTCCATCCAGCGCATCACCTCTGCACCAGAGGGGGATTTAGCCTCCTTCAACTGACTGTAATCCTTTAGAAACCCGGAGTACTCATCGGGAGCGACGGTTTTACTGGAACAACCCACCACCCCAAGGGTGGCAATGCACAGCGTGCCCATCATTACTGCTAGCTTCATGCTGTAACTCCTGTCAGACGGCCAAAAACTTTTTATGGAGCGGGAGTTACAGGTATAGCTAAAACCTCGGCATTTGCGATTGCAAATTACAAAATTCACGCAAGCCTGAGCGACCGATCACAACCGTCATTTGACAGATGCCGGCCATCCGGCAAAGCTGCATCAAGCTTGAACGCACGCCAGACGGCAAATGCACCTGGACCACGGAAGTCGTAATGCCCAAGCATAAAAACAAAGCAGTACAAACCGACCCTGATTCGTCCCACCCTGCACTTTCGAAATACCTGTTCCCGATCACCGTTGGCGTGCTGCTGGCCGCCGTGGCCGGAATCGGCTGGTTTCTGTTCAGCCCCGCTCCGGTGGCGATGAAACCTCCAACAGTCAGCGCGCCCGCCGCCGTCCCGGCCCCGGCAAAGCCACAACCGCTGGCGGCGAGCCAGCCAGCGACGATGGTCGATGAGCAACAATGCCAAGGCTGCCACACTGAGCAGGTCAAGGACTGGCAAGGCTCGCATCATCAATTGGCGATGCAACCGGCCAACGCCGACACCATGCTCGGCGACTTCAACAACGTCACCTTCAAGGCCGAGAAGGAGACCTCGGTGTTCACACGCAAGGGTGATCAATTCTGGGTGAATACCCCCGGCATCGACGGCAAGAATGCCGACTTCAAAGTCGCCTATACCTTCGGCATCGCGCCGCTGCAGCAGTATCTGCTCGAAGTCGGCGAAGGTCGCTTGCAGGCGCTCGGTGTGGCCTGGGATACCGAGAAACATCGCTGGTTCCACCTCTACCCCGGCCAGGGCGTGAACTTCAAGAATCCGCTGCACTGGAGCAAGCCGAGCCAGAACGCCAATTTCATGTGCGTCGAATGCCACACCACCGGCTTCAAACGCAATTTCGACGCGGCGAGCAACACCTTCAACAGTCAATGGAACAGCCTCGGCGTCGGCTGTCAGGCCTGCCACGGCCCGGCGTCCAATCACCTGGCATGGACGCAGAAAAAAGGTGATCTGATTCACCAGGGCTTCGACGTCGATCTCAAGGACAAGAACGCCACCGTCGAGATCGAAACCTGCGCCCGCTGCCATGCGCGCCGCGCACCGTTGGGCGATGGCTTCACTGTCGGCAAACGCTTGATGGACGATTACCTGCCGAGCACCCTCACTCGCGAACTGTATGCGCTGGACGGCAAGATCAAGGATGAGGTGTTCGAACACGGCTCGTTCCTGCAAAGCAAGATGTTCGACAAGGGCGTGCGCTGCAGCAACTGCCATAACCCGCACAGTAACGAACTGAAAGCGCCGGGTAACGCGGTGTGCCTGCAGTGCCACAACACCGCCGGCAAGGCCTCGGTCGAAGGCGTTGATGGTCAGGGCCTGCAAGCGAAGAACTACGATTCCATCGAACACACCCGCCACGCCATGGGCCAGCCAGGTTCGCAGTGCGTCGATTGCCATATGCCCGGCAAGTTCTACATGGGCAACGACTTCCGCCACGATCACAGCTTCAGCATCCCCAACCCGGAACGTGCGCAGAAACTCGGCACGCCGGACGCCTGCCTGACCTGCCACCAAGGCAAGGCCGGCGACAAGATCACCGCGCAGTTCAAGTTGTGGAACACCTCGAGCGCGCCACAAGCAGCGCGGTATGACGAAAGCCTGTGGCTGATCCGCAACGGCCAGCCCGGCGCCGCCGATGCACTGTATGAGCAGTTGCAGCGCAGCAACCTGCCGGCGATTCAGCGGGCGACATTGCTCGCGGAACTGCCGCTGTACCCAAGCGAACAGGCGTTGAAACTGGCGACGCTGGATCTGAAAAACCCGGCGCCGCAGGTTCGCGAAAGTGCTGTGCGGGCGATCAGTGCTTTCCTCCCGCCACCGGAGCGAGCGCCGTTGTTGGCGCCGCTGCTGGGTGATCCGGTGAAAGCCGTGCGCATTGTCGCCGCGCGGGATCTGCTCAGCGTCGCGCGCAACAACGGTCTTGGTGCGGCGCAAGCCAATTGGGACGCGGCGATTGCCGAGTACGAGGCCGTGCAGAAAAGTCTGCTGGAACGCGCCGAAGCCAATCTGAACCTGGCGATGCTGTATCAGGCCAGCGGTCGCAGCGCAGAAGTCGAAGGCTTGCTGCGGTCAGCACTCAAGCGCGATCCGGACTTCTATCCGGCACTGGTCACGCTGGTGCAGTGGCTGGAGGCCAATGGCCGTGGGCCGGAATCGCAGCAACTGCTCGACGACAGCCTCAAGGAACACCCGGACGCTGCGCTGCTGCAGCACACTCGCGGGCTTTCGCTGATCCGCGCCGGCAAGGCTGCGCAAGCCATGACGCCCCTGAAGAAGGCCGCGCAACTGGAACCACAGAACGCGCAATACGGTTACGTACTGGCCGTGGCACTGCATGAAAGTGGCAAGGTAGATGAGGCGTGCGAGGTGCTGGAAGGTTTGCTCAAGGTCCAACCGGCGAACCGCAATGCGCGGCTGTCGCTGATTCAGTGGTATCTCGACAGTGGGCAGGAGCCGAAGGCGCAGGTGTTGCTGCAAGGCTGGAAGAAAATGAACATGGGCGACCCGGCCCTGAAGTGAGGCGATGCAGGAGCTGCCGCAGGCTGCGATCTATCAAAGGATCACAACCCCGCGGCAGCTCCTGCAGCGATCAGGGGGTTACCAGGAGGATTCACCGCTGCGCAGGGCGATTTCGCGGCGGTTGTGGATGCGCATGGCCTTGATCAGTGACACCGTGCCGACCATCAGGATCGCCGCCCCAAACAGGAAGTCGATGTTGTACAGCCGGAAGTCCTGCACCGGCCCGATCAACAGCCCGCGCACCACGGCAACGCCGACCAGCGTGGCAAGGAAATCGATCCCTGGCGCGTCACGATAAAACACCAGCATCAGCGGCAGACACAAGACCAGCAGAAGCATCAGCACGACCATCTTGAACGAACTCTTGCGCTCGACACTGAACGCGCACTCGTGCGATCCGTAGGCCTTGTAATCGTCTTCGCGAATCATCGAGGTTTTTTCGTTGATGTAGTCGACGCGGTTGTACTTCTGGATCGGCGTGAAGGTGTTGGACATCTCCATCAGCGTGGTGATGTTCTTGAAGCGCAGGTCGATGCGCTCGCTGCCCTTGAGGTAATAGAGCACCGGCTTGTAGCCGTAGCGATAGGTGTCGAAGGGGAACTCGGTGACCTGGCCCTGCACGCCGATAGGCCGTGGTTCAAGTTCGGCGTAGGCGCTTTTGTTGGTCGCGGAGAGGTTGCGGCTCAGCGGCTGCACCTTGACCTGCTCAAGGAAGATCGGCGTCACGCCGAAGGACCACTGCAACGGTTCCAGGCGCAGACGCAGTTCGTTGCGCGCCAGGTCGTAGCGGTTGAAGGTACGTTCGGAGACCACCAGCGAGCCACTGAGCATGAACTCGCCGCGCAGGTTGTTGGTGACGCGCAAGGTCAGTTGATCCTTGCCCAGCAACGCCGCTTCGTTGGTCGGCGGTGTGCCGCACCACGCGGTGCTTTCGCCGACGCCGCCGAGCTGGCCGTCGCGGCTTTCCTTGAATACGTAAAAGTAACTGGCCCACAGCGTCACCATCAACAGCAACGCCGTGAGACCGAGGATTTTTTTGCCCGGACTCACTGATCAGACTCCCTTCTTCGGTTCCATCGTCCAGCCGAAAACCCGCTGGCGACGGCGACTCTACCAAAAGGCCATCAGCGACCCAAGGGAAAATCCCTGATCGGGCGCGCTTGTAGGGGTTTCCCCGGTGCACGTTTTTCACTTTGCTCCCACAGTATTTTCATCAACCATGGCCGGGCAGCGCAGCACGCACCAGATTCACCTGAAGCGATGAAAACCATATCAGCACGCGGCAGAACGCCGCACCAGGCACGTCTATCTGATCCGCACAAATGAACAATTCCTGAGCCTGTTTTGTTTCCGAGTGGGTTCCTACAGTGCAACGCATGCCAGTCCGGGTGGCCTGGCAAGACTTTGCAACCGTGGATGAACTGACCATGAGCACAGCAACAATCGGAGCGGCCTATAACTACAAGGTCGTCCGCCAATTCGTTATCGCGACGGTTTTCTGGGGTGTCGTGGGCATGGCGATGGGGGTCTGGATCGCCTCGCAACTGGTGTGGCCGGACATGAACCTGGACCTGCCATGGACCACGTTTGGCCGCTTGCGCCCGCTGCACACCAGCCTGGTGATTTTCGGGTTTGCCGGCAGCGCGCAATTCGCCGCCAGCTATTACGCGGTGCAGCGTACCTGTCAGGTGCGGTTGTACTCCGACACCCTCGCCGCGTTCACCTTCTGGGGCTGGCAATCGGTAATCGTGATCATGCTGGTCACCTTGCCGCTGGGCTACACCACCACCAAGGAATACGCCGAAATCGAATTCTCCGGCGCAGTGTGGATGGCCGTGGTCTGGGTGGCGTATGCCGTGGTGTTTTTCACCACCGTGGTGCAGCGCAAGACCAAACACATCTACGTCGGTAACTGGTTTTTCGGTGCGTTCATCCTGGTGATCGCCATGCTCCATGTGGTCAATCACCTGTCGATTCCTGTGGACTGGTTCAAGTCGTATCCGCTGTACTCCGGCGCCACCGATGCGATGGTGCAATGGTGGTACGGGCACAACGCGGTGGGTTTCTTCCTGACCACCGGATTTCTCGGGATGATGTATTACTTTGTGCCGAAACAGGTCAACCGCCCGGTGTATTCGTACCGGTTGTCGATTGTGCATTTCTGGGCGCTGATCACCCTGTACATCTGGGCCGGCCCGCATCACCTTCACTACACCGCACTGCCGGACTGGGCGCAGTCGCTGGGCATGGCCATGTCACTGATCCTGCTCGCGCCGAGCTGGGGCGGGATGATCAACGGCATGATGACCTTGTCGGGGGCCTGGCATAAGTTGCGCACCGATCCGATCCTGCGCTTCCTCGTGCTGTCACTGGCGTTCTACGGCATGTCGACGTTCGAGGGGCCGATGATGGCGATCAAGACCGTCAATGCCCTCTCCCACTACACCGACTGGACCATCGGCCACGTGCACGCCGGGGCGTTGGGCTGGGTGGCGATGATCACCTTTGGCGCGACCTATCACATGGTGCCGAAAGTGTTTGGCCGCGAGCAGATGCACAGCACGCCGCTGATCAATCTGCACTTCTGGCTGGCGACGATTGGCACGGTGCTGTACATCGCCTCGATGTGGGTCAACGGCATCACCCAAGGTTTGATGTGGCGTGCGATCAACGAGGACGGCACGCTGACCTATTCGTTTGTCGAAGCGCTGCAGGCCAGTCATCCCGGGTTCATCGTGCGCTTTGCCGGCGGGGTTTTCTTCCTCACCGGCATGTTGCTGATGGCCTACAACGTCTGGCGCACGGTGCGGGTTGCCGACGTCGCGCTGGCTCACCGTGAAGCGCAGATTGCCTGAGGCAGGGAGCCGGTCGTGATGGAGATGTTCTTCGATGTGCTGGGCGTGGTGTTTCTGTGGCTGGCGGTGGAGTATTGCTTGCGGCGGGAGACGGCGGACAGTCTGGATGAGGCGAGCATGGTGCCGTTTGCCGATGATCCGGAAGTGGCGCGACGGGTGGAGCTGGCAACGGGCAAGACGGTAAAAGCAGTAGCGCCCGAAGTGGCAAAACCCGGCTGGGTCAACCTCGACATGTAGTCTGTCGCAATCTCTTGTGGGAGCGGGCTTGCTCGCGAATGCGCTGTGTCATCCGGCATCTGCGGTGACTGAACCGGCGTTTTCGCGAGCAAGCCCGCTCCCACAGGGGAAATGGATGAATCCTTGCGATCTAGGCGCGGTCGCGGGGAATCAGGCTTTGCAGTTGCTGGGCGAGGAAGTCGGCGTCGAAGGCAAAGGTATCCGGGTCCTTCAGGCCGTTGGTCTTGCGCCATTGCCACGCGTCGTCCGGCAGGCCCACCAGGGAAATGCTGCCATAACGCGCCGCCGTCAGCCCCATCACCGCCAAGGAAATATGCCCGCTGCTGCCCATCACGTCCGGCACGAACTCCACCGGTTTGCCGGCGATCACGATGCTCAGTTTTTCGGTCTTGAAGGTCGATGTCTCGACCGGCGTGCTCGGCCCGAACGCGACATAGGCTTGCCGGCTGACCTCCAGCAGATTCGGCGCCTTGACCGGTTCCAGCCATTGTTCGATAGCATCGAACAGGCCGGTGATCCGCGTCGCCCAGGTCGCAGACTGCGTCTCGAACAGCTGCTTTTTGTGCGCTTCGCTTTCGGCATAGTGACGAAGCATCTCGCCCAGTTGCTGTACGTCGTTCATTGCGGTGTTCCTCTAAAGGACCTGCGAAGCACGATAGTGGCAGATCCCGGCCTGCACGTGCGGTAAAGCTGCAATCGGCCTGAACTGACACACTTGCGTGAAAGATCAGCGGTACAGTCAGTTGTCGCTGGCATCGCACCGTGAACATCAGGACACTGCAGGCAGACCTGAACGTTCGACGCACGTCATTTGCCTGAGGAAATCCAATGCGCACCATCGGCCTAATCGGCGGCATGAGCTGGGAGTCCAGCGCTGAGTACTACCGCCTCATCAACCAACAGGTGCGCGATCACCTCGGCCCGCTGCGCTCGGCGCAAATGCTGATGTACAGCGTCGACTTCGGCCCGGTCGAACAGGCCCAGCACACCGGGCGCTGGGACGATGCGGCGGCGATTCTGGTGAAAGCCGCGCGCAGTCTTGAAGCCGGCGGCGCCGATTGCGTGGTGCTGTGTACCAACACCATGCACAAGGTTGCCAAGCAGATTCAGGCGGCGATCAGCATTCCGTTTCTGCATATTGCCGAACCCGCTGCCCGCGCGGCACTGGCCATCGATGCGCGCACTGTCGGATTGCTCGGCACCGCGTTCACCATGGAGCAGGATTTTCTCAAGCAGCGGCTGATTGCCCAGGGCCTGACCGTGCTGGTGCCGGATGAACGCGAGCGCCAGGACGTGCACCGGATCATCTACGACGAACTGTGTGTCGGAGTGATCAGCGAGGAGTCGCGGCAGATCTACCTGCGGGTGATCGATTCCCTGGCGGCACGCGGCGCTCAGGCGATCATCCTGGGTTGCACGGAAATCGGCCTGCTGATCCAACCCGAACACAGCTCCCTGCCCCTACTCGACACCACCGGGTTGCATGCACAATCGGCGGTGGCGTTCGCCTTGGACGACTGAGTCTGGGGCGCGGCTTGCTCAGGCAATGGCGCGACTGCGCAGGCGGGCCATGCTCAGGGTGTCGACCCATTGCCCGTCGCGCACGGCGTAATCGCGAAACAGGCCTTCGGTCTCGAAACCGAACTTGCGGTAGAGACCGATGGCCGCTTCGTTGTCGGAGTACACCGTGAGTTCGACGCGGTGCAGATTCATCCAGTTGTCGGCGACATCCAGCGCCGCCGCCAGCAGTGTCGAACCCACGCCCTTGCCCTGCCATGCCACCGCAACGCCCATGCCGAAACTGCCGGCGTGGGCCCGGCGCATCCGCGAGTGAGCTTCGAGACCCAGATTGCCAATCACCACACCCTGATGCAGCGCCACCAGTTTCACCGCGCGCTCGCTGTCCGCCTGCAGTCGCTGACGCCAGACCTCAACGGACTGAAACGGCATCTGCAATACCTGCCGGGCCACCGCCGGGTCGTTGTACAGCGCGGTAGTGCCCTCGAGATGGGATTCGTTGAAGCGTTCGAGGTGAATGGCGGGGTTGTGCTCTGGCATGGTTGATCCTTCCTGGATTGATGAGTGGCCGACCACTCTAAACCGCTGAGCCACGGTCTGGCGAATATCAAATGTGGGACGTCGGCGCAGAAGGATTGAGGTCAGGTCTGGAACCATTCCTGGCGTTCATTGAAGGTGTGGAGGATGAGTTCGGTGAGGGTCTGCACTTCGGCCACATTCTGCGACCCGGCATTGACGGCCAGCCACGCCTGCAATTGCATCGGCTGGTCGAACAGCCCTGGCAACGCGATCAAACCACGGTCGAAGCAGCTGATGTAGGCCGGCAGCAAACCGATGCAGGCGCTGCAGCGGATCATCTCCAGCATCAGTTCATAGGACTGCATCTGCACCACCCCGGCCAAACGCTGTTCGACCAGTTCATTCCACGGCCGAAAGCTGTCGATCTGCCGATCATGTTGCCATTGCACCAGCATGAAATCGGCGAGGTCATCGGCGCTGTCCGGGCGCGACGTGACGCGCGAATAGCGTTTGGCGATATGTGGCAGGTAAGTCAGCGACGCCAGTCGTTGCGGCGTGGAAACGGCAAAGGTCGGGCCGGGATGTGGTTCGTTGCCGTGGGCCAGCCATAGAACGACATCGGCACTGACGGCGCGCAGCGACAGTTCGCTGTCGAGCGCGATGATGTCCAGGCGCACGCTGGCGTTGCGCCGTAGCAGTGCGATCAGGTCGCGGCCGAGGATGTCATGCAGGATCGATTCGGCAACGGCGAGGCGAATCAGCGGCTGCTCGACCACCGGCAGTTTGCGCTCGTTGGCCAGCGCGACCAGTTTCGCCTGTAATTGCTCGCCTTCGCGCGTCAGGCTCAAAGCGCTGCCCTGAAAACTGAACAACGAATGCTGCAGTTCCTGCTCAAGTTGCGCCAATTGCTTGCGCAGCAGCGTCGAACGCACATTGAGGCTGCGCGCCGCTTGCATGAAGCAGCCGCAACGGGCGCTGACCAGAAAGAATTGCGCAACATCGGCATCGATGGTCGCGGCGTGTGCCAGCCAGGGTTCACTGTTGTCCTGAGACCAGCGGTAATCGGAGCTGCCCTGTCGTCCTGCGGGTTCGGTGAATGACATCGATGACTCCCTGTCGATCTTTGTGTTTGGGAAAACGCCACGGTTCCAATGTGGGAGCGGGCTTGCTCGCGAAGGGGCCATGCCAGCCACTTTGCCTGTTGCATGACACCGCGCTTTCGCGAGCAAGCCCGCTCCCACAGGGGGTCAGTGGTGAGGCTGTTTTTCCTCGAGGACTTTATTGAGTTCAGCGCCGTCAATGCTCAACGTGGCGGTGTTGAGCATGCCGTCCAGATACGCCTGGGCAATCTGCTCCTGCCGCTGCGCCCGCAGCGCCTGGGTCAGTTGATCGCGCAGTTCGTCCAGCGTTGCGGTGCGCGCCGGTTGCTGCTCGGTGAGCTTGATCACATGGAACCCGGCCGCGCTTTGCACAGGGTCGGACACCGCGCCGACTTTTAGCCGAGCCACAGCACCCCGCACCTCTGGCACCAGTTGCTGCAACGGTTGCAAACCACTATCGCCACCCCGTTCGGCGGTCACACGATCCTGCGAATACTGAGTGGCCAGCGCGGCAAACTCCCCCGGTGCCGACTGGGCTTTCCTGCTCAGCTCCGTCGCCTGTTTGCGCACTGCTTCCAAGGCCTGCGGTTCATTGACGCCGAGAAAGATCTGACTGACCCGATACAGCGCCGGGGTCTGCCAGTTCGCCTTGCCGGCGTCATAGGCCTGCTGCAACTCGGCAGCACTTGGGTAGTCCTTTGGCACTTGGCTGACCGAACGCAAATAGTCGCGGAAGATAATCTGCTCGGTGGCCTCGCGAGTCTGCCGAGCGACGTCCGGGCGCTGTGCCCAGCCCTGCGCATCGGCTTGCTCAAGCACGGCTTTTTCAGCAAGACGTGTGCGAATCCAGCGTTCCAGTGCCTCACGATTGCCGCGCAGTTGCTCGCGGGCCTGCGCCGGCACCGTCGCCAGCAACCCCTGCAACTCCTCACGCGACACCTTCTGATTGCCCAACCGCGCCACCGCCGGACCTGCAGGACTCCCAGCAACTGCCGCCACCGGCGCCGATTGCTGGGCGGCGACCGGGTCACTGCCCGGTCGCACCACCAGCGCCACGGCCACCACCAACAGCGCCACTGCGGCAGCACTGATCACCATGGCAGGCTTTTTCACAGCGCGACTTCCTCTTGCTCGGCGACCGGGACCTTGGCCGTTTGCGCAGTTCCTGCCTGGGTGAAATCACGCAGGTAAACGATGAACTCTTGCAGCAGGCGATCCCACAATTCGAGATTGCCACGCAGGTGATCGTTGCTCACGCCAGCGGCCACCACGACGTCCATTTCCATCACCAGAAACTCGCCCTGCAACGACAGCCGCGCAAAACGCCGAGTCGCGTTCCACTGCTCGGCCACACCTTTGGGCAACTCGCCCTGTACCCGCAGCGCACAGCTGAAGGTGAAATCGACATAGTTGCCCTGCTCCACCGCCGGATTGCCGAACCGCACGGCGTAGCCGATGCCCTGGCTGGCGCTGAGCAACTGCACGATGCCGTTCTGTTCGGTTTCGTTGACGCGATAACCCGCCGCTTGCAGGACTTCGGTCAGGAATTTTGGCGATACGTGGCTGATCAATTGAGTCATTGTTTCTTCCTTGTTTTATCAGTGTGCGAGCGCGGCTTGCGGCGCGTCGAATTGAGTCTTGTAGAGCTCGTCACCCAACCCTTGGGCCAGTTCTTCGAACTTGACCCGGGCGCTGCCTGCGAAGGGCTGGCGAATCTTCATCACCTCGGCCACATCGATGTTTTCGTAGGCAGTGAGGATCTGTTTGGCGACGCCGTACATCTGCTGATTCTTGACTGAACATTGCTGCACTTGTGTGTCACGTTCAGCCAATTGCGCTTGAAGCCTAGACCGTTCTGCTTCTTTGGCACGGGCCATGACCAGCAATTCGTCGTAGGCCTTTTTGAACTTGCCGGTCTGCTCGGCGCTGGCGGCCACTTGCGCCTGGGCCTGGCTGTGCAGGCTCTGTTGCTGCCCGGCCAGTTGCTCGGCGAGGCCTTTGGCCTTGGCCAGTTCGGCGGTCAATTGCCTGATTTGTGCCTGCGCAGCCTTGGCGTCGTTCTGCGCCGCCAGTTGCGCGGCGCTGGCCTGGGCCTGCTGACTTTGCAGGGCCTGCAACTGTTGCGTGGTGCTGCGCAGTTGCGTGCGCAGGCGTTCTTCCATGCCTTCGGCACTCGCACCGGTGGCGCACAACAAACCGAGCCCCAGCCACAACAAACGCATATTCATAACCGTCTCCCGGCGCCTTAGAAGCGCGTGTTGATCTCAAGCTGCAAGACGTCGATGTCGAACGGCGCGCCGTACACCGCTTCGGTGCTCATCCAGCGACCGGTGGCGTGAACGTTCTTCGCCAGACCGTAGTTGCCGCCAATGAAATAGCCCTTGGCATTGGTGCCGCCGAGGTGGAACGACGAATCGTTAAAGCCATCAGGCAAGGCATCCGGCTGGATGTATTTGTAGCCAGCGAACAGGTTCCAGTCGCCCTGCTTCTTCAGGTCCAGCGCGCTGCCGAGGGTGAACTGCACCATCCACGCATTGGCGCCGCTTTCGATCTCGCCATTGCTGTCGAGGTTGTTGACGATCTGCCCGGCGGAGCGCTTGCGCATGTCGCCTTCGTCGTAGCTCAGGTTGTGGATGTAGTTGCCCTGGCTGCGCAGCTTGAAGTCTTGCGGCAGGTCGGCATCCCAGACCACGTTGAGGTCGAGCAGGTTGAACTCGGAGGCCAGGCCGACGAATTGCGGCTGCGGCGTGGTGGTCGGGTTGAGCGGGTTCGGCGTGATGTCACGCAACAGGAACACGCTGTTGCCCTTCTGCATGAACGCCGTGCGGCTGCCGTCGCTGTCGCAACCCGGCGCGCCGGCCCAGGGTTCGCAGGGGCTGGAGCGTTCGCCCTGAATGTCGTCGAAGCGGTAGTAGGCCAGCGCGCCCTTCAAGCGGTTGTTGCTGTTGATCGCCCATTTGGCGCCGATCTGTGCGCCATACAGCCATTTGTTGTCGCTCTCTTCCTTGTCGAAACCGTTGCTGCTGGCGGTGTCGTTGGTGTAGTCCACCGGAAACGCGCCGACGGTGCCGAACACGCCCCAATCGCGGTTGAGCTTGTGGTCGAAAATCGCCGCCACGCCGTCGAAATTCAGGTCGTTGGAATAGAGCATGTCGGTGGACATGAACGGGTTGGCGAAGCGGCCGCCGGTCAGGGTCAGCTCATCGGTCGGCTTCCAGTTCAGGTAGCCCTGATCGAGCCAGATGTCCTTCTTGGCGAAACCGCCGCCGAGGCTTTGCGTGGTCGACACCGGGTTGTTGTCCGAGCCGGTGCCGATGCGGATGCCGGCGGTCCATTGCGGCGTAATCACCGCTTTCATGCCCAACCGTGCGCGGATGCGGAACTGATTGGTGCGGTCTTCGCGGGTGTTGAGCAACGGCGGCAGGCTGGTGCTGCTGTTCGGGTTTACGTCGTAGGGGCCGTTGTTGTTGAGCTTGGCGAAGTCGACGATTTCGTTGCTGTTGTTATCCGAGTAATAGCGCGATTCGTTACGCAGACGAATGTCGCCGTCGAAACTGATACGCGAGGCCCAGTCCGGAAAGGTGTTGGGCGCGGCCCAGTTTTCCTGTTTGGCGGTCGCCATGACTTCGGCTTTGACCTGATCGCGGATCTGGTCACGCACCGCTGCGGGCACATATTGCACACGGACATCGCCCTGCGCCGCCACTGGCCCGGCTGCGACGGCGGTAGACGCGGCAGCCTGTCTGGCCTGGGCCGCTTCGTTCTGCGCCTGAGCGATCAGCGCGTCGGCTTTGTCCTGTTTCAAAATGCCCTGCTCGACCAGCAAGCGGATCAGATTGATCGTGGCGTTCTCCGAGGGCGCAGGCGCTGCCACCGCCTGACCGACCAGGGTCGCAATGACCATGCCGACCGCCAGGGACAATCGATTCACGTTGGAAATCATCTGCACACAACTCCTTTTGGCAACACTCTAAGAATTCGGTTAACCCGGACGCCGCCCTTGCAGGGACAGGCGTACAGGCAAAGTCATGGAGGCCGGTGGCCGTTCGCTTAAGTGCGGCGCATTGCGCAGTGCCGCCAACACCTGGGTGTCGATTTCCGGGTTGCCACTGGACTTGATCAGCTCGACCCGGGTGATCTCGCCGACGCTGCTCAGCCACACATCGGCCTGCAGGGTGAAAGCGAGGTTGCGCAGCTCAGGGTTCTCGCGCAGCAGCTTTTGAAAGGTGAACGCGAGGAACTGGCTATAAGTGCCGTTACCCAGGCGCCCGCCTCCACTGCCAGCCATGCCGCCGCCCTTACCCGCGCCGATGTTGAAAGCGTCGTTGCCGGACTGCGCATCGCCGTCCATTTGCATCGGGTTGGCCAGATCGTCCGCCGGTGATGGCGGCGCTTCTTCCTCGGGCTTGACCGCCTCGGGCTCCGGTGTCGGTTCCGGCTCGACGACTTTTTCTTCCACCGGGGTTTCCGGCTCAGGCGGTTTTTCCGGCGGTGGCGGCGGTGGTGGCGGCAACGGAATGATCGTCGGCACCTTCGGCGCCTCGCGGCGGATGCCGCTCATGTCGTTGGCCCACTGCCACAGGAACCACGCGGCGAGCGCAGCGATGACCAGCCCGGCGCCCCATTTCACAAAGCGCAGCGCAGGCTTTTTCACCGGCAACGGCTTGATCGGGAGTTGTGCAGTCATGACTCAGCCCTGACTCGGTTTGCCGGTCACAAGACCGACCTGGGACAGTTCGAGCCGGCGCAAAAGATCCAGCACCTCGATGACTTTCTGGTACTGCACCGTCGCGTCACCGCGCACGATCACCGGGAAGTCCGGGTTCTGCGCCTTCTCGATGCGCAGGCGTTCTTCCAGCTCGGCCAGCGTCACCGGGTAAGCGTCGAGGAACACCTGGCCGCCGTCGTTGACCGAGATCGCCTTGGTCTTGGCCTCGGACAGCGACACCGACGCGCTGGCCTTGGGCAGGTTGATCTGAATGCCAGAGACCTGTGCGGTAGCAGTGAGGATGAACATCACCAGCACCACCATCAGCACATCGACCAGCGGGGTGATGTTGATGCTGTCCACTGCGGCATCTTCGTCATCGTCGTGGGAGGCATTTACGGACGCCATGTCAGTGCTCCTCAGGCCGGTACGGAGTGATTGGCGTGATGGCCGCGCGGGTGCGACGCCTCACTGAACTGGCTCTCGCCATGCATCTCCGCCAGACGGGTGATGAACTCGTCGACGAACACGCGCATGTCGGCGCTGACTTCCTTGTTGCGGGTGATCAGGCGGTTGTAGCCAAACAGCGCGGGGATCGCGACGAACAGGCCCATCGCCGTTGCCAGCAACGCAGCGGCCATACCGGGAGCAATGGCGTTGATGTTGACGTCGCCGGCCATCGCGGTGCCGAGAAACACCACCATGATCCCCAGCACCGTGCCCAGCAGGCCGATGTACGGGCCGCCGGCGATGGCGTTGGACAGGGTCGAGAGTTTCGAACTCAGTTGCTGGTTTTCGCGGGTACGCACACCGTCCATGGAGCAGCGGATGGCTTCGATGGTGGCCGCTGAAACCTGCGAGGTATCGGCGCCCTGTTCGCGACGGGTGCGAATCTCTTTCACCGCCACCAGATACAGGCGCCACAGCGACGAATGCTGCAAACGCTGAGCGAGTTGCGCGTCGTCGGCGAACATCTCCAGACGTGTGCCAACCTTGGCGAATTGCACGCGGAAGTCTTCGTTGGCGGCGCTGACCCGACTGAGGGTGCGGTTCTTGCGCAGCATGATGATCCACGACTGGAACATCATCAGCACCAGCACCGCGATGATGACCCAGGCGTCCACCGGCACGGCGTTGAGCAGGAAGCCAAGACTGCCGAAACCAAAACCGGACTGCTCTTCATCGACACCGTAAGCCACCAGTTTCGACTCGGCACCTTGCGACGTCGCGTCGGCGAGCAACAGCGGCGCGGGACGGGCGACTTTCGACAGGCGCAGTTCGTCGATGGCGCCCACGAACGGCTGGAACGGCCCTTCGTGCAGATCGGCGCCAATGGACATGACCGAGTTGAACGCCGGCATCGCTTGGGCGAGCGTCGCGCTTTCGCGGCCATTGATGTACAGAGTGACTTTGGCCCCTTCAGCGGTCAGCGCGACGTGTTGCCACTGGCCCGGGTTCAGCGCTTGACTGGCGACCGCACGTTGACCATCGATCTCAACGAATGGCACACCTTGATTCGCACCGATCAGCAGACTGCTGGCGCCTTCGCGACGGGCGAGAATCAATTGCTCGCCACTGGCCTGATCCAGTCGCAGCCAGGCACTGAAGGTGAACGCGCTGCCGGCGTTGTGCTGCAGCGAAGGGCTGGCCGGCAGCAGCAACGGCTGGCCGCTGAACTGCAAGGCGCGCCCTACTACACCGTCAATCGCCGCGCCGGTGGCGCTTTGCGCGGTGTTGCCGTAGGCCGTGGTGTCTTTGGCCGGGGTGCCGGTGGCGCCGTCGAAGTGATACAACGCGGTGTAATTGGGGTCGAACGTCAGTTGGCCGTTGCCGGTTGCCGGGGCCTTTTGATTGCCGTAATACATCCATATGTCCTGGCGCTGACCGCCCTCGACATTCGGCACATCGACCCAGATCAGCGCCATGCCCATCAACGCGTCGAAGCTTTCGATCTGATGGTTGAGCACGGTTTTGTCATCGGCGGCGACGAAGCGCAGGTCCGAGCCGTCCTCTTTCACTCCGTCGAAGGTGAAGTTGCCGGTGTGCAGGCGCACCAGCAGCGCGGTACGGCCCAGAGCCTGATTGATCCCGGCGCCCTGCGGCGTGGTGTCAACGGCGATCTGTTTGCGGTAGTGCCAGTCGTCCTGCCACCAGGCCTGAGCCGTGGCCGGGAGCACGAAGCCCAGGCAGATCAACAACGAAAGAAAGAGGCGCTGCATGAACGTGCTCCTTGTCAGAAAGTGGCTTGAAGGTTGAAGTGCAGGCGCGATTCCTGTTTCGAGGTGTTCGGCCCTTCGAGTAGCGGGTAGCCCCAGTCGAGGCTGCCGGACAGCCATTTGCTCAGGCTGGCACGGGTGCCGAGGCCAACGCTGGCCAGGGCGTAATTGGCGTCCTGGTCCGGCAGTTCGTCGCGCAGGTAAAGTTGCGCGCCTTCGGCGAAGGCGTAGAAGCGCCAGTCCTGCATCCACGTGCCGGCGTACTTGGCCAGCGACGGCGTGCGCAGTTCCTGACTGAGCAGCAAGCCGTCATCGCCGGTGCGTTCGGCGGCCATATAGCCACGCACCGAGGTCGCGCCGCCGGCAGAGAATTGTTCGTTGGAAACCAGCGGCCCCGACGCCAACTGGAAAGCGGCTTTGCTTGCGCTCTGCCAGTCGCTGTCGAAGGTCCAGGTGTAATTGGTATCGCCCTTGAGCACGGCGAAGCTTGGTTTGGCGCGGTAGCGTTTGTAGTCGAAATCTTCGTCGGAGCTGCCGTAACCGAAAATGCTGCGGGTCGCCGCGACCAGGCTCAGGCCGAGGCCGAGCTGGCTCTTTTCGCTATAGCGATAGCCGTTGTAGGCGAAAGTGAATGGCGCGTATTGCAACGGCACCTTGTCGCTCTCGCCGGACAGGGTCAGGCGTTCGTCGAAGTCCTTGAAGTCGATGCCCGCCGACAGCGAGTTCGACCAGTTGCCAGTCGATGGCAGGGTGTAGATCGCCGAGACGCCATAGCTGTGGCCCTTGCCGAGCACGTTGCTGCCGCCGATGGTGGCGACGTTGCTGTCGGACTGATAACCGGAGAACTGCACGCTCCAGCGTTCGGTCAACGGCGCGGTATAAGAGCCCGACCAGACCTTGGCGTTGTCCGTTTCCTGCGGCGCGGTGAAGAACGTCAGGTTGACGCTATGGCCGAGCTGCCAGAGGTTGTTGTAGCCGAGGCTGGTGACGGTGCGCAGCTTTTCCGTGTCGGCGCTGTAGTCGTTGTTGAGGCCGACGCTGGCGGTCCACGGGTTCTTGTCCTCGACCTGCAGATCGACGTCCATGGTGCCGGGGCGCTGACCTTCGCGCACCAGCGGCATGACTTGTCGGCCCGGGGTTTTGTTCAGTTGCGCCAGTTCGCCCTGAACCTTGGCGAAGTCTGGCACCTCGCCCTCTTTCAGCGCCGGGACGTTGTCGCGGATGTCCAGCGGCGAATAGTGTTTCGCACCGACCACGCGCACCCGCCCGACCCTGGTTTCGCTGACTTGCAGATAAACGATGCCATCGGCGACGGCTTGCTCTGGCAGCTCAACGAACACCGATTGATAGCCGCGTTGCTGATAGGCCTTCTGCAACGCATCGCGTGCACCTTCGATGTCGCTGAGGGCTTTTTGCGGGCCGAGAAACGGATACACCGCCTCTTCGATTGCCCGCGCATCGAGCACGGTGTTGCCGCGCACGAAGTATTCGTTGACGTCGACCCGACGCTGCGCCGCTGCGCTTTCGGCAGCTTCTTCGGCCAATGCCGGCTGCGCGCCCGCCGTCACCAGCAGCCAGCCCCACAGCGCCAGCCGTGACTTGAAAATCGGTTCCACACTACCCCCTGAATTCGCGATGACCTGTTGGCGTTTCGAACGCCGCGTGTATGGCGTCAATTGCTGGCTGTCGAGGCGCAGGCGTGTTTGCCCAGCCACGTGTGCAACAGCGCGAAGTTCAGCGAGAACTCGGGCATTTGCAGCAAGGCACCGCAGAACACTTCGCCGATGATTTTCTGAATGAGCTGCACCGCACGCGGCTCGTTGAGCAGCGTGGCGATGTCGCGACTGAGGACGTTGAAACGCCAGACTTTCTGGTTCAGACCGAGGCCGACGAACCAGCGAAACAGCAGGTTGTAGTTGAGCTGTTCATACAGTTGCTGTTCGCTGGGCACCGAGTACAGCAATTGCAGGAGCAGGATGTGCATGACCGTTTGCGCAGGAATCAGCATACCGGGCTGAGCGTTGAGGTCGTGCAGGAGGCCTTGATGGGCGTCGAGCAGGTCATCGATCTGCGGACGCAGCAGCACCAGCGAATGCCCCGACGGAATGTAGCTCGACACCTCTTTCAAGGCGCCCTGCCAGTCATCCTGCGAGACGATCCAGACCCACGGTGCGCCGTAGCGATACACCGAAACCGGCTTCTTGCGCGCGGCTTCGACGATCTTCGACAGGCGTTGATCGAGTTCCTGCATGCCCACTTTCGAATAGCGTTCCATAGTCCCCATTGCCTCACTCCCGGCGTCCCGCCTCGGCTTGTGAAAAGCGCCCCGAAAGGCACCTCAAGCGCGTTACATAGGCATGACCGGACTGGCTATGGGCTACCGAACTTTTGTCATAAAAGCTTCATTACAGGATTGATCGGGATTAAACAGGCAACACCACATCCTGGGGGATTGTTGGTGGTTGGAAGTCAGGTGTAGACCGGCCAGGTGTCGACGACCTTGCCGTTGCGCACGGCCAGCAAGTCACCAAATTGCAGGAGCACGGCTTCGGTCTGGGTCGGGCGCAGGAAAACCTGATCTTCCACGTTGAGCCCGACGGCACTGGAGCCGTTGACCATCTCCTGATTGGAGCTGCGGCCATAGACGCTGTTGCTTTGCAAACCGACGGGCGATTCGAACTCGGCCATCCAGTTGCCGCCGTAGATGAAAAAGGTCTGACGCTGATTCGGGTCCCACCACGAAAACAGCCTCGATTGCTCATCGAGCGCCGGGATGTTCACCGCGCCGGTGCTTTTCAACACCGGCGTGGCGATGTAAACCGCCGGCTCGTGCTCGACCAGCGACGGCAGATCGTAGTGCGTCGGCTTGAGCATCGCCGTGCCCACCGACACCTCGGTGCTGAGCGTTTCGTTCTCATGAATCCGGTAGCTTGGGCTGCCGGCAGTGTTCAGGCATAAACCGTCCCGCCACAATGCCGGAAACTGCTGTCGGGTGAAGTCGACGCAACGCTGGTAAATCACCATCACCTTGGCGAACAGGTCTTCGGGCGAGCCGAGAATCCCCGGCACGCCCATGCCCACGAACGGGTCGTAGCCCATGAACCCGGCGAACTCCAGATGCTGCGGGTTGGCGCTGATCAGCGTGAGCATCTGCCCAAGGACATTCACATCATTGACACCGCCGCGGTGCAGGCCGACATCCAGCTCGATGTTGATGCGCATCCGTGTGCCCAGCCCCTGAGCCAGCGAAAGGTATTGCTGCAAGCGCTCGGGACTGTCGAGCAGCCATTGCAACTGTTTCGCCGGCTCAAACGGGCCTTTGTGGCCTTGATAAAACAACGCTGCCGAACGCACCGGTAACGGCTTGCCGAGCAAAATGTCCGACTGCGGGAACACCTGCGCATCGTGGTTGAGAAAGGGTTGATGGAACGACATCAGTCTTTGCGTGCCGGCCCGCTGAGCGATGTAGCTGAGCAACCCCGGCGACGGCAGCGACTTCTCCACCAGCCGCAACTGTTTGCCGCCGCGCTGCACTGAATGCATCACCACATCGATGTTGTGATCGAGGCGATCCAGATCGATCACCAGCACCGGGCGCATCGGGCCTGCGTCTTTCAATTCCTTGTTCAGCGCACGGAAGTACTCACTGTACGGCCCTCCCCGATCCCCGGGCCGCAACCACGCGCCGACGCCCACCAACACTGCGCCGACACCCAACGCGCCCAACAGAAAATTGCGTCGATTGACCGCCATCAGCTCACCCCCAATATCGATGACAGATGCGCATTGAGAAAGCGCCCGCGCGGGTCCAGCGCCTGGCGCACGTCGACAAATTCGCGCCAACGCGGGTACAGCGGTTGCAGGTTTTTCGCGTTGAGCGTGTGCAACTTGCCCCAGTGCGGGCGGCCGTTGTACTTCCAGAAAATCGGCTCGACCGCCGCGAAAAAATTGTGATGATCCATCTGGTAATGCTGGTGCACCGAGATCGAGCAACTGTCGCGGCCCTCGAACATGCTCAGCGGAATGTCGTCGGCCTTGACGTAACGGTACTCGATGGGAAACCAGGTGCGCAGGTCCTTGTCGCGGATCAGTTTGAGAATCTCGCGCAGGCAGGCCGGGCCGTGTTCGGCGGGCACCGAGTATTCCATCTCGTTGAAACGCACGGTGCGCACGTTGGCGTAGATGTCGAACGAGTCGCCGACGCGATCATCGAAACTGGCCAGATGGCGCAGGCTGTTGAGCAACGTGCGACGCAGATCGGGAAAGTCGCTGGCGTACTTGTCGATCTTCTCGATCAGGGTGACGAACTCGTTGCCGCCCTCCTCTTCGGGCGGGATCGGTGGCGTGGCCGGGTCATCGGTTTCGTTGAGGGCGATGGACAAGGCGTAGTCGGAATGGGTGACGACGAGCATTTCCCAGTGCTGGTTTTCACGGGTGTTCTTGTCGAGGTCTTCGAGCAGTTCTTCGGTTCTGGCGATCCACTGGCGTTCGCGCAGGCGATAGGCCGGGCGGTTTTGCAGACGGATTTTCGTGGCGACGCCGACCGCGCCAAGGGAGACGCGAGCGGCGTTGAACACTTCGGCGTGGCGCTGGCTATCGCAGTCCAGCACTTCGCCGTTGGCCGTCACCAGTTGCAGGCCACAAACGTGCGCCGAGCAGGACTGGAAGTTTTTGCCAGTGCCGTGGGTCGAGGTGGCGATGGCCCCGGCGAGGGTCTGGTAATCGATGTCGGCCATGTTTTGCAGGGCCTGACCGATGTCTTTCAGCGGCTGGCCCATGCGGGACATCGGCGTGCCAGCGGCGAATTCGGCTTGCAGGGTTTTCGCATCGTGATCGAGCAGGCCGCTGAAGTAGCTCAGCGACAACAACGTGCCGTCGGTGGGCACCAATGCGCTGAAGGAATGCGCCGAACCGACCGGACGAATCTTGCCCTGCGCCTGCTGGATAGCGGTCACCAGTTCATCGAGATTTTTGGGAGCCAGCCGCGCGGCTGGCAGGCAACTCTGCCCACCCGACCAGTTGCGCCATGGAATCAGCCGTGGGGCGCGTATCAACTGGGCCAACGCCGGCTGGCTCGCCAGCGCACTGAACGCGCCGACAATGCTTGCCCGTTGCAACAACTGACGCCGTGTCAGATCCATCGTCATGCCGGGCACCTTATTGAGGGAGGGGCTGGTCGGCCATGAAGCCGATCAATTGCAGGAACTGCTCTTGCGAGCACTCGACGCACTGGCCCATCGGCGGCATGCCGTTGTAGCCATTGATGGTGTGGTCGAGCAGCGTGTCGGTGCCCTGCTGAATGCGCGGTTGCCAGGCGTTGCGGTCGCCGGTGAGCGGCGCGTTGGCGGCCGGGTTGGCGTGGCAGAGCTGACAGCTGTTGGCGTAGATCTGCGCGAGCGCCGGGTCTTTGGGCATGGCGTTGCTGTTGGTGCTGGCCGGGGGTTTGGGGTCTTCGCCGCAGCCGGACAGCGCCACGGATATCGCCAGCAGTAGAGTCAGAGGGATTGCCCGCATAACGGCCTCGCTGATTGTTGTGGTCACACCTTAAGGCAGCGGCGTCGGCGGGTTGAGGGCATTGCGGGACAGGGATGGGGGCTTCAGGGGCCAGCAAGGAACATTCGGAACAGCAAAATTCCACTGTGGGAGGGGGCTCGCTCCCGAAGAGGGCTGATCATTCAATACTGATGTCGTCCGGCACGCCGCCTTCGCGAGCAAGCCCGCTCCCACCATGAATCGGGTATGCCTGCTGAAGCCCTGCTTCGCGCCTTTGCGTGACATTCGGGTGACATTTGCGGGTTTAAATTTCGACGCATTCAGGCGTATAACCTGTAGAGACTTTTTGGTCTGCATACGGACATCAACACGGGGTAGCGACATGACCACAGCAAACTTCCTGGGCAATCTGTTCCCTTCTGTCAGCGACATCCCGGAAAAATACCGCCTCGACGGCCAGGTCGAGCAACGTGAATACCTCGTCGACGGTCACTTGCGCCGCTGGGACGGCCCGCTCGCCACCGTGCGCAGCCCGGTCTGTCTGCACGGCGAAAACGGTGACGAACAAGTGATCCTCGGCAGCACGCCGCTGCTCGATGCGGACACTGCCCTCACCGCCCTCGACGCCGCCGTGCGCGCCTATGACCGTGGTCAGGGCCTGTGGCCGACCATGCGCGTGGCCGAACGCATCCAGCACGTCGAAGCCTTCCTCGGCCGCATGCGCCAGCAGCGCGATGCCGTGGTGAAGTTGCTGATGTGGGAAATCGGCAAGAACCTCAAAGACTCGGAAAAAGAGTTCGACCGCACCTGCGACTACATCGTCGACACCATCAATGCGCTCAAGGAACTCGACCGCCGCTCCAGCCGTTTCGAGCTGGAACAGGACACCCTCGGCCAGATCCGTCGTGTGCCGCTCGGCGTCGCCCTGTGCATGGGCCCTTACAACTACCCGCTGAACGAGACGTTCACCACGCTGATTCCGGCGCTGATCATGGGCAACACCGTGGTGTTCAAACCGGCCAAGCTCGGCGTGCTGCTGATCCGCCCGTTGCTCGAGGCGTTCCGCGACAGCTTCCCCACCGGCGTGATCAACGTCATCTACGGCAGCGGCCGCGAAACCGTCAGCGCGCTGATGGCCAGCGGCAAGATCGACATCTTCGCCTTCATCGGCACCAACAAGGCCGCCAGTGACCTGAAGAAGCTGCACCCCAAACCGCACCGCTTGCGCGCAGCGCTGGGTCTGGACGCGAAAAACCCGGGCATCGTCTTGCCGGAAGTCGATCTGGACAACGCCGTCAGCGAGGCGGTGACCGGTTCGCTGTCGTTCAACGGCCAGCGCTGCACCGCGCTGAAAATCCTCTTTGTCCATGAAGATGTCGTGGACAGTTTCATCGAGAAATTCAACGCCAGACTGGCCACGCTGAAACCGGGCATGCCGTGGGACAGCGGTGTGTCGCTGACGCCGCTGCCTGAGTCGGGCAAGGTCGATTATCTGCACGGGCTGGTCGCGGATGCGCGCAGCAAGGGGGCCGAAGTGGTCAACCCGGACGGTGGCGAATCCCGCGAGTCGTTTTTTTATCCGGCGGTGCTGTACCCCGTGAATCCGCAGATGCGCGTCTATCAGGAAGAACAGTTCGGCCCGGTCGTGCCGATCGTGCCCTACCGTCATCTCGATACCGTGATCGATTACGTGCTGGAGTCGGATTTCGGCCAGCAGTTGAGCATCTTCGGCACCAACCCGGTGGCCGTGGGCCGACTGGTCGACACGTTCGCCAACCAGGTCGGACGGATCAATCTCAATGCCCAATGCCAGCGCGGCCCGGACACTTACCCGTTCAACGGGCGCAAGAACTCCGCCGAAGGCACGCTGTCGGTACACGATGCGTTGCGGGTGTTTTCCATCCGCACGCTGGTCGCGACCAAGTTCCAGGACAGCAACAAGGATCTGATCAGCGAGATCATTCGCGGGCGTGATTCGAGCTTCCTGACCACCGACTACATCTTCTGACGAGGACTTTGCACTGAGTACGTTCAGCCGCCACCGAATGCCACCGCTGTTACAGCGCATCCTGCGTCCGCTGCTGGATCCGTATCGGCGCTACCGCCACGCCCGCCTGATTCACGCGGTGCGGGTGGCACTGGGGTTGCTGGCGACGATTCTGTTGACCACCGGCATCAACCTGCCCCATGGCGAATGGGCCTCGGTGACCATGCTGGTGGTGATTGGCGGCTTGCAGCACCACGGCAACATCGGCAAGAAGGCCGCCGAACGCGCCACCGGCACCCTCATCGGTGCCGGCGTCGGTTTGTTGCTGGTGGCGCAACACGCGTGGCTCGGCATGCCGTGGCTGACGTACTTTGCGATGGCGGTGGTGTGCGGATTCTTCTCCTATCACGCCATCGGCAAGGGTGGTTACACCGCCCTGCTCTCGGCGATCACCGTGTTCATCGTCGCCGGGCATGGCGACAACCCGATCACCGATGGTTTGTGGCGCGGCGTCGATATCCTCATCGGCATCGCGCTGGCCTTGGCCTTTTCTTTCGCCTTGCCGCTGTACGCCGTGTATTCGTGGCGCTACAACCTCGCCGATGCCCTGCGCGATTGCGCCACGGTATACGGGCGCATCATCAGCGGCGAACCGGTCGGGGCCGATGAACACTTGAGGCTGATGGGGCGCCTGGGGGCGGTGATGGTGCAACTGCGTTCGCTGATGCCGTCGGTGTCCAAGGAAGTGAAGATCTCCATGACCGAACTGGATGCGATCCAGCGCAATCTGCGCATGTGCATCAGCACCCTCGAAATCCTCGGCAACACCCGACCCGACAGCAACGATCCCGAAGCCATGAACCACCTGCAAACCGCCTTGAAAGCCGAGCACCGGCAGATTCGCGTGCAACTGATCGGCATGGCGCGGGCACTGAAAACCGGTGCGGTGCAACGTCTGGATCGTCCGCTGGATTTACCCGACGCCAGCCTCGATGCGCCGGTGTACAGCGCGCTGGACGGTTATCGTCTACTGACGCGGCAACTGGCAGCGAACATCGGCGAAATGCGCCAGCGTCTGGCAAAAACCGCACCCCGCTGGAACATCTGAAGCGCAGGGCAATAATATCCATGTAACAAAGCCGACATGATCACTACAATGCGCCTTCGCAATGGACGTGACATGGATGCCTAGATGCAGTTCAGGAAGAATATCAACGCGTTACGCGCACTCGCCGTGCTCTCGGTGGTGCTGTTTCACTTCAGGATTGCGGGTTTCGCAGGCGGATTTGCCGGTGTCGATGTGTTTTTCGTCATCTCCGGTTTCCTGATGACCGGCATCATCTTCAGCGGCCTGCACCAACAGCGGTTTTCCCTGCCCGGTTTCTATGCGTCGCGAGCGCGACGCATCATCCCGGCGCTGGCGACCCTGTGCGTGGCGCTGCTGATCTTCGGTTACGTCTACCTGCCGCTGGATGACTTTCGCGAGTCGATCCGCACGATCAAAAGCAGCCTGCTGTTCAGCTCCAATTTCCTCTTCGCCAAAGACGGCAACTACTTCGACGCGCCCCTCCACGAAAACTGGTTGCTGCACACCTGGTCGCTGTCGGTGGAGTGGCAGTTCTACGTGCTCTATCCCGTTCTGGTAATGGGGCTGTACCGCGTCCTCGGCGCGCACCGAAGCAAGATCGCCCTGCTCGCACTGGCGGCCATTTCCCTCGCAGCTTCAGCCTGGCTGAGCAAAACCCATCCGGTCTTTGCGTTTTACATGCTGCCGACCCGCGCGTGGGAAATGATCGCCGGCGGCCTGGTGTTTCTGTTTCCGCTGACCCTGGGCCGGCGCACCCGCCTGAGCTTTGAAGTCGCGGGACTTATAGCGATCCTGGTCAGCGTGATGGTGTTCTCGGAGGACGATCTCTGGCCGGGCTACCTGGCATTGGTGCCGGTGATCGGGACGATGCTGGTGATCTACAGCAACAGCCAGTCGATTTTCAGCCGCAGTCAAACCCTGCAATTTATCGGCACGATTTCCTACTCGGTATACCTGTGGCATTGGCCGCTGGTGGTGCTGTTGTATCTGTGCGGTTTACTCGGCAGTTGGCCGCATGTGGCGGGCGCGCTCTTGCTCTCGTTCACGCTTGGGGGGCTGTCGTACTACTTCGTGGAGGCGAAAGTGGCGCGAATGACCAGCGCGCCGAAAACCCTGTTCAAATTTGCCTCGCTGGTCGTCGGGGTGATCGCGCTGTCCGCCGCAACCGCTTCGCTGGTGAAAAAATACCCCGAGGCACGGTTGGCCTTCGTCGATGCGGGACAACCGGCGTACACCAGCAAACTGTATTCGCAAGAGTGCTACCCGAATAACTACGCAGCGGCAGATTGCAAGCTGGGCACGGGTGAAGTTTCGGTGATTCTGTTCGGCGACAGTCATGCACAATCGACAGCCGCCGCCGTGCAGATCAGCAATCCCAACGCCGCGCTGTCCTGGTCGCGCGGCGGTTGTCCGGCGCTGCAGGACTTTGAAATGCGCGACAAGGATCTCCAGAACAAATGCCGCGCCTTCAACGATGCCAAACTCAAAGTGCTGAAAACCGAATATCCCGGCGTCCCGGTCGTGTTGTTCAGCCGCGCGGCACTGTACGCCGATCCGGGGCGAAACAACAATTACCGCATTCACTTTGCTGACAACCCACAGCCTGGCGATGCGGCATTCATCAATGCGTACATTGCCGAATACAGCAAAACCGTCTGCGAGATCGCGCAAAATCACCCGGTCTATATCGTCCGGCCGATTCCGGAAATGCCGTTCAGCGTCTACAAAGGCCTCAATCTCAATCAGCGCCTGTTCCGCCACGCCGCCGACATCTCGATTCCGCTGGCCGACTATGAGAAACGCAATCGGCTCGCCAACTTCACCATCGAAGCGGCGGCCAAGCGTTGCCACGCCACGGTGATCGACCCGACGCCCGCCCTTTGCCCCGGCGGCAACTGCATGGGCTCAAGAAACGGTGTGCCGCTGTACTTCGATGACAACCACCTGGTCGATGCCGGCAACCAACAGTTGAAAGACCTGTTCAAGACTGTGTTCAAGGGCAGCTAGGGCCGTGCAACAACTTCGGCTCGGGGTCTGAAACCCCAACCCTGTTGCATCCCGGCGGCGGCCACGAGGATCGCCGCCACGCCCAGCCATTGCAGGAGTTCCAGACGGTGGCCAAAGGCAAACCAGTCAACGAAGATCGCCGCAATCGGGTAGATGAATGACAGTGCGCCGGTCAATGCCGTCGGTAATTTCTGGATCGCGCCGTACAGCAGCACGTACATCAAACCGGTGTGAACGATGCCCAGGGTGATCAGACTGGCCCAGGCACCAGGCGCTTGCGGCAGCGCGGAAAAGTGCGCAAACGGCGCTAGCAGAAGCACGCCGGTGCAGACCTGGATCAAAGCGATCAAGTGCGGCGGCGTGCCGGTCAGGCGCTTGATGATCAATGCCGCAATCGCATAGAGCAACGCCGCGCCCAACGCCAGGGCGATTCCCACCAGGTAATCACTACCGCTCTCGCCCTGAGTGCCGTGGGCGCTGACGATAGCCAGCATGCCCATGAACGAAATCGCCAGCCAGAACAGCTTCTGCAAGGTGATTTTTTCGCCGAGAAACAATGCCGCCAGGCCCACCAGCATGAATGGCTGCACGTTGTACACCGCCGTGCCGATGGCAATCGAAGCCCGCGAATAAGAGCCGAACAACAGCACCCAGTTACCGACGATGGCCGCCCCGCTGAGCACCGCCAGCAGGAACGTTGTGCGCGTGAGAATCCCTGGCCGCAGGAAGCCGAACGCCGCGCAAATCAATAGCAAGGTGCCGGCACCGAATACGCAGCGCCAGAACACCACATCGAGCACCGGTTGCCCGGACACCAGCACAAACCAGCCAATCGTCCCGGATATCAGCATGGCCGCGGTCATTTCAAATGAGCCGCGACGGAGTGTTTTGTCCATCATCAATCTCCTCAGCAAGTGAGCAAAAGTATGCCAAGCGAGCTGCTAGGCACTCCAGCGCAAAAAGCAGGCTAAACTCGGCATCTGCCTTTTTTATCGAGGGTGGTTTCCGTGATTCGCCTAACGCTGGAGATTTGCCATGACTGACGATATTGACCAGCTCCTCATCGGCGCGTTGATGGAGGATTCGCGGCGCTCGCTCAAGGCCCTGGCGCAGATCAGCGGACTGTCATCACCGAGCGTGGCCGAGCGCTTGCGTCGGCTGGAGGAACGCGGTGTGCTCAAGGGCTACACCGTCGAGATCGATCCGAAATGTTTCGGTTATCAATTGCAGGCGATTGTTCGGGTGCGGCCACTGCCAGGGCAATTGCAGGAAGTGGAACGGCAGATCCTTGCGATTCCGGAGTTCACCGAATGCGACAAGGTGACCGGCGAAGACTGCTTCATCGCCCGCTTGCACGTGCGCTCGATGGAACAACTGGACACCCTGCTCGACCGCCTCAACACCTTGGCGGAAACCAATACTGCCATCGTCAAGAAGACCCCGGTCAAGCGTCGTTTACCTCCAATGGCCTGAGTGCTTTTTCTGCACTTTCCACGTAGATTGAGGTTTTTCCGGCGAAGGATTGGCGGTGATGAGAATTCAGGCAATGGTGCTGGCCGCGTTGACACTGGTCGGTTGCGGAACGGTACAGACCGTGATGCGCGATGATCAGGTCGCGGTGGACAGTCTCAAGGAACAGAAGAGTTATTGCGGGGCGGTGCCCAGAGTCTACAGCGGCCTCGCCTATGATTTTTGCAGCCTGCATGCGCCTCTGGCCAAAGGCGTTGATGCCGACGATTACAAAAACGCCGCGATTCCTGTGGTATTGATCGATGCCGTGGTGTCCGGGGCACTCGATACGCTGTTACTGCCCTACACCGTCTATAAACAACAGACTGACGGCAGCATCGTGATCAACTGAACAAAAGCCTGCGCACGCCGAAACGTGCGCAGGCTTTTCAGTTTTTACTCCAGCAATTGTTGCAGGCTCGGGTCACGAATGACTTTCTGCATTGGCTGCGGCGTGGCGTTGTTGGTGGACTTGAGCATTTTCAGCTGGGTGTCCGACGGTTTGCTGCACGCATTCTGGCCGTTGACATAGACACCGCTCATGTCGCATTTCCAGTCAAAGTAGTTAATCAGACCACCCGACAGTTGCAGGCTGTAGTCGGTGCTTTGAGTGCCCGGTGTAAACGCATGGCCCGCCGGGATGTTCTGGAACCATTTCATCCATTCAGGCGAGCCCGGCTTCGGCGCATTGGCCTGGAACGTCGGGTTCATGATCGCCACTTGCGGCGTTTCGGCGGTCGCGTGGCAGCTCAGGCAGGAGCTGTTGGGGTTGTCCACCGGGCCGTTGAGTCGACCGTTCCAGCCCAGATGGGTGGGTGGCAGCTCTTTGGCATTGGCGTTGATGGCCGTCTGTTGCAACGCAGGGTTGATCCGGGTCTGCGTCGGTTGCGGGTTGGTGAAGTCATTGCCGGTTTCTTTCGGATCGTTGCCCCACATGATCCCCACGGGCACGAGGTTGTCCCAGCCCGGCTTGCCGGTTTTCTCACCGTTGTACTGGAAGGTGCCGAAGATCCAGCCGGTGTCGCTCATGCGCGCGTCGCGCACAGCGAAGTCCATCTGGATCAATGCGACATCCTTGACCTTGCGATTGGCCGAGGTAAAGGTTTCGGTGATGTAGCCCTTCCACAGCACCGGGTTGACCAGAAACGGCACGGTGCTGCGGTCGATATCCGCGAACAACGCTTTGCAGACGACGGTGCCGTCAGGGAAGCTGTTGGGGGCGGAGGTGTATTTTGGGTCAGGATTGTTCGGGTCTTTCCAGACCTGGCCGATGGTGTAGGCACCGATGTCGTTGTAGATGCCCACCGCGTAGGTCTGACCTGTGGCGGTTTGCGTGGCGGCAAGTTGCTTGACCTGGATCTGCGCTTCCTTGGTCAGGCCATGAATGCCTTCGCGGCCGAGCGGGCCGTAGTGCTGCCACGGCATGTGATACCACTGGCGCAGCTTGTTCTTCTGCACATTCCAATCGACTTCGACGTTACCTTCGAGGCAGTAGGCTTTCACGTCCTCCATGTAGGCGCGCCAGGTTTCAAAGTCGTTGTTCGGCTTGGTCGGCAGTTTTTTGAAGAACCCCGGCAGCGGTGTCTGCGGCGGTTTCACGGGGTAATTCTGGCTCAACTCGAACAACGGACCGGAGTATTGACTGCTGGGGGGTGGATAGCCGAAATCCGGATAGACGCCGGCGAAGCTCGACGCACTGAACAGCGCGGTGGTGAGCGTTAATGCGGTGAGTTTTCCTTGAGGCTGGTTCATCGATGATCTCCTTGATTGGGACAACGCCTGCCATGGCTCAGGTCTCATACCCTGGCAACAGGGCCTCCATTATTTTTTTGATATCAGGGTTCCCCGGTTCAATGGCCGGGCGGGTTCACGGTGGCATCTGCTTTTGGGTGGGGCACCTCCTTGGTTTTGTGCGGCGAACGAGCACACGAAAAGGCCGCGACAAACAGGCCTGGCGAGCAGGTTTCAGCCATTCAGAGGTCAGGGGATTCGCGAGGGAATGTGCATACCGACTCCTGTCGATGAGACTTGCTGTTCATCCTTGGTTACAGGTGTAGGCGATTTCCGCGAAGACGCCACTATTTTCAGATCAATTTAAAAGTAAAAGGCCACTATCGCTTTTTTCAGCGGACAACAAAAAACCCGCCGAAGCGGGTTTTTTGCTGAAACGGTGATTGCAATCAGTCGTCGCGGCTCATGATGCCGAAGATCTGCAACAAGCTGACGAACAGGTTGTAGATCGATACATACAGGCTGATGGTCGCCATGATGTAGTTACGCTCGCCGCCATGAATGATGGCGCTGGTCTGGAACAGTATGCACACCGACGAGAACAGCACGAAACCTGCGCTGATCGCCAGTTGCAGACCGCTGACCTGGAAGAAGAAGCTCGCCAGCGTTGCACCCAGCAGAACGAAGAAACCGGCGGTGATGAAGCCACCGAGGAAGCTCATGTCCTTGCGGGTGATCAGCACGTAAGCCGACAGACCACCGAATACCAGTGCCGTCATCGCGAAGGCCGAGCTGACCACTTCAGCCCCGCCCTGCATGCCCAGGTAACGGTTGAGGATCGGGCCGAGCAGGAAGCCCATGAAACCGGTCAACGCAAACGCGGACACCAGGCCCCACGCGGAATCACGGAGTTTGTTGGTGAGGAAGAACAGCCCGTAGAAGCCGATCAGCACCACGAAAATGTTCGGATAGCCAACCCGCATCTGCTGGGCCACGAAAGCCATCACGCCGCTGAATGCGAGGGTCAGGGCCAGTAGACCGTAAGTGTTGCGCAGGACGCGGCTAACCTCTAGCTGCTCAGCCTGCACGCTGTTATTAACTGCGTAATCCTGTTCGCGCATGGCGACACTCCTGTTGGTTTGAAACGTTCAGTCGCAAAGATCATAACAGACGCTCTGTAACAAGCCATGCACAGAGTTTGACAGTGTGTTTCATTCAGGTATTATGGCGCCCGCAACGCAAACGGAGGTGTGGCCGAGTGGTTTAAGGCAACGGTCTTGAAAACCGTCGACTGTAACAGGTCCATGAGTTCGAATCCCATCGCCTCCGCCATCTTATGTACAACAAAGCCCTGATTATTCAGGGCTTTGTCGTTTCTGGCATTCAAGAAATTCTGCTGACATCAGGAAGTGTTCCATAACTATTCTGGATGCGTTCCATAACTAAGAGCTTTTAACTCCCCTCTCCGGCGTCCTGCCGAACTTACAACACTCCTCATGTAACACGGTGCTACGCTGGGTTCTTTCACGGAGGAAACCGCAATGTCCAACTCTGATCTGCTCCCTTCCCTGCTCGCCAAGATCAACGAAAACCAGCTCGCCCTAGAGGCAGCCATCATGGAGCTCACCCTCTGGGTGGAACAGCGCGGATCCGCCGACGTCGCGGAAAACGTTCGCGAGTCGCTGAGTGCAATAGATCGGAATGAGGAATTCATCAAAATGACGCTCGCCGTTTTGTTGACGCCTGACTGACAGCTCGTCGCCTTACACTGGCCCGCTGGTATTGCCTCGATTACTGTACATGCAAACAGTATTCAGCAAGGCATACCAGTGGACCCCCTCTACATAGAAGACACCGACGATTGGCTCGGCACCCCGAATTCGCTCGAAACCTGCCGGCATCAGTTGCGGATGTATGAGAATGAATTCGAGGCGCTCACCTTGAATCTCAACCGCGCACTGGCAAATATTGACCGAATGGTTCGAGACAACGATGCGTTAGCGCAAGAGAGAAATTCCCTCAGGGCAAAGCTTCAATACGCCGAGGGAGATTTGCTGAGCGAAAAACGCAGATTCGCTGACGTGTCGCATCAGAGAGACCATCTCTTCCAAGAAAATCAGCGCCTTCTCAGGGATGCGCGGGATCGGAATAGCTAACTGCCCTCACGTATGCTTGACAAGCCTGCAGCGCGATCAGCCCCCGGTCGCCGGTGTCGGTAATGGCGATAATTCGTTGAGCATGCGCTGGGTCAAGTCGGGCGCGTACTGTTGCATGATCCACGCCGCCGGCGCCGGCGGTGGCAGGCACTGAACAGCCACCGGCTGAACCTGCGTCGAGGAGGACTGACAGCCGAAGATCAGAAGTGGCAAGGCGATCACGCAGGCGATCTTGGTTATTTTTAGCATCGGTCATTTTCTCGAAGTGGGTTTGCTCACTGGCCGCCAGCCGTTGCTCAAGCGCGAGGCGCCTATCCTGCTCAGCCTTCTGCGCAGCGGCCGCGGCCTGGCTCAGTTGATTCAGGGTTTCGGCATTCAACCGCTCCTGCTCGGCCAGTTGCCGCCCGTACCGCCAGTCCTGAAACCGCCAAGCACTGCCAATGCCGATCAGTACCAGCGTAAGCACGCCGACTGTTTTCCACGGGACAGCGATCACACCAGCACCGCCCGCGCTCGCGACCAGATCTCCAGTCGATCCTGTAAACCATTCAGACCGCCATTAATACGGCGGGTGATGGTGTTGAACTGGTCTCGGTCAGCCAAATCGTTCAGCCCGTTCTGCTTCCAGAACCACGCTGCTGACATGGCTGCGTATTGGGGCAGTTCCAGCAGCTCCGGCTGAGTGATCAGGTCGAGGCCTAGCGCCTCGCCGCACGCGATATAGTTCGCCCGGCCTGTAATCTGGATCAGGCCCCGGCCACGATATTTCGAACCATCACCGGGTTGGGTATTGCCCAGATCTGCTCGCCCCTCATATTTCGCTTGAGCCGGGGTCGGTCCCCAGATCTCGCGAACGTAGCGCAGCTGTCCCGACTCATGGCCGAGCTGGGCGATGAATGCGGCAACGCGCTTTCTACCGACGATTTGGTAGCGCTGCATTGCTGTATTCAGGACAGGAACAAAAACGCCCGCTTGGCGGCGGGCGTTAGGCATGATGCTTTGCAGCTGTTGTTCAGTGATGGACATACAAACTCCAGACGTAAAAAAGCCGCACTCAGGCGGCGATGGGATGCGGCTATTGCTTCTCGATGTTCACCACCTTGAGGGGTGGTTTTGGCCCTTTCTTTTTCTTGCTCTTGGATTTACCGGCTTTGCCAGCATTGCATTCGACCGTGGTGGACCAGCCCGACTGGGTGAATACCTGCTCGACCGAATCCGCCAGGTATTCACCATCAAGCCCTACCTTGAAACCCTGAGCGATGATGGGACGCTCGGCGAAGATGTCCGTGCGACCGGGCATCTCAAGCCGCACATCGGCGGTCGAGCGGTTGAACGCGGAAAGACGGGCCTTGGCGGCCGCTTCAGCAGCGCCCTTGTCTGGGTAGATATGGCGGTCGGTATGCACTGCCGGCAGCCCGTCCGGCGCATCGTCGTTGTCGATGGTGACCACCGCCAACTTGCCGTTCTTTTTGTCCTGATGCTTGGTCGCCACCGCCTTGTGTGAGTTGCGATCACCGAGACTGAATTGCCAGCGGCTAAGGTCACTGCGGGTCAGCGTGATAGCGCCAAATGCTTTGCCGCTGGCAGTCTGACCACCTTGGCGGGGCATCACCAAAAGCTTGCCGTCAGCGACCTTGGCCGTGCAGTCGTACTGCTTGGCCAGACGCGTGATGAAATTGAAATCGGACTCGTTGAGCTGGTCGACCCGAGCGACCTTGGTCGACACCGGACACACCGGCGTCCAGCCATTGCGCGCGGCTACGTCAGCCACGATCTTCGACAGCGGCACGCCTTCCCAGCTCCCGCTACGGATGGTTTTACCACTGCCACGCATGTCGCTGGCCTTGCCCTTGATCATGATCGTGTTCGGCGGGCCTGACACCTCGACCGTGTCGACGGTGTAACTGCCCATACGCGTCAAGGTCCTTTCGGCATAGCCCAGGTAGATCTCGATTGCGCTGCCACGCCGGGGCAATTGCACTTGCCCATCACGGTCGTCGATACGCAACTCAAACTCGTCGGACTCCATGCCCGGCTTGTCAGAGGTACGCAGTAACAACAGCCGATCATTGATCTTGGCCGTGACATCGGTGCCATCGGCGACGATTCGAAACATCGGAGTCATGGATTTTTTCCAATAAAAAACCCGCACAAGGCGGGTTAGAAAAACAACGCGTCACTGGGCATCGGCCAAAATTAATCCCACAAACTGATGCCCTCACTGGTCGGACTCGGCAGATCCGGCAGGACGATAATCACGCCCGACCGGAACGGCTGAGGCTCATCCGCCAGCCCCTGATTGGCATCGAGCACGGCCTCGACACTGCCATTCAGATGGCCGTAAACGTTGTTGCAAATAACATCGAGCATGTCGCCATCAGACGTCCTGCATGTCGTCGCCATAGCGCTCAAACTCCAAAGTGAAACCCTGTTTGCGAGCAATCCCGCCGTGCAGCAGCGCGGACTGTTCCTCGTTGATGTTTTTCAGGCACCACGTCCCGATCACCTCGCCATAGCCCGTGGTCAGGGTCAGCGGTTGCAGCCTGGCCCCGATGGAACGCAGCGTGTCGAGCTGCTTTAAACCGCCTTTGAAGCCCGGATAGATCGTGCCCTTGAGCGTCAACTTTTCATCCCCCATACCGATGGCCTGCTTCGCCGGCCGGCGCGTCAGCCGCTCCTGCGAAGCCCAGCGGAATTCGGTCGAACGACTCAGCTCGTCGAAAGCGGCCGTGTCCAGGTTGAAGTAATACGGCTCAATCTTCGGATCGCGCGGCTGAATGATCATCAGATGCGGGAACGGCTTCACCGCCTCCGGCGCCGGCGTGGCCTCCCCAGCAAAGGAACTGGTGGGCACGATGTTGGCCAGCGCCGGGCTGACTTTGCCGGCGACGTTGTTGATCGCCGTGGCCGCCTTGCCCGCCTGTTCCTCCAACGTCCCTAACCGTTCCTGCACCTCGGCGGCCGCCCGAGTGGCGCGGCCGTACACCGCCACCACCTGACCGACCTTGGCTTGAGCCGCGTCGACGCCGCGCATAACCCGCTGAAGCTTGGCGCCGATAGCCGGCCCGACAAACGGGATATTCTCCAGCTCGGACGCGGCACCGGTCAGCTCGCGGATCGCACCGTTGACCGGGCTCAGCATGCCATCCGCGCTACGCCGCCCGGTTTCCGCCGCCTCCACCAGATACTTCAGACTTGATTGCATCTGCTCCATGTAAGCCATGAAACCTCCTTAGACATGGGGTTCGTCGTACAGCTTGGCAGCGTTACTCTTCGCCGCGTCCGCCATCATTCGTTGCATGTGCGGCATCAAATCCTGCGCCAAGGTTTGCGGGTCTTTGACATCGCCCTGCACGGTTACCGGCATGCTCAGTGAATACTGAAACTGCTGATCCACCTTGGTCGGCTCCGCCTTCGCCGGCTCCTTGGGCTGGATAGCCAGCGCCGCCGACTTGAGCGGCGCCGTCACCGCCATCGAGCGCGCGACATCCCCCAGCACCGGGCCTTGCTGCGCCGCTGACGCCATCATGAGCGGCGTGACTGGCACCGGCGCCTTTGCCGTTTGTTCGGGCTTTTCATCCTCGCCACCGAACAGCGATTTACCCAACGATCCGCCCAGCGCCGCACCGCCCTGACTGCCCAGGTAAGCACCGATCATGCCGCCGATAGCGGTGCCGATAATCGGCACCACCGAACCAATAGCCGCGCCCGCTGCAGCACCGGCCATGGTGCCGGCCAGATTGCCAGCGGCCGAACCGTAACCTTCGGCTTTTTCGTCCTTGGTCTTGGCGTTTTGAAAGGTTTCAAAAGCCATCGCGCCGGACTCCAGCAGCGTGCCGCCAGGAATGACCTTGGCCGCTTTGCCGACCTTACCGACGGTTCCTGCGACGACACCGAGCTTGGACAACGCCCCACTTGGAACGGAAGGGACTGATGGCGATGGGATCGAAACAGGGGGACGCGGAGCCGGAACAGGTGGACGAGGCACAGACGGGCGAGGACCTCTCGAACTCGGCAATGACCGGCGCCGAGCGCTGCGCCTTGACCCACGCCCACGTCGACGCGATTCGCCCGACGCATCCACACCGCCACCCATAGCGCCGGCATTGACGACGAAAACCTTCTTGACGCCGTCGTTACCTGCGCCACTGTCAGTACCAAGGCCACCGCCTGTTGCCGCTTCCTTCACCCGCGAAACAACATCCAGGCCAGTCGCTACCAGATCAAGTTCTCCCGGGTTTTTATTTGGGGTTTCGCTCCCATTCCTGCCACCGCGCGACCCACGCGCAAGGTTTAGCAACCCCTTGCCGATCTTGATCGTGCTGAAGATACCTTTTAAGGCGATCAGCCCCGCCCCGACCGTGGCGATACCGGCAACCACCCCGGGCGCACTATCCGTCAACGAAGTAATGCCTTTAGTAACCTTGGTCAACGACGCGGCCACGGTGTCCGTCACCGGGCGCAAGGCATCGCCGATGCTGCGCATGGCGTCGTCCATTGACTGGGCCATTTCCGCCCATTTCTGCGATGACGTCTCGCGCCGCTCGGCGAGGTTCTTGTCGAGGATCCCGGTGGCGTCACGCGAATCGTTTTTGAGCTGGCTGTACAGCGCCTTGTTCTGCATGTAGGCCGACAGTGCGGCCTTAACTTGCATGTCGGCGAACAGGTCGCCAGTACGCAAGGATTCTTCCAGCGAAGCCATCATGGCCTTGGCTTTTTCAGGATCGGCTTGCTCGCTGATTTTTGCCGTGGCCTCAGCCATTTTCGCCGCACGCTTCGGATCGGTCGCCTGAATGTATTTCTGAGCCAGCGCCATGCTGGTCTCAAGCGTGGACATACCGTTTTGCAAACCGGTCTGCATCGATCCCTTGTAATCAATCCCGGCTTTTTCGTAAGCCTTGACCGTATCGGTCGAACCGATTTTGCCCATCCAGTTTTTCAGGTTGTTGGCCGCTTCGTCCGAACTGCCGGCCTGCTTCATCTGAACCTGCAACATGGCGCCCAATTGCGTCACCGCATCCAGGCCAGTGATGCCGTTGCTGGCCATGTTGGCCAACAGCTCCGGAAACCACTTGGCCATGTCGGTCGCTTCAAAGCTGCCAGCCTGCCCTTGGTAGGCAATCGCCTCCAGCGCCTGCTGCATTTGCTTGGGGTCGGTGATTTTGGCGTTCTGCCCCAGGGCGTTGATCATCTTCGCCGTGTCGACGCCGCTGGATCCCTGCCCCACGACAAACTTGGCCGCGACAGGCGCGTATTCCAGCGCCTTGCTCAAGTCCATACCGGCGCCGACCAACTGATTGACCACGTCGGCCACATCGTTGCGCGCCATGCCGGTGTCGCGTGACGTGTCGATGATCTTGCGCGACATCTCCTGTTCTTGCGGCTTATTGGCAATGCCGGCCTTGATCGCGATGTCACGGACAATCGCGCCAAAATCCGCGCTGACCTTGGCCGGTACCGCCATGGCACCGACACCGACCACCGCCGCACCGACGGCGCCCTTCATGCCCTTTACGCCAGAACCAATCTGCTGATGCCCCTTGGCTTTCAGCTCGGCCTTGTTGGCCGTCTGCCCCATCGAGCGATAGGCTTTTTCCAGCCGGCCGACCTCGATCCCCTGCTTTTTCAGGCTGTCGAGGTTTGAGTTCAAACGGTTGAGTAACTTGGACGCACCGGCCGCGCCGGTGTCGTGAGCCTTTTTCCATTCTTCGCGCAGGCGGATGGTGTCGCCAATCGTGCGCTGCAGCACCCGCGCTTTGTTGCCTTCTGCCTCAAGGCGCTTGATGCGCCCGGTCACGTCCTTGAACGCGGCACCGACCGTGGAACTGACGGCGCCGCCGATCACCAGCCCGAGGGCGAGTTTGTTTGCCATGTCATGGCCCCCATGTGCCAAGCACTACCGATGGCGACTCAATCCGTGAGCCACCACACCATTTCCGCAAACGGCATCGACTGGATTTCAGCGGCGGAAAATCCGGTTTCCGCCGCCAGACGTTTCGCCGCCGACTTGATAACGTTGGGGTTAAAGCCCGTCGTCGTTGTCCATGCGAAAATAGCCGGCCTGCAAGCGGTTAAAATCCACCAGCTTCAGCCCCTCCAGATCCGCTACCGACGCGCCGGACAACGCAGCAAACAACACCAGCTCGCGCTGCTCATCGTCGCCACCCACCTCACGGTTGGCCGCCCGCACATCGCCCACGGTCGGCGAACGCAAGGCCAACTTGTCGACGGTCACGCCGTTGATTTCACTCGGACACGAGAGCGTCACCAGTACCTGGTCGGTGGTCAGCGACAACCACGCCGGCATCGAGTCCGAATAATCGGTTTTCGGTACCAGGTGCGAATACGCCGTTTGCACGCGGCGATAATCCGTCAGTTTGAGGCCTTCCAGATCCTTCAGTCCGACTTCGGCAAGACCGGCGAACAGCATCAGTTCGCGCTGTTCATCATCGCCGTTGGCAGCACGATCAGCCGCACGCACTTCACGCACCGTCGGGTTGCGCAGGTTCAACGTCTCGACGTCGATGCTATTGGCTTGGCTTGGACGGGTCAGGGTCACGACGGCACCGAGAGCAGTGAGCGACAGCCAGGCCGGCAGGTTTTTAGCGATTACTTGAGTCATCTGGATCTATTCCTTACAGGCCGAGCGCGTTGCGCACTTCGAGCAGTTGGTCTGTGCCGTCGATCACCTGAATGCCGGCGACCATGTCGATTTCGTACATCAGGCGCCCGTCGATTTCGAGCTTGTAGTACGTGACCGCAACAGCGTGTTTGATCTCGGCCGGATCGCCGGCTTTCCAGTCACCGAGATCGACCTCTTTGAGGCGACCGCGCAGAGTGGCAACGACCGCTGTCACCGCGCCCTTTTGGCCCTTGAAGGCACCTCGGAACGTGGCGTTGAACGCCGTGCCGTCAG
>NZ_CAXAPT010000009.1:0-276507 GCF_963970475.1 Pseudomonas sp. EA_5y_Pfl2_R50 | reverse complement strand
CAGTGAAACGATGCATCGCCGATGGTAGTGTGGGGTTTCCCCATGTGAGAGTAGGTCATCGTCAAGATTAAATTCCGAAACCCCAATTGCGAAAGCAGTTGGGGTTTTGTTTTGCCTGTAGAAAAGTTCTGACAGGATTGTGCCCAGCTTCAGGCTTCCGACAACTTTCATGTAAGCGAGGGCGGTCCAACAGGAAAGAGGTGCAAGCGGGGAGGGGCGTTGAGTGAGGAATCTTGAAGCACTGCCTTCAGGGAACGGTACTTCTGGCCGATAACCCAATCGGTGACTTCAAAGTCGCGTGAAATCGCTTGATAGCATTTGGCCGCCAGCTATCATTTGCGCGCCTGAAATTGCCCTCACTTCAATTGCCTGGAAATCTTCGATGCTGTCGTATCACCAAAAGAGCTTTCTGATCGTCGATGATTTCTCGGATTTCCGCAGTTCCGTTCGTTCAATGCTGCGTGAGCTTGGCGTCAAGGACGTCGACACCGCCGACACCGGTGAGCAAGCGCTGAAGATGTGCGCGCAGAAGTCCTACGATTTCATCTTGCAGGATTTCCATCTTGGCGATGGCAAGAAAAACGGCCAGCAGGTGCTCGAAGACCTGATGCTGGAAAAGCTCATCAGCCATGAAGCGGTGTTCGTCATGGTCACCGCCGAGACCAGTCAGGCGATGGTACTCAGTGCCCTGGAGCACGAACCGGACGCTTATCTGACAAAGCCCTTCAACCGTTCGGGCCTGGCCCAGCGCCTCGAGCGTCTGGAGCAGCGCAAGACGTTGCTCAAACCGATTCTGCAAGCGCTCGACCGTGGTAAGCCCGTCGAGGTGCTCAACGCGTGCATCGCACTGTGCAAGCAGGACATTCGTTATTCGCCGTTGTGCCTGCGTTACCGTGCCGACGCCTTGCGTGACATGAATCAGAACGAAGCGCTTGAGCGCCTCTATGACAGCATCATTGCCGACCGGCCATTGCCTTGGGCGTTTGCCGGCTTGGGCAAGTTGCTGTTCAAACGGGGTCATGTCGCGCAGGCTAAAGGCGTCTATGAGAAAGCCCTGAAAGTATTTCCGATGATGCCGGCGCTGTATGACGGCATGGCCGACGTGCTGGTCGCCGAAGGTGACACCAAGGGCGCACAGCAGGTGCTGGAGGAGGCCATCCGCCTTTCGCCGCTGGCCGTGCGCCGGCAGGCATTGCTTGGCAAACTGGCGATGACCAACGAAGATTTCGACACCGCTTCGCGCGCCTATCGCCAGGCCGTTGCGCAAGGTGCACAGTCACGTTTCAAAGACCCGGAAAGCAACCTCGGTCTGGCCCACGCATTGATCAGCAAGGGCAGCGAACGAGGTCTCGATACGCGTACTCGGCTGGAGATCAACACCACCCTCAGCGCCGTGGCCAAGGAAAACCCGACCGACCCGGGCCTGCAGATTCGTGCACGCTTGATGAAGGCCACAAGCCTGCTGCTCAACGATGCCGAGACCGCCGACAAGCTCACCGAGCAAGCGCTGATGCGTCTCGACGGCATGGAGCAGTTCATGAGTCCCGAAGCCGCGCTGTTGGTGGCTAAACAGTTGCAGATGCTTGGCCAGGCCGAGGCGGGTACATCGATGCTCAAGAGTTGTGCAGAAATCTACGGCGACGATCCGGCGGTGATGAAAGACATCGCCAAACTGACCGATGACCCGACTATTCTCAGCTCCAGCAACGCGGCTGCCGACCTTAACCGTCAGGGCGTGCGCGTCTACAAGACCGGTAACCTGGTGGAGGCCCGCGACGTGTTCCGCAAAGCGCTGAAAATGCAACCGAAGAACATCAGTATCGCGCTCAACATGGCCCAGTCACTGCTGCATGGCACCGACACCAGTGTGCCTTCGCCGGAGCTGGAAGAGTGTCGGGCGTGCCTGAAAATGGTCGGCCTGATGCCCGACACCGACGCGCGTTTTGCGCGATATCAGAAGCTGAAAAGCAAGGCGTTTGGCGAATGAACCACGACGAGCAGGCTCTCGATTTCTCCACGGTGATCGCCTCCACCGTCCACGATATGAAAAACTCCCTGGCTATGCTGATGCAGGCTCACAGTCAATGGCTGGCGCGCCTGCCGCAAGCGCAGCGCGAGAGCACGGAGCAGGGCGTGATCGATTTCGAGTTCGCCCACCTCAACGGCATGCTGGTGCAGTTGCTCGGGCTGTACAAGCTCGGTGTCAACCAGATGCCGGTGCAGCCGGCGTATCACGAACTTGACGACTTTATCGAGGCGCAACTGGCGGCGCATCAGGAGGTGTTCGCCAGCCGTGGCATCGTTGCCACGTTTGAAGTCGATCCGCTTAGCCCGCTAGGTTTTTTTGATCGCGAGCTGATCGCCTCGGTGCTGGGTAACTGCATCAACAATGCCATTCGTTACGCTCGCGAATCTCTGCTGATCACCGTCAGCGACGAGGCCGGGCAACTGGTATTGAGCATCAACGATGACGGTGACGGCTATCCAGCCGAAATGCTCGAACGCCAGGCCGATTACGTGCAGGGCATCAATCACAGCAGCGGCAGCACCGGGTTGGGCCTGTATTTCGCCAATCGGATTGCCGCGCTGCATCAGCGCAACGGTGTTGAAGGTCGCACCGAAATTCGCAACGGCGGCCCATTGGGCGGCGGCGTGTTCAGCCTTTACCTGCCGTGACGCGCCTTTTTGTTTGACGCTGCTTGATATTCCGAACAGCCGAAGCCTATTTTGTACGGGTCGCCGTTCGCGGCTCGCACAATAACAAGGATTGCGTCATGACAACCGATGGCCAGCGTTCACTCGCGCAGCGATTGACGGGCATTGATGAGATTGAATGTGTAACGCCGGATTTGAACGGCGTACCACGGGGCAAGGTGATGACCGCCGAGGGCTTCCTGGAAGGTCGGCGTTTGCAACTGGCGCGTGGTGTACTGCTGCAATGCATCATGGGTGGTTATCCAGCTGCGCGGTTTTACGGCAGCGATGACGGCGATCTCGCACTGATTGCCGAACCGACCCAAATCCATTGCTTGCCGTGGAGTGACGATCCGCGCGCCCTGGCGATCTGCGACGCCGACGAACTGAGTGGCGAAAGCTCCAACCTGTCGACTCGAGGTCAGCTCAAGAGGGTCATCGCCCGTTACGCGGCGCGCGGTCTGGCGCCGGTGGTGGCGACTGAGCTGGAATTCTTTGTCTTCGCCCCCAACACCGATCCGGCGCAACCGTTCCAGCCGCCGGTGGGTCTTGATGGCCGTCGCGAGGATGGCCAATCGGCATTCAGCGTCAGTTCCAGCAACGGTCTGCGACCGTTCTTCAGCGAGGTCTATAAATGCATGGCGGCGCTCGGGCTGCCGCGTGACACTTTCATGCACGAAATGGGAGTCAGCCAGTTCGAAATCAACCTGCTGCACGGTGATCCGCTGCTGCTCGCCGACCAGACATTCCTGTTCAAGCACCTGCTCAAGGAAGTGGCCCTTAAACATGGCCTGACGGTCGTGTGCATGGCCAAGCCATTGGCGAACACCCCGGGCAGTTCGATGCACATTCACCAAAGCATCGTCGACATCAGCAGCGGCAAGAATGTGTTCAGCGATGACGAAGGTCAGCCGACCGCGATGTTCCGCCATTTCATCGGCGGCCAACAGGCGGGCATGGCTGAGTTCACTGCACTGTTTGCACCCAACGTGAACTCCTACCAGCGCCTTTTTCATCCCTTCGCATCGCCGAACAACGCCTGCTGGTCCCATGACAATCGCGCCGCCGGCTTACGTATTCCCGCCAGCTCAGCGGTTGCCCGTCGGGTCGAAAACCGGTTGCCGGGCGCCGACGCCAACCCGTATCTGGCAATCGCCGCCAGTCTGGCCGCGGGTTTGCATGGCATCGAACACAAGTTGGAGCCGACCGAAGCAATTCAGGGTGAGTTCGAGGTGCCGGACAATCTTTCGCTGCCGTGTACCTTGCACGCGGCCCTCGAGCGTCTGAAAGGTAGCCAATTGGCCAGGGAACTGTTCGGACAAGAGTTCATCGAAGGCTACATCGCTTCGAAGACCATGGAGTTGACCAGCTTCTTTGATGAAATAACTCCCTGGGAACGGCGTGTTCTGGCAGCCCAGGCCTGACGAAATGTCGCCACCGGGCTATCGTTTTGGTAACCGGTCTTTACTGCAAGGAGCCGCTCGGAACGCCGATGCGCCAAATCTGGAAATCCTTTCGAGCGTTGTATTTTGCCTCGCTGATGATGTTGATCGGCTCGGGCCTTCTCTCTACTTATCTGGCGTTGCGCCTGGCGGCTGACAACGTTGACGGCTTGTGGGTCGGTGCGTTGATGGCGGCCAACTACTTCGGCCTGGTGCTGGGCGGCAAGATCGGCCATCGGTTGATCGCCCGGGTCGGGCATATCCGTGCGTACTCGGCGTGCGCTGGGATTGTCGGGGCGGCGGTGCTGGGTCACGGGCTGGTCGACTGGCTGCCGGCGTGGCTGGTACTGCGGACCATCGTCGGTCTGGGCATGATGTGCCAATACATGGTGATCGAGAGCTGGCTCAACGAGCAGGCTGACGCCAACCAGCGTGGATTGGTATTCAGTGGCTACATGATTGCTTCGTACCTGGGGCTGGTGCTCGGTCAGTTGATTCTGGTCATGCACCCGGGTCTGGGTCTGGAATTGCTGATGCTGGTGGCCCTGTGTTTCGCGCTGTGTCTGGTGCCGGTGGCGTTGACCCGGCGGATTCACCCGGCGCCATTGCATCCTGCGCCCATGGAGCCGCGTTTCTTCATCAAGCGAGTGCCGCAGTCGTTGAGTACGGTGCTCGGTGCCGGGTTGATCATCGGTTCCTTCTACGGTCTGGCGCCTTTGTATGCCTCGCAGCAGGGGCTGTCGACAGAGCAGGTCGGTCTGTTCATGGGTAGCTGTATTTTTGCCGGATTGCTCGTGCAGTGGCCGCTGGGCTGGTTATCCGACCGTTACGACCGGGCGCTGCTGATTCGCTGTTTTGCCGCGTTTTTGGCGGTGGCAGCGTTGCCGCTGGCGATACTCCCGCAGGTGCCGCTGGAGGTATTGTTCGTGGTGGGCTTTCTCTGTTCGCTGGTGCAGTTCTGCCTGTATCCATTGGCGGTGGCATTTTCCAACGACCACGTCGAAGGTGATCGTCGGGTATCGCTGACCGCGATGTTGCTGGTGACCTACGGCGTCGGCGCGAGTATCGGGCCACTGTTGGCTGGTGTATTGATGAAGTTGTTCGGCAGCCAGAGCCTGTATGCGTTCTTCAGCTTTTTTGCATTGGTGCTGGTATGGCGGATTCGTCCGAAAGCCGTCACCAATCTGCACCAGGTCGACGACGCGCCGCTGCATCACGTGGCGATGCCGGACAGCATGTCCAGTTCACCCCTGGTGGCTGCCCTTGACCCTCGGGTTGACGAGCAGGTGGTGCAGGAGCAGATGGTGCAGGACCCTGTGCAAGCGCCGGCTCCCGAGCGAGAACCTCCGTTCGATGCCCAGCCTGAGTCTGCGGTAGAGTCCGGGCCGGACACCGACAACGACAAGCCGAACCCCGATCTTAGTGGCGGCCGGCCTTGAGCTGAAAAAACAACGCGCATAAAAAAGGGCAGTCCGTTCAGGACTGCCCTTTTTATTTGCCGCGAGGAATCACATGTCGTCTTTATCGAAACGCCGTGCTTCGCGCTGCAACTGATAAACGAAACGCTCGACATTGCGTGCGGCCTGGCCACTGATGTTGTGGAAGCGCAAACCGGCGAAGGTAATGTTGAGTTTTTCTTCGAAATGCAGGTAACGCAGTTCGACGGCCGTTGGCTGGTTGCCGAACAGCGGCGCGGCGATCAGGCGGTCGTAGACCTGGCCCAGTTGCAGGCGGTCGGTGATGTCGCCCTCAAAGCGCAGCTTGCAACCGGTGGCGGAGATGTCCAGCAGTTTGCCGTTGACCGGCGCCTTGAGCTTTTCGCCGCCCAGTTCAACGCTGACCAGGTCGGTGAGTTTCAGTGCGGCGCGGAAAGCATTGCGGCGCTGGTGATAAACCACTTCGGTCGGCAGGGCGCCGGTGTAGAAACGGTCGCCCTCGGACTCTTCGATGTTCAACGTGCCATCGCATTCCCAAGCGATACGCACACCTTCGTGAAAACCTTCAACCTTGAACGGCTCGCCGGCGAGCAGAAAGCGTTCGCCATCACGCGGGATCATTTCGTCCAGCGCAATTGTGGCGCTGTCGCGGTCAACTTTGATCAGGTAGCTCTGGAAGCGCTGGCTGCGCTCATGGAACGTGATGATCAGCGGGTCGTGGCTGTCCTGCAGTTGACGCAGGTTGCTGGAGATTTCCAGTGGCGTGGTGAGCACCTTTGGGGGCTGCGGCGCATCATCCGCGCTTAGGGTGTTGGACACGGTTTATCAATCTCCAGACAAAATATGACGACTAGCCAGCATTTTGCCAGCATGTTTCGCGGGTTGATAGAGCTGGCGCATCAACAGCTCATGCCTGGCTGAGCGGACGCGGTATGGCGGGTTTGGCAAACGTACCGCTGGCGTTGTAAAGCGCTGGCGCTTCACCACCGGTGAGGATCTTCAGCTGATTGGCCGTGGCGGCCTGCTGGATCTGGATCGACTGGCCATTCTTGAGGTTGGCCGCCTGACATTGAGCGATCAGATCGGTCAATGCGTCGCCTTGCGTCAGGAGCTGCTCGCCGACGCTCGAATGGCTGGCCAGTTGCTCCAGTCCGGTTCGATCCGTCGGCAAGTTGAGGCTGGCGAGGATTTCGCTGCGTTTGCGGCCATGCTGTTCAAGCAGAATGATCAATGCCTGTTTGTGCGCCAGAATTTCTTCGAGCAGGGGCATGTCGCGACCGTGCAAAGCGAGGGATTCGGTTTGCAGCAACTCCAGCAATTGTTGAGCTGGAGCAAAGTCGTCGTTGATCAGTTGCAATAAATTAGTGTCGTGCATGGCTGGCCTTGGGGTTTAAGCGTCCAAAAGCCTGGCGCAGGCAAAAAGGCCTAGCGCTGGGCTTCGAAGTTGAGCAGTTTGCTGGCTACACGGTTGCTGTCGACTTTGTAGCTGCCATCGGCAATCGCGGCTTTCAACTCGGCCACACGGGCTTTGTCGACAGCAGGCTGATCGCGCAGCTTGTCAGTGACCTTCTGCAACTGTTGAGCCTCATTGCTGAGGTGTACCGATTCCCCGCTTTTTGCGGTACTGGCCTGTTCGGCCGGGGTATTCAGCGGCGCGGAGGTACCGGTTTCGGCGGTTTCCTTGGCGTTGCTGGTACGTGTACTGCCCGTAAGTGACGAGGAGCTGTTCAAACGGCTGAAATCGATGACCATGTTAAAAACCTCTGGGAATTTGGACGCTTGCCATGTTTTCGGCCATCCCCTGGAAAACTTTAGGCACATTTACCATGAGCCTGCCTGCGCCGCTGCGTGTCCTGCTGCGGCACAGTTTAGGGAAGCGACGGGGTACGCGCCAGTTTTCTCGGCAGCGGTTTTACATGGCCACTTCCACCTGCCCCGGCGCGATGACTTGCGCCTTGATCACACGGTTGGAATTGAGGTTTTTCACCCGAATCTGCTCTTTCAGACCGCCATTGGCAAGGGCTTCGCCGGGCATGCGCACAGCGAGAGTGCCGCTGCGGGCGATGATGACCACTTGATCACCCTTGCGCACGACTTCCGCCTGTTCCAGATGCACCAGAGTAATGACCTGATCCGCTACCGTTGGTCGGGTTAATTTCTGCCCGATCGCTTCGTCTACCGACGTCAGGAAACCCTGATTGATCTTGCTCACGTCGCGTTCACGCAGCGTCACGTCGCGGGGCTCGATAATCCCGGCGCGTTTGAGTGGCCGGGTGGTGGTCACAATCTCGCGAAACAGGCGGACTTGAGCGGGTACGAACACCGTCCAGGGGGAGGCCCCTTCACAGCGAACCTTGACGGTTACCCGGCCCAGCGGACGGGCCGGACTCTCCAGGGAAGCTGTCAATTCCTTGTCGCACATAGGCATGCGCATACGGGGGTCGAGCTGGTTTACTTCGATTTCGTAGCGGCCTTCCGTTTGACTGGTAGCCAGATAGTCTTCTACGGTGAACTCAAGAAAGCCCTGAGTGACGCCGATAAGCATGTCAGGCAAGGTAACCGCATCAGCAATGGCAGGGCTGCCAGCGAAAAAGCAGCAAATGGCGGACGCCGCGCAAAGCCCTCGGCGAAGAGGGGATGTCAGGTGTCGGAAAAATGTCGTTTGAGCGTTCATACGAGTTAAAAAGCAAGCGCCGTGCCGTTTAGCAATGAATGTGCGTCGCAACAACACTTGGCGTTGGTGTAGGAGTCTGGGCATGGCTGGTGTAATGGATTCGGTAAACCAGCGCACGCAACTGGTAGGGCAGAATCGCCTGGAGCTGTTGTTGTTCCGTCTCGACGGTCAGCAGCTTTACGGAATCAACGTGTTCAAGGTACGGGAAGTGTTGCAGTGCCCGTCACTGACGTTGATGCCCAAGTCCAGTCCTGTCGTGTGCGGGGTGGCAAATATCCGGGGGGCGACCATTCCGATCCTTGATCTGGCAATGGCGACTGGCTCGGGTGCATTGAAAGACAAGAACAACCCGTTCGTGATCATCACGGAGTACAACACCAAGACCCAGGGTTTCCTGGTCCGCTCGGTGGAGCGCATCGTCAACATGAACTGGGAAGAGATTCATCCGCCGCCCAAGGGCACGGGTCGCGATCATTACCTGACCGCTGTGACTCGGGTGGACAATCAGTTAGTCGAAATCATCGACGTCGAGAAAGTGCTGGCGGAAGTTGCGCCGACACCGGAAGCGATTTCGGTGGGCGTGGTCGATGTCGAGACCCAGACCAAAGCGTTGTCGCTGCGGGTGCTGACGGTCGATGACTCGTCGGTGGCGCGCAAGCAGGTCACGCGTTGCCTGCAGACGGTCGGCGTTGAAGTGGTCGCGCTGAACGACGGCAAACAGGCGCTGGATTACCTGCGCAAGCTGGTCGATGAGGGCAAGAAGCCGGAAGAAGAGTTCCTGATGATGATCTCCGACATCGAGATGCCGGAGATGGACGGGTACACCCTGACGGCCGAGATCCGCGCTGACCCGCGCATGCAAAAGCTTCACATCATCCTGCATACTTCGTTGTCCGGGGTATTCAATCAGGCGATGGTCAAGAAAGTCGGTGCAGATGACTTTCTGGCCAAGTTCCGTCCTGATGACCTGGCATCCCGGGTAGTCGACCGGATCAAAGCAGCAGATATCAGCTAGGAGCGTTTTGCTCCCGGCGGTCAACACGATTTAAGAGGCGGCATCATTGTCTACGGGTAATTTGGATTTCGAACAGTTCCGGGTCTTCCTGGAAAAAGCCTGTGGCATTTTGCTCGGTGAAAACAAGCAGTACCTGGTCTCGAGCCGTCTCAACAAACTGATGGAGCAGCAAGGCATCAAATCCCTGGGTGAGCTGGTTCAGCGCATCCAGACCCAGCCGCGCAGTGGTTTGCGCGAGCAAGTGGTCGATGCCATGACGACCAACGAAACCCTGTGGTTTCGTGACACCTATCCGTTTGAAGTCTTGAAGAACAAGGTGCTGCCTGAAGCGATCAAGGCCAGCCCCAACCAGCGTCTGCGGATCTGGTCGGCGGCCTGTTCGTCGGGTCAGGAACCGTACTCGCTGTCGATGTCGATTGATGAGTTCGAGCGCAGCAACCTCGGCCAGTTGAAGATGGGCGTGCAGATTGTTGCCACCGACCTGTCCGGCAGCATGCTGACCAACTGCAAGACCGGCGAGTACGACAGCCTGGCCATCGGTCGTGGTTTGTCCGCCGATCGTTTGCAGCGTTACTTCGACCCGAAAGGGCCGGGACGCTGGGTGATCAAGGCGCCGATCAAGAACCGGGTGGAGTTCCGCTCGTTCAACTTGCTCGACAGCTACGCGGCGCTGGGCAAGTTCGACATCGTGTTCTGCCGCAACGTGTTGATCTACTTCTCTGCCGAAGTGAAGAAAGACATTCTGTTGCGCATTCACAGCACGTTGAAGCCGGGCGGTTATCTGTTCCTTGGCGCTTCCGAAGCGCTGAACGGGTTGCCGGACCATTATCAGATGGTTCAGTGCAGCCCGGGGATCATTTACCAGGCGAAGTGATTGCAGCGGTAATACAAAAAACGGCAGGCCCGCAAAGGCCTGCCGTTTTTTTGTGCCTGAATGATCTCCACGAACACCACCCCCCTGTGGGAGCGGGCTTGCTCGCGAAAGCGGTCTGTCAGTAAAACAGTTGGCGACTGACACGCCGCCTTGGCGAGCAAACCCGCTCCCACAGTTGTTCGGCGCTGATAGTGAGAGGGGAGGCAAGCGGCAGAAAAGCGGCATCCAGCGGAAACCGGTTGCCGCTTTTCTGGCATTGCCGCATTGCCAATTCCCCGCAAAGCCCCGGTTTACGGGGTTTTCTCGGTTTGGCACGGCGCTTGCTAAAGCTCAGTTACGAAAAACCGGTCACCTGAAGGTTCCCGACATGAGCATCAGCTTCGATAAAGCGCTCGGCATTCACGAAAAGGCTTTGGGCTTCCGCGCCCAGCGTGCCGAAGTGCTGGCCAACAACATCGCCAACGCCGATACCCCGAACTACAAGGCGCGGGATCTGGACTTCTCCAAGGTGCTGGAAGCACAGACCCAGAAAAACGCCAACGGCACCATCGCGTTGAACATGACCAACAGCCGTCACATCGAAGCTGAAGGTCTGGGCAACGGCGACGAATCGCTGATGTATCGCACGCCGATGCAACCTTCGATCGACCAGAACACCGTGGACGCCCAACTGGAACAGTCGAACTACGCGGAAAACGCCGTCGGCTTCCAGGCCAGCTTCACCCTGCTCAACAGCAAATTCAAAGGGCTGGTGTCAGCCCTGCGCGGAGAGTAATCCATGTCCCTGTCCAGCGTTTTCAACATTGCCGGCAGCGGCATGAGCGCACAGACCACGCGTTTGAACACCGTGGCCTCGAACATCGCCAACGCCGAGACCGTCTCGTCGAGCATTGACCAGACCTACCGCGCCCGTCACCCGGTGTTCGCCACCATGTTCCAGGGCGGCCAGAACAGCGGCAGCAACTCGCTGTTCCAGAGCCAGGATGCGGCCGGTCAGGGCGTGCAGGTGCTCGGTGTGGTCGAAGACCAGAGCAACCTCGAAGCGCGTTACGAGCCGAACCATCCGGCGGCTGACGCCAAAGGCTACGTCTACTACCCGAACGTCAACGTGGTGGAAGAAATGGCTGACATGATTTCCGCGAGCCGGTCCTTCCAGACCAACGCTGAAATGATGAACACCGCCAAAACCATGATGCAGAAGGTACTGACCCTCGGTCAGTAATAAGGGGCGACTGCCATGAGTGTTTCCGATACCACCAGCTCGCTGAGCATGAACGACATCCTGGCCAACTCGTCGAAGACGACCAGCAGTTCGACCACCGGCGGCATCGCTTCGGCGACCAATAGTGCCACTGGCGGTCAAGCACTGGGCAAGGATGCATTCCTGCAACTGCTGGTCACCCAGCTGAAAAACCAGAACCCGCTCGATCCGCAGGACAACAGTGCATTCGTTGCGCAGTTGGCGCAGTTCAGCAGCCTGGAAGGCATCACCACGCTGAACAGCACTGTGAGTTCTCTGGCCGGTAACTACAACTCGTCCCAGGCATTGCAGGCGTCGTCGCTGGTGGGGCGCAACGTGATCGTGCAGACCAACACTGCACAGCTCGATGATCCGAGCAAAGGCCTGACCGGTTCGGTAACGGTTCCGTCGTCCATCGCTGGCGGCACCGTGACCATCACCGACAAGGACGGCAAGACCGTTCGCACCATCGACCTGGGCAGCCGCGCTGCCGGCGCTGCGAGCTTCACTTGGGATGGCAAGGACGCCTCCGGCACCGTGGTGGCCGCCGGGACTTACACCTTCAAGGCCAACGCGCCGATCGACGGCACGGCAACGGACATGGTCACTTACCTGCCGGCCACCGTTAACAGCGTGACGATCAGCCAGACCGGCGGCGAGCTGATGCTCAACCTGGCCGGCAAGGGCTCCGTGGCCCTGTCCAAAGTACAAACCATTGGTATATAGAGCCGACTAACCGGCACAAAGGAGTGGAATATGTCTTTCAATATCGGCCTTAGCGGTCTCTATGCAGCCAACAAACAACTGGACGTGACCGGCAACAACATCGCCAACGTCGCGACCGCCGGTTTCAAATCGTCCCGCGCAGAATTCGAAGACGTCTACTCTGCCACTCGCCTGGGTAGCGGCAGCAAGGTGATCGGCAACGGCGTGCGTCTGGCTAACGTGTCCCAGCAGTTCACCCAGGGTGACATCAACAACACCGGCAACGTGCTGGACATGGGCATCAACGGTTCCGGTTTCTTCACCATGAGCAACAACGGCTCGATTTCTTACACCCGTGCCGGTACGTTCAAGGTCGACAACGCTGGTTACATCACTAACACCGACTACACCTCGCGTCTGCAAGGTTATGGTGTGGACGCCAACGGCAAGATCATCAACGGCGTACTGACCGACCTGAAGATCGACACCTCGAACCTGGCGCCGAAATCGACTTCCCTGGTGACTTCGAGCATCAACTTGAACTCGACTGCGCCGGTCATTGTTGATACCGGCGCCAGCGCCGTCGTATTCGACCCGGCAAAACTCGAGACGTACACCAAGTCGTTCAGCACGCCGATCTATGACTCTCAGGGCAACTCGCACGTCATGGATCAGTACATGGTGAAAACCGGCCAAAACACCTGGAAGGTTTACACCCTGGTGGACGGGCGCAATCCGGATGCAACCGGTAGCAATCCAGTCACGACGCCTCCGACTGCTTCGACACTGACGTTTGACAGTTCGGGCAATCTGACTCAGGTCAGCACGCCTGACCCGGCAGATCCGGCCAATCCGATCATCAGCAGCGACCTGAGACTGACCGGCTGGGTACCGGGCACAGTGACCAACGGCACCTTTACGCCTAACGGCGCAGCGGCCAACCCGGCTGGCGTGACCATCTCCATGGCCAAGACCACTCAGTACAACGCTGATACCGCGCGTTCGATCCCGACTCAGGATGGTTACGCCACTGGCCAGATCACCAACCTGACCATCGACGGCACGGGTACCTTGTTTGCCAACTTCAGCAACAACCAGAGCAAGGCCATCGGCCAGGTTGCGCTGGCCAGCTTCACCAACGAACAAGGCCTGCAGGCTGTCGGTGGCACCAGCTGGAAAGAGACGTTTGCTTCGGGTATCCCGGGCTACGATGCACCGGAAACCGGTACCCTGGGTTCTATCGCTTCCAACTCGCTGGAAGAGTCCAACGTTAACCTGACCAACGAGCTGGTAGACCTGATCAAGGGCCAGAGCAACTATCAGGCGAACGCCAAGACCATCTCGACTCAGAGCACCATCATGCAGACCATCATTCAGATGACCTGATTCCGGTTTCTGATTGTGCAAGGAAGCCCCTCTTTTGAGGGGCTTTTTTGTGTGCGTTTGTTTTGTGGGCGCAGGTAAATGCTGGCAAAAGAAAACCCCCGACGAACCAGAAGTCTGTCGGGGGTTTCTTTTGTCCGGGAAGTATCAGGCGTCTCGCAACGCCTGAGCGCTCAGCTTATTGGCAAGCTTCGCAATCCGGCTCGTCAATGGCGCAAGCCTTTGGCACGGGTGCCGGACCGGCAGGCGCTGCCAGTACCGAATCTTCGCCGTGGTTGCCGCCGCTGGAAACAGCGTTCAACTTGCCGGTGTTGATGGTCGACTTCTCGGTGCTGGTCGCAGCCAGGGCACGGAGGTAGTAAGTGGTTTTCAGACCACGGTACCAGGCCATGCGGTAGGTCACGTCGAGTTTCTTGCCCGATGCGCCGGCGATGTACAGGTTCAGCGATTGGGCCTGGTCGATCCACTTCTGACGGCGGCTGGCGGCGTCAACGATCCACTTGGTGTCCACTTCAAATGCGGTCGCGTAGAGCTCTTTGAGTTCTTGCGGGATGCGCTCGATCTGCTGAACCGAACCGTCGTAGTACTTCAGGTCGTTGATCATGACCGAGTCCCACAGGCCGCGAGCTTTCAGGTCGCGAACCAGGTACGGGTTGATCACGGTGAACTCGCCCGACAGGTTCGATTTCACATACAGGTTCTGGTAGGTCGGTTCGATGGACTGCGATACGCCAGTGATGTTGGCGATGGTCGCGGTCGGTGCGATGGCCATGATGTTGGAGTTACGAATGCCTTTCTGTACACGGGCGCGAACCGGTGCCCAGTCCAGGGTTTCGTTCAGGTCAACATCGATGTACTTCTGGCCGCGAGCCTCGATCAGGATTTGTTGTGAGTCCAGCGGCAGGATGCCTTTGGACCACAGCGAACCCTGGAACGTCTCGTAGGAACCGCGCTCGTCAGCCAGGTCGCAGGATGCCTGGATCGCGTAGTAGCTGACCGCTTCCATCGACTTGTCGGCGAACTCGACGGCAGCGTCGGAACCGTAAGGGATGTGCTGCAGGTACAGAGCGTCCTGGAAGCCCATGATGCCCAGACCGACCGGGCGGTGCTTGAAGTTGGAGTTCTTCGCTTGTGGCACCGAATAGTAGTTGATGTCGATCACGTTATCGAGCATGCGTACAGCGGTGTTCACGGTGCGTTGCAGCTTGGCGGTGTCCAGCTTGCCATCCACGATGTGGTTCGGCAGGTTGATCGAGCCCAGGTTGCAAACGGCGATCTCGTCCTTGTTGGTGTTCAAGGTGATCTCGGTGCACAGGTTCGAGCTGTGAACCACGCCGACGTGCTGCTGCGGGCTGCGCAGGTTGCACGGGTCTTTGAAGGTCAGCCATGGGTGGCCGGTTTCAAAGAGCATGGAGAGCATTTTGCGCCACAGGTCTTTGGCCTGGATGGTCTTGAACAGTTTGACCTTGCCTGGGTATTCGGTCAGGGCTTCGTAGTACTCGTAGCGCTCTTCGAAGGCTTTACCGGTCAGGTCGTGCAGGTCCGGTACTTCGGATGGCGAGAACAGGGTCCACTTGCCGTCATCGAAGACGCGCTTCATGAACAGGTCAGGAATCCAGTTGGCGGTGTTCATGTCGTGGGTACGACGGCGATCATCACCGGTGTTCTTGCGCAGCTCGATGAACTCTTCGATGTCCATGTGCCAGGTTTCCAGGTAGGCACACACAGCGCCTTTGCGCTTGCCACCCTGGTTAACGGCTACAGCGGTGTCGTTCACCACTTTCAGGAACGGTACAACGCCTTGCGACTTGCCGTTGGTGCCCTTGATGTACGAACCCAGCGCACGCACCGGCGTCCAGTCGTTGCCCAGGCCACCGGCGAATTTCGACAGCATGGCGTTGTCGTGGATCGCGTGGTAGATGCCCGACAGGTCATCCGGCACGGTGGTCAGGTAGCAGCTCGACAGCTGTGGACGCAGGGTGCCGGCGTTGAACAGGGTCGGGGTCGACGACATGTAGTCGAAGGACGACAGCAGGTTGTAGAACTCGATCGCACGGTCTTCTTTCTGCTTCTCTTCGATCGCCAGGCCCATGGCCACGCGCATGAAGAAGATCTGCGGCAGTTCGAAGCGCACGCCATCCTTGTGGATGAAGTAACGGTCGTACAGGGTCTGCAGGCCCAGGTAGGTGAATTGCTGATCACGCTCGTGGTTGATCGCCTTGCCCAGTTTTTCCAGGTCGAAGGAGGCCAGTACAGGGTTCAGCAGTTCGAACTCGATACCTTTGGCGATGTAGGCCGGCAGTGCCTTGGCGTACAGGTCGGCCATTTCGTGGTGAGTGGCGCTTTCGGCCACACCGAGGAAGCCCAGGCCTTCGGCACGCAGGGTGTCCATCAGCAGGCGGGCGGTCACGAACGAGTAGTTCGGCTCACGCTCGACCAGGGTACGGGCGGTCATTACCAGAGCGGTATTGACGTCGGTCAGGGCCACGCCGTCGTACAGGTTCTTCAGGGTTTCGCGCTGGATCAGGTCGCCATCGACTTCTTCCAGACCTTCGCACGCTTCGGTGACGATGGTGTTCAGACGGCCCATGTCCAGCGGCGCCAGGCTGCCGTCGGCACGGGTGATACGGATCGACGGGTGAGCGTTGACCGTTTCAGCGGCGGGCGCGTGGGCAGCGCGCTCTTTCGAACGACCGTCACGGTAGATCACGTAGTCGCGCGCGACTTTCTGCTCGCCGGCACGCATCAGGGCCAGTTCGACCTGGTCCTGGATTTCTTCGATGTGGATGGTGCCGCCCGAAGGCATGCGACGCTTGAAGGTCGCGGTGACCTGTTCGGTCAGGCGGGCAACGGTGTCGTGGATTCGCGACGAAGCGGCAGCGGTGCCGCCCTCAACTGCGAGGAACGCTTTGGTGATAGCGACGGTGATCTTGTCATCGGTGTAAGGAACGACAGTGCCATTGCGCTTGATCACGCGCAGTTGGCCAGGCGCGGTGGCTGCCAGATCCGAATTCGAATCGGCGGCCTGCGGCAAGGTGCCCTGCGGGTTCTCGCGAGTTGTGTCGGTTTGCATGGGTGTCTCCACGTTCTTTATGTTTGTTTGGGCACCATCACGGTGCCCACCGTTCCGTCCTGAAGCACTACAACCGGCACGCGCCGGGCATAACGACTTCGGGACAGTTCAGGAAGTGGGCCTTGTGAGCGCCGCTTCCATGCCGAAGTCTTCGGTCCGCGCGATACGCGCGTGACCGCATTCCTTTCGGGGAGCAGTTTCGCCACTGCAACACCCGTACCGTAAACGCCGTGACCGGCTGAAAACGGTAGCCATCCGCAGGCGCGGTTTGGGCTTCTGAAAATTCGTTTGGTTCAACCCGACAATGGCAATAAAAAGCCTTGAATTCACTGTCGGATTTGTGTTTGGTTTTTTAGCGCCAACCCCTACATGTAGGGTTTTTTTGCGCGCGGGCTACAAGATAATGCGTTTTAGGGGGTGATTGCAACGTACTACCTGTGGATAAGCCTGTGCGTAAATTGTGTAAGAAACTTCGAAGTCCCGTGTAGGCCGCGAACCTGCTGAGCTAGACCGTTTGTCACCGTTTTTCCCCCCGAAAAAACGCTTCAGCGGATTTTTAAGGGCGCGAACCCTATCACAAAAAACCGCCTTGTCCGAACGCATTTACCGACTTGTATTCTGGCTGTGCGCCGTTTATACAATCGGCCCGTGCGCAGGCATTGTTATCCACCTTGAACATGACAAAAGGACGGGAGGATACAAACCAGTGGGCGCGAACCTGCTCGCAAATGCGGTATGTCAAATGACTCAGATGCTGGCTTGTACGACGCCTTCGCGAGCAGGCTCGCTCCCACAAGAAATGGTGTCGAGTCAGACGTTCCTCTTTTATTAATAACAATAGAAAGCAGAGGTCACCGGTGGAGCAACAAGCCTGGCAGGTATTGATCGTCGAGGACGACCAGCGATTGGCCGAATTGACCCGCGATTATCTGCAAGCCAATGGACTGCGGGTGGAAATAGAAGGCAACGGTGCGCTGGCGGCGGCGCGGATCATCAGCGAGCAGCCCGATCTGGTGATCCTCGACCTGATGCTGCCCGGTGAGGATGGCTTGAGTATCTGTCGCAAGGTGCGTGACCGCTATGACGGGCCGATTCTCATGCTCACGGCGCGCACGGATGATGCCGACCAGATCCAGGGGCTCGACCTCGGTGCCGATGATTACGTGTGTAAACCGGTGCGCCCGCGATTGTTACTGGCGCGAATCCAGGCATTGCTGCGACGCAGTGACGCGCTTGAGCCGAGTGTGGAAAAAAGCCGTCGCCTGCAATTCGGTCCGCTGGTGGTCGACAACGCGTTGCGCGAAGCGTGGCTGAGCGATAACGGCATCGAGCTGACCAGCGCCGAATTCGATCTGCTCTGGCTGCTGGTGTCCAACGCCGGACGCATCCTGTCCCGCGAAGAGATTTTCACCGCCCTACGCGGCATCGGCTACGACGGCCAGGACCGCTCCATCGACGTGCGTATTTCGCGCATCCGCCCGAAAATCGGTGACGACCCGGACCACCCGCGCCTGATCAAGACCATTCGCAGCAAAGGCTACCTGTTCGTCCCTGAAGCCTGCGCAGACCTGGCGCTGTGAACTCGATTTTCCTGCGCATCTACGGCGGCATGTGCGCTGCGCTGATTCTGGTGGCGGTGCTTGGCGTGCTGGCATTGAACCTGCTTAATCAGGTGCGCAGCGAGCAGTATCGCGAGCGCCTCGCCCACGGCACGTTTTCATTGATGGCCGACAACCTGATCCCCATGAACGAGACCGAGCGGCATCGCGCGCTGCTGGTGTGGGAGCGTTTGCTGGGTATTCCGCTGGCGCTGAAAAAGGTTGCCGACACCGGTCTCGACCTCTCCCAGCGTACCCGTCTGCAGCGCGGCCAGGCGTTGGTCGAGCAGACCGGGCCGCACGCGGCGAAGGTTTACCGGCTGGTCAGCGACAAGGAACAGTGGGTGCTCACCGGCGAAGTGCAGCAGATCAGCGAACAGCTCGCCCGGGCGACTATTTATCTGTTGGCCGATGAACTGGTGCGCGTGCCCGTGGGCGAGCAGCCGAAACGACTGGCGCAGATAAAGGAAGAGAAGGGCTTCGGCTTCGATCTGCGCCTGGTCACGGTAAATGACGCCGACATGGACGAAGACCAGAGCCGTCGCGTGGCCGAGGGCGATACAGTGATGGCGCTGGGCAAGGGCGGCGATTCGATTCGCGTGTTTGCCGGCATGGTCGGTACGCCGTGGGTGCTGGAAATCGGCCCGCTGTACCAGATGAATCCGTACCCGCCGGAGTGGCTGGTGCTGATCGCTGCACTCGGCCTGACCTTGATCGGCCTGATTGTTTATCTGCTGGTGCGCCAGCTCGAACGCCGTCTACGCGGCCTTGAAGCGGCCGCCACGCGCATCGCCAAGGGCAGTCTGGAAACCCGCGTGCCGGCGCGCGGTGCCGACTCGGTCGGGCGTCTGGCGGCGGCGTTCAACGGCATGGCTGAACACCTGCAACAGTTGCTGGCGATTCAGCGTGAACTGGTGCGCGCGGTGTCTCACGAATTGCGCACGCCGGTGGCGCGCCTGCGTTTCGGCCTGGAGATGATCGGCTCGGCGACCACCCCGCAAGCCCTGGAAAAGTACCGCGAAGGCATGGATCACGATATCGAGGACCTCGATAAGCTGGTCGATGAAATGCTCACCTACGCGCGACTGGAGCAAGGCTCGCCGGCGCTGACCTTTCAGCGCATTGATCTCGATGCACTGGTCAATCAGGTGATCGAGGAGCTGGCGCCGCTGCGCGCCGAGGTCACCGTGCAGCGCGGCCTGTGCCTGTCCGCCGCGGATAACGATGACGCCTGGGTGGAAGCCGAACCGCGCTTTCTGCATCGGGCGTTGCAGAACCTAGTGAGCAACGCCATGCGCCACGCCCGTTCGAAAGTGACGGTGAGTTATCAGGTCGGGCAATTGCGCTGTCGGGTGGATGTCGAGGATGACGGCCCGGGTGTGCCGGAAGTGGCGTGGGAGCGGATTTTTACGCCGTTTCTGCGCCTGGATGACAGCCGCACCCGGGCTTCCGGCGGGCATGGTCTGGGGTTGTCGATTGTGCGGCGGATCATCCACTGGCATGACGGCCGGGCGATCATTGGCAAGAGCAAGAGCCTGGGTGGGGCGTGTTTCAGCCTGAGTTGGCCGAGGAATCAGGAGCGCCGCTAAGTAGTCGCGCTGATTGTGCTGGCCCCCATCGCTGGCTTGCCAGCGATGAGGTCCTGACAGGCGCTAAAGATTTCAGGCTTGAATGCTGACCAGACTCAACAACTGCCCATCCCGCACGCTGAACTGCGCTTCCAGTTCAGTACCGTTGCACCATTCGCTCGACAGATCCGTCAGCAACCGCAGGCGCACTTGACCGGCTTCGGTCCACTCCAGCACTTCAGCATGCTCGAAATAAAAGCGCTGCTGCACGATCGGGTACAGCGCCTTGAACAGACTTTCCTTCACGGAAAACGTCAGCGTCACCCACAACGCCAGCTGATCCCGTGAACCGGCGGCCATTCGCTGCATTTCCGCCGGCGTGAGGATTTCCCCGGCCAAGCGCTCGGCGCGCTCGCTGCTCAACAGGTTTTCCAGATCCATACCCAAACCGCGCCAGTGTTGCTTGTTGGCGACAATCGCCGCCGCGTGCCCGGTGCTGTGGGTGATCGAGCCGCAGATATGCGCCGGCCACACCGGTGCGCGGTCTTCGCCAATTGCCGGTACGACGCTGCTGCCTTCGAGCTGCTGCAACGCCGCACGGGCGCAGATCCGGCCCGCCAGAAACTCGGCCTGACGCTTGGCCACGGAGCGTTGAATGCTCGGCGGCGGCACCACGGCGCTGCGCTGAAAATCATCGCCGAGCAGTTGTGCCGGGTCGAAGCGGGTGCTGAGTAGCACGGTGTCGGGCAACACCGTCGGCAACGGCCAGTGGCTGTCGAGCGGGGTGCAGCAGGCGGGGAGGGTGTGGGTGAGATTCATGGCGGGCATTTTGCCGGTTAGTCGAGGCAAGGTCGAGATTGGCGGTGATGCTTTCGCGAGCAGGCTCGCACACACCGGATCTCTGCCGCCCAGTAGATCCCCTGTGGGAGCGAGCCTGCTCGCGAAGGCCGCGACGCGATTGTGCTGATCAACCAAAGATTTTCTGGAAGAACGCTTTCATGTCCGCCCAGGATTTTTCATCCGCCGCTTTGTTGTAGCCAATGTCCGGGCCACCGTGTTCACCATGGCTCAGGCGATCGGCATCCGGATTGGTGAAACCATGCTTGGCGCCCTCCAGGCTGACGAACGTGTAGTCAGCCCCGGCCTTGTCCATTTCCGATTTGAACGCGGTGACATTGTCCGGGGTGACCATGCTGTCGAGCGCGCCATGCTCCACCAGAATCTTTGCCTTCACGCTGCCGGGGGTGGCCGGTGTCTTGGTGGCCAGCGCACCGTGGAAACTCACCACGCCCGCCAGTGGTTCGCCTCGGCGTGCCGCGTTCAGCACCACGCCGCCGCCAAAGCAGTAGCCGATAGCGGCGATTTTGTTGGCGTCAGTCTGTGGCTGTTTCTTCAGTACGTTCAGCCCGGCGTCGAAACGTTTGCTCGAAGCCGCGGCGTCCGCCGTCGCTGCCTGCATGAACGCCATCGCATCTTTCGGGTGCTCGGTGTTCTTGCCTTCACCGTACATATCAATCGCCAAGGCGCTGTAGCCAAGGCTGGCAAGGTCGCGGGCACGGCGCTTGGCGTAATCGTTCAGGCCCCACCATTCATGCACGACGACGATGCCCGGGCGCTTGCCCTTGATCGCATCGTCATAGGCGTAGTAACCGATCAGCCGGGTGCCGTCGGCGCTCAGGTAGGGGATTTCTTCGGTCTTGATCGCAGCCTGGGTGAGGCTGCTGAGAGCCAGCAAAGTGAGGGCGAGGAACAGGCGCATGGTTGAACTCTCCTAAACGAAGTGGTCAGTTGAGCCTAGTCGATCTGGTTCAGCGCAGGTTCAGAGAGTGTTCAGGGGCGGTACAGGGGCTGGTCAGTAATCTTGCGCCATACCCAAACAGCACTGTGAAAGAGGAAACACCATGAACCGCTTGAATAAACTGCTGCTGGCAATGACCGTAATGACCGCCAGTATCGCTGCCCACGCCGACACCACTTCGAACTTCGCCGGCCTGACTTTCGGCCAGACCAGCGACAAGATCAAAAAGTCCAACGCGCTGAACGACAACCTCGGCCACCCGGACGCCACGGCTGCCATCGACGGCAATAACACCTACGGCGTGCGCGTCGGTCAGCAAAACAGTCAGGGTCGCTACTACGCCACCTACGACAACGTGTCGGGCTCGCACAATGGCATTAAACTGCGTCAGGAAAACCTGCTGGGCAGCTACGATCTGTTCTACCCGGTGGGCGGCAGCACCAAATTGTTCGGTGGTGCCACGGCCGGTCTGACCAAACTGACCCAGAATTCGCCGAGCTACAGCCGCGACAGTGATATCGGTTATGCCGTCGGCGGCCAGTTCGGTGTGTTGCAGAAAGTATCGCAAAACACCTCGGTCGAACTCGGTTACCGTTACCTGCGCAGCAACGCCAGCACCGAGATGAGCGAGCGCGGCGGCAGCAAGCAAGGCTCGCTGGATTTGACCAGCAGCGCCCAGACTTACCTGTCGGCCAACTACAATTTCTAAGGAGCGAATCGCCTTGGAACCCTGAGGGGGCGAGCTTGCTCGCGAAAGCGACGGTTCATTCAACATCATCGTTGACTGAATAACCGCCTTCGCGAGCAAGCTCGCTCCCACAGGTGGTTGTGGAGATTTCAAGTGATTAGGAGAAGGTCATGAAACTGTTGGTCGTTGAAGATGAAGCGCTGTTGCGCCATCACCTGCAAACCCGCCTCACGGAGAGCGGTCATGTGGTCGAGTCAGTGGCCAATGCCGAAGAGGCGCTGTACCAGACCGGGCAGTTCAATTTTGACCTGGCGGTGATCGACCTCGGCCTGCCGGGCATGGGCGGCCTGGACCTGATCCGTCAGTTGCGCTCGGGCGGCAAGACCTTCCCGATCCTGATCCTTACCGCGCGCGGCAACTGGCAGGACAAGGTCGAGGGCCTCGCCGCCGGCGCTGATGACTACGTGGTCAAGCCGTTCCAGTTCGAAGAGCTTGACGCGCGCCTGAATGCCCTGCTGCGCCGCTCCAGTGGCTTCACCCAGTCGACCATCGTCGCCGGCCCGTTGCTGCTCGATCTGAACCGCAAACAGGCAACCCTCGATGAGCAACCGCTGGCGCTGACCGCCTACGAATACCGCATCCTCGAATACCTGATGCGCCATCACCAGCAAGTGGTGCCCAAGGACCGCTTGATGGAGCAACTGTACCCGGACGACGACGAGCGCGATCCGAACGTGATCGAAGTGCTGGTCGGGCGCCTGCGCCGCAAGCTCGAAGGCCCGGCGGGGTTCAAGCCCATCGACACCGTGCGCGGCCTCGGCTACCTGTTCAATGAGCGCTGCACTTGATCCGTTCGCTTCGCGTAAGGCTGATGCTCGCCGCCACCACGCTGGCGGTGTTGTTCATGCTTGCCTTGCTCCCGGCGATGCAGGGCGCGTTCAGCCTTGCGTTGCAGGACTCGATCGAGCAGCGGCTGGCTTCGGATGTCACCACGCTGATCTCCGCCGCACGCGTTGAGGGTGGCCGCCTGGTGATGCCGATGCAGTTGCCGGATGAGCGCTTCAATCTCGCCGACTTCCGTTTGCTCGGTTACATCTACGACCGCGACGGGCATCTGGTCTGGCGCTCGAAATCCACCCAGGAAGAGCACATCAACTACACGCCGCGCTATGACGGCCTCGGCAACGAGTTCGCGCGGATTCGTGAGTCCAACGGCCAGGAATTCTTCGTTTACGACGTTGAAGTCAAACTGCTCGGCGGCAAAAGTGCGGCGTTCAGCATCGTCGCCCTGCAACCGGTGCGCGAATACGAAAGCACCCTCGAAGGCCTGCGGGAAAATCTCTACCTCGGTTTCGGTGCAGCGTTGCTGGTGCTCCTGGCGCTGTTGTGGATCGGCCTGACCTGGGGCCTCAAGGCCTTGCGCCGGCTTAGCCAGGAACTCGACGAGATCGAAAGCGGCACCCGCGAAAGCCTCACCGAACAACACCCGCGCGAACTGCTGCGCCTGACCGGTTCGCTCAACCGCTTGTTGCTCAGCGAGCGGCAGCAACGCAGCCGTTATCGCGACTCCCTCGATGACCTCGCACACAGCCTGAAAACCCCGTTGGCGGTGCTGCAAGGCGTCAGTGAAGACATGGCCCAGCGCCCGGCAGATCGCGATCAGGCCTGGGTGCTGCAAAGCCAGATCGAGCGCATGAGCCAGCAGATCGGCTACCAACTGCAGCGGGCCAGCCTGCGCAAAAGCGGTCTGGTGCGCCATCAGGTGCGGCTGCAACCGGTACTCAAAAGCCTGTGCGACACGCTGGACAAGGTCTATCGCGACAAACACGTGCGCGTGGCATTCGATCTGCCGGAGCACTGTTACGTGCCCATTGAGCACGGTGCTTTGCTGGAAATGATGGGCAACTTGCTGGAGAACGCGTATCGCCTGTGTCTGGGCGAAGTGCGCATCAGCGTGCGCGAGGCCCTGGCCGGGGTGGAGTTGTGCGTCGAGGACGACGGCCCGGGCGTTCCGCCGGATCAGCGGGCGCGGATTCTGGAGCGCGGCGAGCGACTGGATCGGCAGCATCCGGGGCAGGGGATCGGGTTGGCGGTGGTCAAGGACATCATCGAAAGCTACAACGCCAAGCTGATGCTGGGTGATTCGCCGATGGGCGGGGCGGCGTTCAGGATTCATTTTCCGGCGGTTTAGACGCCGGCCTTGCCGGCCCAGTCGCTGGCAAGCCAGCGATGGGCCGAGTGAATTCACCGCAGGACTCAGGGATTACTTCAATGCTCCTGCGCCCGATAAGCCCCTGGCGTCAGCCCCGTCCACTTCTTGAACGCCCGATGAAACGCGGACGGTTCGGAAAACCCTAACTGCTCGGCAATCTGTTGCAACGACAGATCCGCCCGTCCCAAATGATAAATGGCGATATCCCGCCGCAACTGATCCTTCAACTCCTGAAAACTGGTGCCTTCCTCGCGCAGATGCCGGCGCAGGGTCTGCGGGCTGATGTGCAGGTGCGCCGCCACGGCGTCCAGATCCGGCCAGCGCGCTGTGTCCCGACTGAGCAAGCGGCGCAAACGGCTGCTCAGGCTATCGCCGTCATCCGGGCGTGAGAGCAGGTCGGCGGGGGAGCGTTCGAGGAAGTGTTTGAGGGTGCGCTCGTCCTGCAACAACGGCATGTTCAGGTAGCGACTGTGAAACAGCAGGCTGCTCTGCTCGGTGCCGAAGGTCAGAGGGCAGGGGAACAGCAGATCGTATTCGGCGCCGTGGCCCGGTCTGGCATAGCTGAACGTCGCCTGCTCGAGACGGATGCGCTGGCCGATCAGCCAACTGCCCAAACGGTGCCAGATCACCAGCAGGCTTTCGCTGAGAAAGTGATCCGGGTCCCACCATGACGAATCATCGAGGCTCAGGCGCACCCATTCGTTTTCGCGGCGCAGGCTCAGGCGCGGGGCGTCGGGGAACAGGCTGTAAAACAACAGGCCGCGTTGCAGAGCCTTCTCCAGATTGCGGCAGTGAATCGAGGCGTGGCACATCATGGCGAAGCTGCCGGTTTTGCTCGGCCCGCTGCCGAAACCCAGGTACTCGTCGTCCAGCGCCAGCCACAGGCCCTGGATCAACCGGGTGAACTGTTCCGGAGCAAGCCGCGCGCGTGGCTCGTCGAGCAATTCGGGGCTGATGCCCAGTTGCTGCAACAGCTCCGTGTAGTCGAACCCCGCGCGCCGCGCGCCCCCCAGGGCGGCACGGGCGAAATGACTGGCAATGGTGCGTTCGCGCATAAGCGGCAGATCCTTCCTCAGGCGCCGGATGGTAGCTGGGGACGGCGCGGGGCAACAAGGCGGATTTCCGCCAAATTGTAGGACGAGAAGCGGCGAGGTGGCGGAAATCCGCCAAGCCTGCGCGCGGGGATGGTGGCATCCATTCCCCCGAAAACCCTGATATCAAAAGGCTTGCTGCCTGTCGCACCAAAGTGGCACGACGTTTGCCATACAAGCCACAGAAGCGTGCGTTTCACCTCATGGAAAAACGCTGCTCCAACAACAAATCCCTCCAGTGCAGGAGGGTTCGCAATTAAGGTTTCGCGGCCAACAGATGGATGTTGCTACGCGGGACGCTTGAGGAAATCTGCAATGACGACTCGTCAGCCACTGTACAAATCCCTGTATTTCCAGGTGATCGTTGCCATCGCCATCGGCATCCTGCTTGGTCACTTCTACCCTCAGACCGGTGTGGCCCTCAAGCCGCTGGGTGACGGCTTCATCAAACTGATCAAAATGGTCATCGCGCCGATCATCTTCTGTACCGTTGTCAGCGGCATCGCCGGCATGCAGAACATGAAATCCGTGGGCAAGACCGGCGGCTATGCGCTGCTGTACTTCGAAATCGTTTCGACCATTGCCCTGCTGATCGGTCTGGTCGTGGTCAACGTTGTGCAACCGGGCGCCGGCATGCACATCGACGTCACCACTCTGGACGCCTCGAAAATCGCCACTTATGTGACGGCCAGTAAAGACCAGAGCATTGTCGGCTTCCTCCTCAATGTGATCCCGAACACCATCGTCGGTGCGTTCGCCACCGGTGACATCCTGCAAGTGCTGATGTTCTCGGTGATCTTCGGTTACGCCCTGCATCGCCTCGGCTCGTATGGCCGTCCGCTGCTGGACCTGATCGATCGCTTCGCTCACGTGATGTTCAACATCATCAACATGATCATGAAGCTGGCGCCACTGGGTGCGTTTGGTGCCATGGCCTTCACCATCGGCGCCTACGGTGTCGGCTCGCTGGTGCAGTTGGGTCAACTGATGATCTGCTTCTACATCACCTGCGTGCTGTTCGTCGTGGTGGTGCTGGGTGCGATCTGCCGTGCTCACGGTTTCAGCGTGCTCAAGCTGGTGCGTTACATCCGTGAAGAACTGCTGATCGTATTGGGTACGTCCTCGTCGGAATCGGCATTGCCTCGCATGCTGATCAAGATGGAGCGTCTGGGCGCGAAGAAATCGGTAGTGGGTCTGGTAATCCCGACCGGTTACTCGTTCAACCTCGACGGTACTTCGATCTACCTGACCATGGCGGCCGTGTTCATCGCTCAGGCGACCGACACCCACATGGACATCACCCACCAGATCACCCTGCTGCTGGTATTGCTGCTGTCCTCCAAAGGCGCGGCTGGCGTGACCGGTTCGGGCTTCATCGTACTGGCTGCCACGCTGTCGGCAGTAGGTCACCTGCCGGTGGCCGGTCTGGCGCTGATCCTCGGTATCGACCGCTTCATGTCCGAAGCCCGCGCACTGACCAACCTGGTCGGTAACGCTGTTGCGACCATCGTGGTTGCCAAGTGGGTCAAGGAGCTGGATACCGATCAACTGCAAACCGAGCTGGCCTCGGGCGGTCGTGGTATCACGGACGAGCGTGAAGAAGATGACCTGGGTGTGGCTGAAGGCCCAACCCCGAGCGGTGTGAAGTAAGCATTGCCTGCATGAAAAAACCCGCTTCGGCGGGTTTTTTCTTGCCTGCTGTTTGAGCATTACGGTCACACCTGCTGACACTTGCGGTGATTGCCGTTAGTGGTATCGCTGCCTAGGCTGAGAGCATCGCCCAAGGAGTTCGCCCATGTCTGCACCGCTGGCCTCACTGAAGATCCTCGATTTCTCGACGCTGCTGCCGGGGCCGTTCGCCTCGCTGTTGCTGGCGGACATGGGCGCCGAGGTGCTGCGCATCGAATCGCCGACGCGCCTGGATCTGCTGCGCGTATTGCCGCCCCATGATGACGGGGTCTCGGCCAGTCACGCCTATCTGAACCGCAACAAGCGCAGTCTGGCGCTGGACCTGAAACAGCCCGAGGCGCTGGAGGTGGTCAGGCAATTGCTGGCCGATTACGACATCGTCCTTGAACAGTTCCGCCCTGGGGTGATGGAGCGTTTGGGGTTGGGTTATGCAGCGCTGAAGGCGATCAACCCGAAGCTGATTTACGTGTCGATCACCGGCTACGGCCAGACCGGGCCGTACAAGGATCGCGCCGGGCATGACATCAACTACCTGGCGCTGGCGGGGCTCGCCAGCCATACCGGTCGCGCCGACAGCGGGCCGTTGCCATTGGGCATGCAGGTGGCGGATGTCGCTGGAGGTTCATTGCACGGAGTGATTGGCTTGCTCGCGGCAGTGATTGCCCGTCAGCAGACAGGGCAGGGCACGCACCTGGATGTGAGCATGACCGACTGCGCGTTCAGCCTCAATGCCATGTCTGGCGCGGGGTATCTGGCCTGCGGCGAAGAGCCGGGTTGGGAAGACCAGATGCTCAATGGCGGCAGCTTTTACGACTATTACCGCTCTCGCGATGGACGCTGGATGTCGGTGGGCAGTCTGGAACCCGGGTTCATGCAGCAACTGTGTGTGGCGCTGGGCCGGCCGGAGCTGGCAGCGCAGGGTCTGTCGCCCAGGCCTGAACAGCAACGGGCGTTGAAATATGCGCTGACGGTCGAGTTCGAGAAGCATGACTTTGCCGAGTTGTGCGAAATGTTTGCCGGGATCGATGCGTGTGTGGAGCCGGTGTTGAGTCTGGGTGAAGCGGTAAGCCATCCGCAGTTGCAGGCTCGGGAGCTGGTGACGCAGGTGCCGCGTGGCGATGGTTCGACCCAGGCGCAGATGGCCTGTCCGCTGAAGTTTTCCGAAGCGTTGCCGGCGCCGCGACATGTCGGGGCAGTGTTGGGGCAGCATACGGATCAGGTGTTGGGGGAGTTGGGGCTTAGTGCTGAGCGGATTGCTGAATTGCGTTCATCCAAAGTGATTCTTTAGTGCCTGTACCGACCCTTTCGCGAGCAAGCTCGCTCCCACAGGAGATTGCATTCCTGGGTGGGAGCGAGCTTGCTCGCGAAGAGGCCAGAACAGGCAATAAAAAACTGACTATTCGACGCGCATCTCACCACTGAACACCAACGTGCTCCGGCATCGGCGACACAAATACCGCCGCCCCTGCCGCACCAGGCTGTGGCGCTGCGCCGAGAACGGAAAATCACTGTCGGCGCACGGGCACTTGTAGATGTAGCGCGTCACGCTGCGGCGTTTCACGGCATAGGTGTGGCAGCGATCCGGCGGCAGTTCGTAAACGCCGCGCATGATCAGTTGCCATTCTTCGCCGTGAGGCTGGATGCGGTCGCCAAACAGTTGATGGGCGATCAGGTGCGCGACTTCGTGAGCCACGGTTTGCTTGAGGAAGTGCTCGGCATTTTCCCGGTACAGCTGCGGGTTGAAGCGCAGCAGGTTCTCGTGCAGATGCGCGACCCCGGCTTTCTGTCCGCGCAGCTTGAGGCTCACGACGGGGCGTGGGAAGGAACGTTTGAAAAAGGATTCTGCGAGTTGGTAACAGTCTTCGACGCGGGTATTGAGTTGCTCGGGCATGCTTGATGGGTCTCCAGAGGCATCGAGTATGCCGCAACCCCGTGTGCTTGCGAATCGCCGAGCTGCCGAATGGTCATGCTCCCTGCAAGAAGGCCGCCTTGCGGCGGCCTGTATTGGCAGATGTTGTTTTTCTCGGGAAGTCAGTTGGTGTACACGGGCCCGACGCCCAGTCCCCAGACAATCACGGTAAACGCCATGATGGCCACCAGCACCACCAGGCCCACCGCCAGCACCGAGCTGGAAAACAGGAAACCCTCATCCGACGGAATATTCATGAAGGTCGGCAAGCCCACATACAGCAGGTAAACCGTGTAGCAGATGGCGGCCGTGCCGACGATCATCCCCAGCCACATGTGTGGATACAGGGCCGCGAGTCCGCCAACGAACAACGGTGTCGCGGTGTACGTCGCAAATGCCACGCAGCGCGCCAGACTCGGGTTGGCGTCGTAAGTGCGCGCCATCCAGTGCACGAACGCGCCCATCACCGCAACGCCGCCGAGCATCGCCAGATACGACATGACCGTCATCCAGATCGCGCTTTCGACGGTCAGCATCACCGGCGCACGGTTGCCGATCACCCAGCCAACCTGAGTGGTGCCGATAAACGCCGAGACAGCGGGGATCGCCGCCAGAATCAGCGTGTGCGTCAGGTACATGTGGCTGATGCTTTCCTCTTGGTCGCCACGAATTTCCTTCCATTCCTGATCGGGGTGGGTAAAAAGTCCCACTACGTGATGGATCATGCCAGTCACTCCTCTTGTTATTGCCATCGCCCCCCAGCGGAGCGCCTACGGGCCAATGAGGCCGAGCAAATTCAGGTCTTCAGATGTGTGCGACCTTAATTTGCAGTATAGAAAGGACTTGCCCGCACAGGTATCAGGGGCTTAGAGCAAATCGCGCTGTAAACACGGGGCTTAATCGCCTCGGGGTCTGTGCAGGTGCAGTCGGCGGGCGGCGACAACCTATGCCCACAACCCCGGGGTTTTTGCGTAAAATGCCGGCCTTTCGTCACACCTCACGGATTTCGCGTCATGGGCACTCTTACGGTCAACCAGAACAAACTGCAAAAGCGCCTGCGCCGCCAGGCCGGCGAAGCGGTCGCCGATTTCAACATGATTGAAGATGGCGACAAGGTCATGGTCTGCCTGTCCGGCGGCAAGGACAGCTACACCATGCTCGACGTGCTGCTGCACCTGCAGAAGGTTGCGCCGATCAAATTCGAGATCGTCGCCGTGAACATGGACCAGAAGCAGCCGGGCTTTCCCGAGCACGTGCTGCCGGCCTACCTGAAAGAACTGGGCGTCGAGTACCACATCGTCGAGAAAGACACCTACTCGGTGGTCAAGGAGCTGATTCCGGAAGGCAAGACCACTTGCTCGCTGTGCTCGCGCCTGCGTCGCGGCACGCTGTATACCTTTGCTGATGAAATCGGCGCGACGAAGATGGCCCTCGGTCACCACCGCGATGACATCGTCGAGACGTTCTTCCTCAACATGTTCTTCAACGGCACCCTCAAGGCGATGCCGCCGAAGCTGCGCGCCGACGACGGCCGCAATGTGGTGATCCGCCCGCTGGCGTACTGCAACGAAAAAGACATCCAGGCCTATTCGGACCTCAAGGAATTTCCGATCATCCCGTGCAACCTCTGCGGTTCGCAGGAAAACCTGCAGCGTCAGGTGGTCAAGGAAATGCTTCAGGAGTGGGACCGCAAGACGCCGGGCCGAACCGAATCGATCTTCCGCAGTCTGCAGAACGTGGTGCCTTCGCAACTGGCCGACCGCAATCTGTTCGACTTCACCAGCCTGAAGATCGACGAGACCGCCGCGTCGCGCTTCGTTAACGTCGTCAACCTGTAAACACAATTCAAATGTGGGAGCGAGCCTGCTCGCGAAAGCGGTGTGTCATTCAACTGATTTGTTGACTGAAACTTCCACTTCGCGAGCAGGCTCGCTCCCACATTGGTTTCTTCGCTTCATTCGATAGGAGAGGGCATGCGCGATTACAAGTGGCTGCACGAATACTGTCTGAACCGCTTCGGTTCGGCGGCTGAACTGGAAGCCCATCTGCCCGTTCCCAAGACCCCGGCGCAATTGCGCAAGATCAGCGACGACCGTTACCTCTCGACCATGGCCCTGCGCGTGTTCCGCGCCGGCCTCAAGCACAGCCTGGTGGACGCCAAGTGGCCGGCCTTCGAAGAAGTGTTCTTCAAGTTCGACCCGGAAAAAGTCGTGCTGATGAGCGCCGAACACCTTGAGCGCCTGATGCAGGATGCGCGGATCATCCGCCACCTCGGCAAGCTCAAGAGCGTGCCGCGCAATGCGCAGTTCATTCTTGATGTCGAGAAGGAGAAGGGCAGTTTCGGCGCGCTGATCGCCGACTGGCCAGTGACCGATATCGTCGGCCTGTGGACCTATCTGAAAAAGCATGGTCATCAGTTGGGCGGGCTGTCGGCGCCGCGCTTTTTGCGCATGGTCGGCAAGGATACGTTCGTGCCGAGCTACGACGTGGTCGCGGCGCTGAATGCGCAGAAGATCGTCGACAAAGTGCCAACCAGTCAGCGTGATCTGGCGATTGTGCAGGACGCTTTCAATCAGTGGCATGAACAGAGCGGTGGGCGGCCGATGAGCCAGATTTCGATGATGCTCGCCTACACAGTGAATCATTAAGACTGCGTCGCCCCATTCGCGAGCAAGCCCGCTCCCACAGGGTTTTGTATGGATCACAATATTGTGTTTCAACACGGACCCTGTGGGAGCTGGCTTGCCAGCGATGGCGGTCTGTCAGGCGACGGAAGTCTCACCCTCGCCGGCCAGTCTGCGATTCAGTTGATACCGCCAGCGCACATACAGCAGCGCCGAGCAGAACACCGCCAGGCTCGCGACCATCTCCAGCACACCGAACAGTTGCCGGTTCGGGTCATACGCCGCCAGTGCGCCTTTGATGAAGTACAGATTCACCACGAAACACATCCACGAATGCCCGCGTGCGCTGCCCATGATCATCGCCGGCGCGAGAATGATCCACGGGATCAGCTCGACCAGCAGAATCACCCACGGCCGTGCACCGTGCAGGTCGGCGAACAGCAGGTAGTAGGCCGCCAGCAAACCGGCAAGAGCAAAAAAACTCAGCAGGCTGAGCACCCGCATCGCCTTCACCCTCGGCTCAAGCCACTCGACCGAGGGCAGAATCTTCGGCTTCTTCGCCATCTCAGCCCACCAGTTTCTGAGCGGTATTCGCCAGCCGCAGACCCAGCGCGCGGCACAGTGCCACTTCGTGCTGATCGAGGCCTTTTTTGCCGTCTGCGCCGGCGTGATGACTGGCACCGTAAGGCGTACCGCCGCCCTGGGTTTCCAGCAACGCCGACTCGCTGTACGGCAGACCGGTGATCAGCATGCCGTGGTGCAACAGCGGCAGCATCATCGACAGCAGCGTGGTTTCCTGGCCGCCGTGCAGGCTGGCGGTGGAAGTGAACACCCCGGCCGGTTTGCCGACGAGGGCACCGGTCAGCCACAGGTTGCTGGTGCCGTCGAGGAAGTATTTCAGCGGCGCTGCCATGTTGCCGAAACGTGTCGGACTGCCCAGCGCCAGGCCGGCGCAGTTCTTCAGGTCATCGAGCGTGGCATACAGCGCGCCTTCGTCCGGGATATCCGGGGCCACCGCTTCGCACTCGGTGGAGATTGCCGGCACAGTGCGCAGGCGGGCTTCCAGTCCGGCCTTCTCGACACCCCGGGCAATCTGCCGGGCCATCTCGTGGGTCGAGCCGTTGCGGCTGTAATACAGCACCAGAATGTACGGCGCGCTCACGGCAACAACTCCAGAATATTTTCCGGCGGACGACCGATGACGGCTTTGTCGCCGACCTCCAGAATCGGCCGCTCCATCAGTTTCGGATGTTGGGCGATGGCGTCGATCAATTGCGCTTCGCTGAGACTTTCGTCAGCCAGTTGAAGCATTTTGTATTCATCTTCTGCGGTGCGCAGCAGTTGGCGTGCGCTGATCCCGAGCTTGCCGAGCAGCGCCTTGATTTGCGCGGCGCTCAGCGGCGTTTCGAGGTAGCGCACGACGTTTGGGGCCAGGCCGCGGGCTTCGAGAAGTTCCAGCGCGCCGCGGGATTTCGAGCAGCGCGGATTGTGATAAAGCGTCAGATCGGTCATGTCGGGTCGCTTCTGGCGTAAAGTGGCGGCTATTCTAACTGTGCAGCGCGCAATCCAGAACCTTCGGAGGCGATGGGTCGCAGGCGCATTCAAATTTTCACAAGGAACAAGACATGACACGGCGATTGGCAGCGGCATTGACGATGATCGGGGCGTTGATGCTGGGGGGCTGCGGCAACGACTATGGCATTGACCAGAACGGGCAGAAAGTTGCGTCCGAACGTTTGGACAAGCAATGGGTGGTGCTCAATTACTGGGCAGAATGGTGTGGCCCGTGCCGCACGGAAATTCCTGAGCTCAACCATTTGGCGGATGAGCTCAAGGGCAAGAATGTCGGGGTGTTCGGGGTTAACTTCGATAACGTGCAGGGCGCGGAGCTGAAAGAGGCCAGTGAAAAACTCGGCATCAAGTTCACCGTACTGGCGCAAGATCCGGCGGAGCTGTTTGACGTGCCGCGCAGTGAGGCACTGCCGGTGACTTACATCATCGACAACAAGGGCAAAGTGCGTGAGCAACTGATGGGCGAGCAGACGGCGGCGGGGGTGATGGCGAAGCTTGAGGCGTTGCAGGCGACCCAGTAACGTCAAAAGCCCCTCACCCCAGCCCTCCCGAAACGTCGGATCAATCGTCGGGAGAGGGGCAGGGTGAGGGCTTGGCGGTCCTGAGACTCAACCCTCTTCCAGCCACCAGCGCAGCGGCTTGCCTTCAGCTGGCCAGAAACGCATCTGCTCGATTGGCGAGATGTCCCAGCGCTGGACATGTTCCAGCGCCTGCAGGAAGCGTTGTTCCTGCTCCATCAGCGCGGGTGCACAGAGCTTGCGGGTCTTGCCGATCTTGCCGAAGCTGATCTTGTCACCTTCGAGGGTGTATGGCGCGAACCAATGGTTGCAGCCACCGTTGCCGTAGGCACGGCCATCATCGCCAAGGGTAATGGTCAGGTGGCTGTAATCCATCAATGGGCGTTCGCCGATCCACTCCAGAATGTAGCTGCGGTTCTGTTGCAGTTGCACAGGCTCCGCGGCGCAGCCTACCAGGCCGGCACCGACCAGAGCGGTCAGGGCAAGGCGTTTCATCACGCAGGCTCCTGGCATTTCGGGCACAGGTGCTTGCCGCCGACGGCTTTCCAGCCCAGCTCGGCAATGCGCGCCGTGGCTGCCGGTTTTTCGGCGGTCTTGCCGAGCTTGGCATCTACCGCAAACTCGAAGCTCAGTTCTTTGGCGCAGCTGTCGCAGTTGACCTGCCAGGTGTGGATCGCCAGTTCACCGAACACCGGGCCCTTGGTCATCGCGGTCCATTGGCCCGGCGGGTTGATCAGGTGGCGGACGGTTTCAACGCTCAGGCGCATGGACAAGTCCTTGCTGCCTTTGAGGGTGACCAACAGGACGTCACCGATGCGGATCGAGCCACCGTTGCCGGTAACCTGATAGCGGCCAGGAACGAGGGCGCGGCATTCGGTGAGGGTGTGTTGCGGGTTCATCAGGGTGTAGCGGAAATCGTGTTCGACCATGGGTCCTCCAAATATGCGCGACATGCTAGCACGGGCTCGATTGCAGAATGATGCGCGCTTGCGACCTTCGATCCGGTTCAAATCGACTTGCGCACATGGCAAACTGCCGGCCTCTACTCTGAAGGAACGGAACATGGCGCTGATCGAATGTTATGAATGCAAGAAGAGCATCAGCTCCGAAGCCCCGGCGTGCATTCATTGCGGTGCTCCGATGGCGGAGCAGCAAGCCCGCGCGCAAGTCCCGCCACAAGCCCAGGCGCAGGTCGTACCCGGTCCTGCTCAGGCATCGACGATTTCGTTCGGCAGTCTGCCGCGTAACCGCGCCGTTCCCGAGGCCGTTGCCCTTGCTCCGGAACCTGAACCGCTGCCGAAAGTGATGCCCGCAGCGGCGGGGCGTCGTCGGCGCCAGCAGGTCGAGGAACCGGTTCAGCCACCGAGCGCTGTCGCCGGCAGTCGTCCGGTGGAGGGCTGGCTGAAGATCATGGTGTTTCTGTTGCCGATGGTGTTCGTCTGGTTCCTGCTGCGCAGCGGCTATTCGGCCAAGGCCCGGCTGTTTGGTTTTGGCTGGCTGGCGCTGTTGATTCTGGCGTCCTCGCTCTCGCCAAAATAACGCTTAACCCTCGACCTGGTTCTGCGGCGATCCTGCCGCCCAGGTCGTGATGTTGTGCAGGGTGGTCGCGGCAATCGCGCCCAGTGCCTCGCGCGTCAGGAAGGCCTGATGCGCGGTGATGATCACGTTCGGAAAGGTCAGCAAGCGTGCCAGCACGTCGTCCTGCAAAGGCAGGTCGGAGCGATCCTCGAAAAACAGCTGCGCCTCTTCTTCATAGACATCCAGCCCCAGATAGCCGAGCTGTCCGTCCTTCAAGGCCTCGATCAGCGCCGGCGTGTCGACCAGTCCACCGCGCCCGGTATTGATCAGCATGGCGCCCGCCTGCATGTGCGCCAGGGAGTCCCGGTTGATCAGGTGTTTGCTCTGTTCATTGAGCGGGCAGTGCAGGCTGATGATCCGCGACTGCGCGAGCAGCGCCGGCAGGCTCAGATAACGTGCGCCCAGGGCCAGCACTTCCGGATTTGGAAAAGGGTCGTAAGCCAGCAACTCACAGCCGAACCCGTGCATGATTTTCGCGAAGGTCGCGCCGATCTGTCCGGTACCGACGATGCCGACGGTCTTGCCGACCAGATCGAAACCCGTCAGGCCATGCAGGCTGAAATCGCCTTCACGGGTGCGGTTGTAGGCGCGGTGCAAGCGCCGGTTGAGAGCGAGGATCAGCGCCACGGCGTGTTCGGCGACGGCGTGCGGCGAGTAGGCCGGCACGCGCACGACGGCCAGTCCCAGGCGTTTTGCCGTGGACAGATCAACATGGTTGTAGCCCGCCGAGCGCAGGGCGATCAGGCGTGTGCCGCCAGCGGCCAGGCGTTCAAGCACTGCCGCGCCAAGGTCATCATTGATGAACGCACACACCACTTCGTGGCCGTCGGCCAGCGGCGCGGTGTCGAGGCTGAGCCGGGCCGGCTGAAAATGCAGTTCGAGATCCGCCGGGCAATCGGCGGCGAGAAAACTGTCGCGGTCGTAGGTCTGGCTGCTGAAAACGATTGTGCGCATGAAATCCTCCTGGAGCATCGACGCGGGTTGCATCACCTGCACCCACTTTAGCCGCCCGCGCGATGCCCGGTATTGCCGTGGATCAGGCGCTGATCCGCGCTTGCGCAGCCAGACGGTTGATCGCTCGCTCCAGTTCATCCAGAGCCATCGACGCTTTCGGATCGTCCTGCTTGAGCAGGGTTTCGCTGCGCTGGCAGGCGGCGCGCAACTGCGGTACACCGCAGTAACGGGTGGCACCGTGCAGGCGGTGCACCCGTTCCAGCAAGGCGTTTTGGTCGTGACTGTCGCGGGCATTGCGAATGGCTTCACGATCGGCTTCCAGCGAGGCCAGCAGCATCGCCAGCATGTCCGCCGCCAGATCCGCCTTGCCGGCGGCGAGGCGCAGACCTTCCTCATGATCGAGCACCGGCAGGTCGTTGCCGCCAGCGGCGCTGTCGACCCGCTCCGGCCCTTGGTTACGCAGGGCCAGGCCGGTCCATTTGAGCACCACCTGCGCCAGTTGCCGCTCGCTGATCGGTTTGGTCAGGTAGTCGTCCATGCCGCTTTGCAGCAGTGCGCGTTTTTCGTTGGCCATCGCGTGCGCGGTGAGCGCGACGATCGGTAGCGGTGTGCAATGCCGCTCGCTTTCCCATTGGCGAATGGTTTCGGTGCTCTGGCGACCGTCCATGCCCGGCATCTGCACGTCCATCAACACCAGGTCGAAGGATTCGGTCTGCACCGCTTTTACCGCCGCGTAGCCACTTTCAACCGCAAGCACCTTGGCGCCCATGTCTTCGAGCAGGGTCTGCACCAGCAACAGGTTGGCCGGGTTATCGTCAACACACAGCACTTTCGGCGCGCGACTCGACAGCGGCTCGCCGGGCTCGTTGCGCGGCTGGCGCGGGTTGGCCAGATCCGACAGCGCGCGGCGCAATTTGCGTGTGCATGCCGGTTTGGCCTGCAACTGGCTGTGTGGGTTCGGCACCGACAGATGGAACAGCGTCTGCTCGGTGGTCGGGCACAGCACCAGCACCTTGCAGCCGAGGTGTTCGAGGTCCCAGATGTGCTGGTTCAAACGCTCCGGAAGCATGTCGTTGCTGGTGATGCCGAGCACCGCCAGATCGATTGCCTGATCAGTCTGGTGGGCGCCGGTCACGCCATTGGTCAGGCTCTCCAGGGTGTTGAAGGTGGTGACGTCGAGGCCGCAGTCTTCCAGTTGATGCTGCAAGGCCTGACGCGCCAGTTCGTGGTTCTCCAGCACCGCCACGCGGCGTCCGAGCAGGGGGGGCGACGGCAGGTCTTCGGCATCGTCGCGGGTTTTCGGCAGGCTCAGGCTTATCCAGAATTCCGAGCCTTCGCCCGGCGTGCTTTCGACGCCGATTTCGCCGCCCATCTGCTCGATCAGGCGCTTGGAAATCACCAGCCCCAGACCGGTACCGCCGGGTTGGCGTGACAAGGAGTTATCCGCCTGACTGAACGCCTGGAACAGTGCGCGCACGTCCTGACTCGACAGGCCGATGCCGGTGTCCTGGATGCTGATACGCAGTTGCACGCTGTCTTCGTGTTCATCTTCCAGCATCGCCCGGGCGACGATGGTGCCCTCGCGGGTGAATTTGATCGCGTTGCTCACCAGGTTCGTGAGGATCTGTTTGAGGCGCAGCGGATCACCGACCAGCGACAGCGGCGTGTCGCGATACACCAGACTGACCAGCTCAAGCTGTTTGGCGTGCGCGGCGGGGGCGAGGATGGTCAGGGTGTCTTGCAACAGATCGCGCAGGTTGAACGGAATATGGTCGAGCACCAGTTTGCCGGCCTCGATCTTCGAGAAGTCGAGAATCTCGTTAATGATCCCGAGCAGGCTGTCGGCGGATTTTTCGATGGTGCCCAGATAGTCGAGCTGGCGCGGGGTCAGCTCGCTTTTCTGCAATAAATGAGTGAAGCCGAGAATGCCGTTGAGCGGCGTGCGGATCTCGTGGCTCATGTTGGCGAGGAATTCGGATTTGATCCGGCTCGCTTCGAGCGCTTCTTTGCGCGCCAGATCCAGCTCGATGTTCTGAATCTCGATGGTTTCCAGGTTCTGGCGCACGTCTTCGGTGGCCTGATCGACGCTGTGCTGCAATTCTTCCCGGGCGTTCTGCAGGGTGCCGGCCATGCGGTTGATGCCCGACGCCAGTTCATCCAGTTCCTGACTGCCAAGTGGCGGCAGGCGGGTTTCGAGGTGGCCGTCCTTGAGCTGCGCAACGGCTTGCTTGATCTGGCCCAGCGGGCGGTTGATCGTGCGGCCCATGCGCAAGGCGAGCAGGGCGGCACCGGCAAGTCCGGCGGCGATCAGCAGCAGGCTGGCGAACAGGCTGCGATAGCCGCGCAGCAACATGCCGTTGTGCGACAGCTCCAGTTCGACCCAGCCGAGCAAGCGCTCGGACTCTTGCGGAATCAATTCGCCGGCCAGATTGCGGTGCTTGCCGAACACCGGCATCAGATAGCGGGTCGCGTCATTGCCGCTGCGCCGTTGCAGTTGCGCAGTGTTACCGCTCGGCGCCTCATTGAGCATGGTCGGGCCGGCGTGGGCCAGCGGCGAGCGATCCGGCGCGAGGAAAGTGACGGCGCGCATGTCGGGCTGTTCGAGGGATTGGGTAGCGATGCGTTCGAGCAATTCAGTGTTGCCGTGGCCCATGGCGGGCGCCACCAGTGGGGCCAGTTGCTCGGCAATCATCTCGCCGCGCTGCATCAATTGGGTCTGCAAGTCGGCCTGCTGCGTCCAGGTGAAATAGCCACCCAGCACCAGCGCCATCAGGCTGGTCGGCAACAAGGTCAGCAACAACACACGACCTTTGATTCCCAGTTTCTTGAGCACGCCTATCTCCTGCATCCCGCTGATCCGTTGACTCATGCGTGCATCCGGCACGCGACATTGGCGCAGTGTAGCGATTTGCTCGCGGGCAATCTTCGGAAAAATGCGTGGCTGATCGGTCTGCTCGTTGGTCAGATCGCTGAACCTTGAGTTGCCCGGTGCCCGACAATCTTGAATAATTGCGCCCAACTGAGAATTACTTGCAGATACTCATGACTCCTGTTTCCGCTGGCCAGCCACGCATTCTTTCCATCGAAGACGACCCGGTGCTCGGCGCCTATGTGCACGAACATCTGGGCCGCAGCGGTTTTCAGGTGACGTGGTGCCAGAACGGCCAGGAAGGCCTGAACATCGCCAGGCGTCAGCCGTTCGACGTGGTGCTGATGGACATTCTGTTGCCGGGGCTGGACGGTTTGAACGTACTGACGCAATTGCGCCAGAGCCATTCGACGCCGGTGTTGCTGATGTCGGCCCTGGGCGCCGAAGCCGATCGCATCAGCGGCTTTCGTCTGGGCGCCGATGATTACTTGCCCAAGCCCTTCAGCATGGCCGAGCTGCATGTGCGCATCGAAGCCATCCTGCGCCGGGTCGCTCTTGATCGTCGCCCTGCAGCGCTCGCCGAGCCTGTGGAGACGGGCACGTTGCGCTTCGACGACGGGCAGTGCGAAGTGTTCTTTCGCGAACAGCCTGCCGGGCTGACGCGCAGCGAATTCCGCCTGCTGGAAACCCTCAATCGCAATGGCGAAGAAGTGCTGAGCAAGGCCTTCCTTTATCAGCATGTGCTGCAGCGCGGTTACGCCGCCCATGATCGCAGCCTCGACATGCACATCAGCCAGATCCGGCGCAAACTCAAGGCCATCGGTTACACCGAGCGGGAAGTGCGAACAGTGTGGGGCAAGGGTTACGTGTTGAGTGCCGCCGATGAAACGCTCTGAGCTTCCGGGGTGGCATTCGCTGTTCTGGAAACTGGCGTGTCTGCTGGTGGCGTTCTGTCTGCTGATGATCTGGTTGAGCTGGTCATGGGGTCGTTACATGGAGGAGCGCAATCAGTTCCTCTCCGACGAGGCGCGCGGCACCTTGACGCGATATGCCGGTGAAGCCGAGCGCGCCTGGCAGCGGGGCGGGCGTGACGGGGTCGCTGACTGGTTGCAGAGCATGGAATTGCGCGAGGCCAGTTGGGTGGGCGTCATTGGCGGCAACTTGCAGTCGCTGGGCCGTGATCCGCTGACTGATCAGGAGCTCCAGCGCCTGACGTTCTTGCGCGGCCTCGACTGGCCGATTCACACGAAAGGCCGGCCATGGTTACGCATACCGTTTCCCAAAGAGTCGTCTGCCGGCAGCCTGGTGATCGAACTGCCCGAGCGCTTCTTGCCGGGCAAATACCGGGTGTTCTGGCGGGTAATCACCAATGGCGTGATTCCCGGGCTGTTTACCTTGCTGCTCTGCGTCGGCCTCTATCGCTTGCTGGTGGTGCCGCTGAACAACCTGCGTGAACAGGCCAACGCTTGGCGCGCCGATCAGTTGAACGTGCGCCTGTCGAGCGGCATCACTCAACGCCCGGATGAACTTGGCGAGCTGGCGCGGGCCTTCGACTCGATGTCCGAGCGCCTGCAATCGACTGTCGCCCTGCAACAACAACTGCTGCGCGATCTGTCCCACGAATTGCGCACACCGCTGAGCCGACTGCGCGTGGCCAGCGAAAGCGAGCAGGAACTGTTGCAGTTGCGTGAGCGCATCGGTCGCGAGGTCGACGGCATGCAACGGCTGGTCGAAGACACCCTGCAACTGGCCTGGCTCGACACCGACCGCACGCCATTGCCGGATGAGGCGATTCAGATCCAGGCCCTGTGGGAAATGCTCACCGACAACGCCTGTTATGAAAGCGGCTGGCCGAGTCTGCAATTGCGGTGTTCGGTGGAGGCGTCGTGCTGGGTGCGTGGCAATCTGAATACCCTGGCGCAGGCACTGGAGAACATTTTGCGCAATGCCATTCGCCATTCGCCACAGGGCGGGATGGTGCGGCTCGATGGCCGGCGCGATGGCGATTACTGGCATCTGTGGCTGGAAGATCAGGGCGGTGGCGTAGCGGAAGGTGATCTGGAGCGGATCTTTTCGCCATTCATTCGGCTGGATGGCTCGCGGCCCGGTGATGGCGGATTTGGTTTGGGGTTGAGCATCGCGCGCAATGCCGTGCAGCGTCAGGGGGGGAGTCTGTGGGCGGAGAATGGCGGGGCGGGGTTGCGGCTGAATTTGCGGTTGGTCGCGGATGATGGTGTTGCGCCGACTGACGCCTTCGCGAGCAGGCTCGCTCCCACCTTGGAACTCGGATCGGCGCAGATTGTGTGAACAACAGTTAATAGTGTCATCACTGCTGACACTATTCTGCGAATGACACTACTCCCTGTGGGAGCGAGCCTGCTCGCGAAGAGGCCATACGCAACACCGCCAATCAAGATGACCCAGCGTAAAAGTCTCACCAGTGGTGAGACTCTTGCTGCTTATTCCCATAAACCATAAGTACCGCACTTTGCGTGATATGGCCTGCGCGGGTTTGCCGGTATGATAGGCGCCCCCGCACGTCTGGATTGCGAATACGCCATGATCCTGCAGTACCCAACCATCGCCGATTGCGTCGGCAACACGCCGCTGGTGCGTTTGCAGCGCCTGCCCGGTGCTACCAGCAACACCCTATTGCTCAAGCTCGAAGGGAATAACCCGGCGGGTTCGGTCAAGGACCGCCCGGCACTGTCGATGATCACCCGTGCCGAATTGCGTGGGCAGATCCACGCCGGCGATACGCTGATCGAAGCGACCTCGGGTAACACCGGCATTGCGCTGGCCATGGCTGCGGCGATCAAGGGTTACAAGATGATCCTGATCATGCCGGACAACTCCAGCGCCGAGCGCAAGGCGGCGATGACCGCTTATGGCGCCGAGCTGATTCTGGTCAGTCAGGAAGAGGGCATGGAAGGCGCGCGCGATCTGGCGCAGCGCATGGAGGCCGAAGGCCGTGGCAAGGTGCTCGATCAGTTCGCCAACGGCGACAATCCCGAAGCGCATTACACCACCACTGGCCCGGAAATCTGGCGTCAGACCCAGGGCACCATCACCCATTTCGTCAGTTCGATGGGCACTACCGGCACCATCATGGGCGTGTCGCGCTACCTGAAAGAGCAGAGCGACAGCGTGCAGATCGTCGGCCTGCAACCGATGGAAGGCTCGGCCATTCCCGGCATCCGCCGCTGGCCGCAGGAATACCTGCCGAAGATTTATCAGGCCGACCGCGTTGATCGCATCGTCGACATGGCGCAAAGCGAAGCCGAGGACGTCACCCGTCGTCTGGCCCGTGAAGAAGGCATCTTCTGTGGCGTGTCCTCGGGCGGTGCGGTGGCAGCGATGCTGCGCCTGTCCAAGGAAGTCGAAAACGCGGTGATCGTCGCGATCATCTGCGACCGTGGCGACCGATACCTGTCGACCGGCATTTTCGACGCGCCCAACTGATGGCCAAGCACGAGAGAGGCCTGCGCTTCCAGCCCACCGGCGGTAGCAAGGCCGCGCAAATCCCGACCGGCAAAAAGCAGCGCTTGAGCATCGAGCGCCTGGCCAATGACGGGCGCGGTATCGCGTTTTTCGAAGGCAAAACCTGGTTCGTCCTCGGCGCCCTTGCCGGTGAAGAGGTCGAGGCGCGGGTGCTCGGCGCTCGCGGCAAAGTGGTCGAGGCGCGCACCGAGCGTGTGTTCAAGACCAGCGAACTGCGCCGCCCGGCACCGTGTCAGCACGCCGGTCGTTGCGGCGGTTGCAGCGTTCAGCATCTGCCCCATGACGAACAACTCGCCCTGAAACAGCGCATGCTCGCCGAGCAATTGTCGCGCGTTGCCGCTGTCGAACCTGAAGAGTGGGCAGCACCGCTGACCGGTCCTGAATTCGGCTATCGCCGTCGTGCCCGGATTGCGGTGCGCTGGGACATGAAGGCGAAGAAACTCGAAGTCGGTTTGCGCGCTGCCGGCAGCCAGGACATCGTCGCGATCAGCGAATGCCCGGTGCTGGTACAGCCCTTGCAGCCGATCATGACCCGTTTGCCGGAGATGCTCCGTCGTTTGAGCAAGCCGCAGGCGCTGGGGCATGTCGAGTTGTTCAGCGGCTCGTCACTGGCGGTGTTGCTGCGGCACATGGCGCCGCTGTCGGCAGCGGATCTGACGATCCTCAAGGATTTCTGCGCGTTCCATGAAGCGCAATTGTGGCTGCATGGTGAAGGCGAGCCGCAACCGGTGGAGGCCAGCCAGTCGCTCGGCTATCGCCTGGAGCAGTGGGGTCTGGATCTGGCTTACCGGCCAGGGGATTTCATCCAGGTCAATGCCGGCGTCAATGAAGCGATGGTGGCGCAGGCGCTGGACTGGCTGAAACCGGGCAGCGACGAGCGCGTGCTGGATCTGTTCTGCGGCCTGGGCAACTTCGCTTTGCCGCTGGCCAAAGCCGTGCGTGAAGTTGTCGCGGTGGAAGGTGTGCAGACCATGGTCGAGCGCGCCGAAGCGAACGCCGCTAGTAACAATTTGCATAACACAAAGTTTTTTCAAGCCGATTTATCCCAGCCTTTGAGCGATGCCCAGTGGATCGGAAGCGGCTTTTCTGCGGTACTCTTGGACCCACCGCGAGACGGTGCTTTCGAGGTGGTACGCAAGCTGGCGACCCTGGGTGCCAAACGGTTGGTGTATGTGTCGTGCAATCCGGCCACGCTGGCGCGCGACACGGTGGAATTGATCAAGCAGGGCTACCGGTTAAAACGTGCCGGGATTCTCGATATGTTTCCTCAGACGGCACATGTCGAGGCCATGGCGTTATTTGAAGCGAGCCAGGATGGCTCGTCTGAATCCGCCTGACCTGCCCGTGCAGCGCTCGATCCAGCCCCACGAGCGCAAGCGGGCAACGAAGGTCAGCGATTTGACGCATTGAGTCTGCGTCGTAGGGAAGGTAAAGCAAGATGGTACAGGTGAGAGCACACCAGCCGATCAACACTGACGGCAGTATCAATCTCGAGGCTTGGCTCGATCATGCGGTCAGTGTCGATCTGGCACTGGATCGCGAAGCCTTGAAGGAAGCCTGCGAGTACGCTCGCGAGGCCGAACAGCAGTCCAATGCGAAAAAGAATCTGTGGGCCGAAGGCTCCGGCAGCTTCAGCACTGGACTGGAGATCGCCGAGATTCTCGCCGACCTCAAGCTCGATCAGGATTCGCTGGTCGCAGCGGTGCTGTATCGCGGTGTTCGCGAAGGCCAGATCGAACTCGCTGCCGTCGGCCAGCGCTTCGGCCCGGTGGTGGCCAAGCTGATCGACGGCGTGCAGCGCATGGCGGCCATCAGCGCCAGCCTCAGCCCGCGTCAGTCGATGGTCATGGGCACGCAAGGGCAGGTGGAAAACCTGCGCAAGATGCTTGTGGCAATGGTCGATGACGTGCGCGTCGCGCTGATCAAGCTGGCCGAACGCACCTGTGCCATTCGCGCAGTGAAAACCGCCGACGACGAAAAGCGTAACCGTGTCGCCCGGGAAGTCTTCGACATCTATGCGCCGCTCGCGCACCGCCTCGGCATCGGTCATATCAAATGGGAACTGGAGGACTTGTCCTTCCGTTACCTGGAGCCGGATCAATACAAGCAGATCGCCAAGTTACTCCACGAGCGACGGCTGGATCGCGAGCGTTTCATCAGCGACGTGATGACCCAGCTCAAAGACGAATTGCAGGCCACCGGCGTCGAGGCTGACATCAGTGGCCGGGCCAAGCACATCTATTCGATCTGGCGCAAAATGCAGCGCAAGGGTCTGGAATTCAGCCAGATCTACGACGTGCGTGCGGTGCGCGTGCTGGTGCCGGAAATGCGCGACTGCTACACCGCGCTGGGCATTGTCCACACCTTGTGGCGGCACATCCCGAAAGAATTCGACGACTACATCGCCAACCCGAAAGAAAACGGCTACCGCTCGCTGCACACGGCGGTGATCGGCCCTGAGGGTAAAGTGCTTGAGGTGCAGATCCGCACGCACTCGATGCACGAGGAAGCCGAACTCGGCGTCTGCGCGCACTGGCGCTACAAGGGCACCGACGTCAAATCCGGTTCGAACCACTACGAAGAGAAAATCTCCTGGCTGCGTCAGGTGCTCGAGTGGCACGAAGAACTGGGCGACATCGGCGGTCTGGCCGAACAGTTGCGCGTCGATATCGAGCCGGATCGGGTCTACATCTTCACCCCCGACGGTCACGCCATCGACTTGCCGAAAGGCGCGACGCCGCTGGACTTTGCCTACCGCGTGCACACCGAGATCGGTCACAACTGCCGTGGCGCGAAGATCAACGGCCGCATAGTGCCGCTCAACTACAGCCTGCAGACCGGTGAACAGGTCGAGATCATTACCAGCAAGCACGGTACGCCGAGCCGCGACTGGCTGAACTCGAACCTCGGTTACGTCACCACCTCGCGGGCGCGGGCGAAGATCGTCCACTGGTTCAAGTTGCAGGCGCGCGATCAGAACGTCGCTGCTGGTAAAACCCTGATCGAGCGCGAACTGACGCGTCTGGGTCTGCCTGCGGTGGATTTCGACAAGCTGGCCGACAAGGCCAACATGAAAACCGCTGAAGACATGTTTGCCGCCCTCGGTGCTGGTGATTTGCGTCTGGCGCAACTGGTCAACCTCGCGCAGCAACTGGTCGAGCCGGAGCGCGGCAACGAGCAACTGGAGCTGATCCCGCGCAAAGCCACCGGGTACAAACCGGGCAAGCGCGGCGACATTCAGATCCAGGGCGTCGGCAACCTGATGACGCAAATGGCCGGCTGCTGCCAGCCGCTGCCAGGCGATGCGATTGTCGGTTACATCACTCAGGGCCGTGGCGTGAGCATTCACCGTCAGGACTGCGCCTCGGTGCTGCAACTGTCCGGGCGTGAACCGGAGCGGATCATCCAGGTCAGCTGGGGCCCGGTGCCGGTGCTCACCTATCCGGTAGACATCATCATCCGCGCCTACGACCGTTCCGGCCTGTTGCGCGACGTCTCGCAGGTTCTGCTCAACGAGCGCATCAACGTGCTGGCGGTCAACACCCGCTCGAACAAGGAGGACAACACCGCGCTGATGTCTCTGACCATCGAGATTCCGGGGCTGGACGCGCTGGGGCGCTTGCTGGGGCGGATTTCGCAGTTGCCGAACATCATCGAAACGCGGCGTAACCGCACCCCGTGAACATCGACGCCGATCAACTGTGGGAGCGAGCCTGCTCGCTCCCACATGGGTTTTGTGGTGAGACAGAAAAATGATGTACAGCCTTGAAGACCTGCTACACCTGATGAGCCGTCTGCGTGATCCGCAGCACGGTTGCCCGTGGGACATCAAGCAAACCTACGCGACCATCGTCCCGCACACCCTCGAAGAAGCCTACGAAGTGGCCGATGCCATTGAGCGCGCAGACTTTGATCATTTACAGGGCGAGTTGGGCGATCTGCTGTTTCAGGTGGTGTATTACAGCCAGTTGGCTCGCGAAGAAGGGCGGTTCGAATTTGCCGGGGTGATCGACAGCATCACCCGCAAACTGATTCGTCGTCATCCTCATGTCTTTCCAACGGGCGATCTGTATGCACCGCTCGACGTGCCGCGCTTGAATGAAGAACAGGTCAAGCAGCGCTGGGAAGAGATCAAGGCCGAAGAGCGCGCCGAGCAATCCACCGCGCCGCAGCAACTGTCATTGCTCGACGACGTGCCGGCCACGTTGCCAGCGCTGTCCCGTTCAGCCAAGTTGCAGAAGCGGGCCGGGCAGGTCGGTTTCGACTGGCCGGACGCCTTGCCGGTGTTCGACAAGGTGCGTGAAGAGCTCGACGAAGTCCTCGAAGCCATGTCCGAAAACGATCCGGTGGCCGTGGCCGACGAGATCGGCGATCTGTTGTTTTCCGTGGTCAACTTGGCCCGGCACTTGAAGGTTGACCCGGAAACCGCGTTGCGCGGCGCCAACGGCAAATTTGAAAGACGTTTCCGTTTTATCGAACAGGCATTGCGCGACACCCGCCGTCCCATGGAAGATTGCACCCTCGAAGAGTTGGACGCCCTGTGGGGCGAAGCCAAACGCCAGGAAAAGAATTTGCCCAGCTGCGGCTGAGCCGTTGCCCAAGTGAGTAAGCATTGATGAGCATTTCCCTTCGCGACCAGTTGCTCAAAGCAGGCCTGGTCAACCAGAAGCAGGCCAAACAGGTCAGCAAAGACAAGCAGAAGCAGCAGCGTCTGGCCCACAAAGGCCAGATCGAACTGGACGATTCGCAGCAGCGCGCCGCCCAGGAAGCGATGGCCGAGAAGGTCAAGCGCGACCAGGAGCTGAACCGTCAGCAGCAGGAGAAGGCCGAGGCCAAGGCCCGTGCCGCGCAGGTCAAGCAGTTGATCGAAGTGACCCGCCTGCCGAAGCTCAACACCGAGGACTACTACAACTTCGTCGATGACAAGAAGGTCAAGCGCCTGTGCGTCAACGCGCTGATGCGCAACAAGCTCAGCAGCGGTGCGCTGGCCATCGTGCACCATGCCGGCGGCTACGAAGTGATCCCCCGTGAAGCGGCCCTGAAGATTCAGGAGCGCGATCCACAGCGCATCGTGCAGCTCAACGTGCAGACGGAAGAAGTCAGCGTCGAGGACGATCCATACGCGGCCTATCAGATCCCTGATGATCTGATGTGGTAAATCGGTGAAGCTGTAACAACGACAAACCCCGCGCATGGCGGGGTTTGTCGTTTTCAATGCTGTGGTTGAATCAGGCGGATTTCAGATCCCGCTGCTGCTCCAGCACTTCGAGTTCGGCCTTGTAGTTCTGGGCATCGGTCTCGTTGTGAAACATGCCGACCAGCAAGTCTTGTTGATGCACATCCCAGATGCGGATACCGGCGGCTACGCCTTCGTGGGACATGTGTGAATCGTCGCGTTCAGTTACTTTTACAGTCATCTGCTAGCTCCAAATCTCAAGTTATCTGCAGCAAGGCGTGTGCAGGACTCTGTTATATGATTTGGTAGCTTGCTAAGTAAATGGCTTGTTTGAGCAAGGTGTTGTTGCGATTTTTGCAACATTGCTGCAGCCCGCGTAATCCGCGACATTCAGTCGCAGGGCGCAAAGTTTCATGACAGAAGTTTCATCTCCAGAGCACCCAAGAACCCTGTGGGAGCTGGCAAGCCAGCTCCCACAGGGTTCTTGGGTGTTTTGGCTATTTTCTTCAGGCAAAAAAACGCCCCGAACCAGTCGGGGCGTTTTCATGTGTGGCTCAAGCGGGGGGAAATTACTTGCCTTCCCAGCGCTTCAGTACCAGCGTCGCGTTGGTGCCGCCGAAGCCGAAACTGTTGCTCATCACGGTGTTGACGGTGGCGTTTTCGCGGGTCTTGGTCAGCACCGGCAGATCGGCCACTTCAGGGTCCAGTTCGTCGATGTTGGCCGAACCGGCAATGAAGTTGCCTTCCATCATCAGCATGCAGTAGATCGCTTCGTGAACGCCGGCGGCGCCCAGGGAGTGACCGGACAGGCTCTTGGTCGAGCTGATCGCCGGAGCCTTGTCGCCGAACACTTCACGCACACCTTTCATTTCCGCGACATCGCCGACGGGAGTCGAAGTGCCGTGGGTGTTCAGGTAGTCGATCGGGGTGTCGACAGTGGACATTGCCATCTGCATGCAGCGGATCGCGCCTTCGCCACTTGGAGCTACCATGTCGTAGCCGTCGGACGTTGCGCCGTAGCCAACGATTTCGGCGTAGATCTTGGCGCCACGGGCCAGAGCATGTTCCAGCTCTTCGACCACGACCATGCCGCCACCGCCAGCGATGACGAAGCCGTCACGGTCAGCGTCGTAGGCACGGGAAGCCTGTTCCGGGGTGTCGTTACGCTTGCTGGACAGGGCGCCCATGGCGTCGAACAGGAACGACTGGCTCCAGTGCTCTTCTTCACCGCCGCCGGCGAAGACGATGTCCTGCTTGCCCATCTGGATCTGTTCCATGGCGGTACCGATGCAGTGAGCACTGGTGGCGCAGGCAGAAGCGATGGAGTAGTTCAGGCCCTTGATCTTGAAAGGGGTGGCCAGGCAAGCGGAAACGGTGCTGCTCATGGTCCGCGTGACACGGTATGGGCCAACGCGCTTCACGCCTTTCTCGCGCAGGATGTCCAGCGCTTCCATCTGGTTCAGCGTGGAAGCACCGCCGGAGCCGGCGATCAGGCCGGTGCGCGGGTTGGACACTTGCTCTTCGGTCAGGCCGGAGTCAGCAATGGCGTCTTTCATGGCCAGGTAGGCATATGCCGCTGCGTGGCCGACGAAGCGATAGATCTTGCGATCGATCAGCTCTTCGAGGTTGAGGTCGATGGAGCCGGAAACCTGGCTACGCAGACCCATTTCGGCATATTCCGGGTTGAACCGGATGCCAGGGCGGCTAGCACGCAGGTTAGCGGAGACAGTCTCTTTGTCATTGCCCAGGCACGAAACGATGCCCAGACCAGTGATAACGACGCGGCGCATGCGGATAACCCTTAGAAGTCGTCAGTGGAGGTGAACACGCCGACGCGAAGGCCTTCGGCGGTGTAGATTTCGCGACCGTCGACAGTCACCGAACCATCGGCGATGGCCAGGTTCAGCTTGCCTTTGAGGACGCGCTTGATATGAATGTTGTAGGTGACTTTCTTGGCAGTCGGCAGCACCTGGCCGAAGAATTTCACTTCGCCCGAACCCAGCGCACGACCGCGGCCCGGCAGGCCTTGCCAGCCCAGGAAGAAACCCACCAGTTGCCACATGGCATCCAGACCCAGGCAGCCCGGCATCACCGGATCGCCTTCGAAGTGGCAGGCGAAGAACCACAGGTCAGGGTTCACATCCAGCTCGGCGACCAATTCACCTTTGCCGTACTTGCCGCCTTCTTCGCTGATATGGGTGATGCGATCCACCATCAGCATGTTCGGGGCGGGCAGTTGCGCGTTACCTGGGCCGAACAGCTCACCGCGACTGCAGCGCAGCAGGTCTTCCCGAGTAAAGGCGTTTTGTTTGGTCATGCGAGCTCCTCAATAATCCCATGCGGCAGGTGGGGCAAATCTTCCCGACCGTTCGAAGCGTTCATGCCTCGAACCGGCAGCCTACTCATAGACTATTGCGTTGTGGTGAAAGTCACAGCACCAAGGACATGAATGTACACTTGTGCACTGAAATTTTTATTCAAGCCCCTTTTGAGGCTCGTTCGGGTGCCTAAGACTGCCGCACTTTCGCTTTTCATGCCAGTCGCAGATGGTCGAAAAGCCTTCGTTACGACACCCACCGCTGCAGAATCTGCTGCAGATCATTACGTTTGAACGGCTTCGCCAGATAATCGTTCATGCCCGCCGACAGGCAGGCTTCCCGGTCGCCCTGCAAGGCGTTGGCGGTCAGCGCAATGATCGGCACCTGCGTGCGCCCCGGCAGCTGGCGGATCTGTCGGGTCGCTTCGTAGCCGTCGATGATCGGCAAACGGCAATCCATCAGAATCACCTCGAAATCACCGGTTTCGGCACTGCGCACGGCCTGGGCGCCATCGGTGGCGACACTGACAGTAAAGCCCAGACTGCGCAGCATCGCCTCGATCACTGTCTGGTTGACCGGGTTGTCTTCCACCAGCAAGACATTGCGTCCCTCACCCTGGCTGTGACCATTGGCTGCGCGTGGGGCGGCCAGTGGCGGCAGGGCCTGCTTATAGAGCGCCAAGGGGATTTCCAGGGTGAACACCGAACCCAGGCCTTCCTCGCTCTGCGCGCGCAGAGTGCCGCCCATGCGCTCGGCGAGGGTGCGGGCAATCGGCAGGCCAAGGCCGGTGCCGCCATAACGGCGCGAGATGGAACTGTCGGCCTGCTGGAAGGCGTTGAACATCAATTCCAGGCTCTCGGACGAGATGCCGATGCCGCTGTCGCGCACCGAGCAGGTGAACCACAGCAGTTCGTGATCCAGCGACTGCCATTGCGCCTCGATGCTGACCCGGCCCTGTTCGGTGAACTTCAGGGCATTGCCCACCAGATTGACCAGAATCTGCCGGATACGCGTCGGATCGCCCTGCACCTGCAAACCGCGCATGTCCTCGGGAATCTGCAGGTTAAGCGCCAGGCCACGTTGCACGGCGCTGTGCTGAAACGACTGGGCGCAGGCGCCGATCAGCTCGGCAAGGTTGAACGGAATGTGTTCCAGCTCCAGCTCCGAGCGCTCGATCCGCGAGAAGTCGAGGATGTCATTGATGACTTTCAGCAGATGCTCGGTCGACTCCGACGCGAGCGCGGCGTATTCGACCTGCTCCTCGGTCATTTCAGTGGTTTCCAGCAACTGCAACATGCCCAGCACGCCGTTCATGGGCGTGCGCAGTTCATGGCTCATCATGGCGAGAAAGTCGGATTTTGCGTTGTTGGCCTTTTCCGCTTCTTCGCGCGTCTGGATCAACTGCGCCATCGCCTGATGCTGCTCGCGGCTGGCTTGCTCCAGCGCTTGGGCCAGATTGTTGATGTGCTGCGACAGGGCGCCCAGTTCGGTGTCATCGACAATCGGCAGCGGCGTCTTGTAGTCGCCGTCCTGGATCGCCTTTACCGCGTCGCCGATATCGCGAATCGGCTGCGACAGACTGCCGGCCAGACGCCGCGCCAGGACAAAAGTGAAGAGCAGGGCAAACAGCGCGAGAATCCCGGCCTTGAGCAATATTTCCTGTTGGCGCTGACTGAAGGCGTCGTTGGACAGGCCAACGATCACCCGCCCCAGATAATCCTCGCTGGCCGCGCCGTTGTTGACTTTGCCGTCCTGAAAAAAATCGTTATGCAAAGCGATCCGCTGCAACCGCACCGGCGCCTGGAACACTTCGACCTGATGCGGGCGATTGTGCGTATCCGCCGGTTGTTCGACATACACCAGAATCCGGTTGGCGCTGTCCTGCACCTCGAGAAAGCGCACGTTGGGCGTGGCCAGCGTGGCTTTGAGCAGGCTTTCCAGCACTTCGTTGTTGCCGGAAATCACCCCGTACTCGGTGGCGGGTGCCAGTTGATTGGCGATCAGTTGGCCGGTGTGGTTCAGCTCCTGACGCAAATCCTGAATACGCACGAAGGTAAAGAAACTGATCAGCAACAAGGTCAGCAACAGCGCCGGGCCCAGGCTGATCAACTGAGTGCGGGTGTTGATGTCCCAACGGCGGCGGAAAATCATGGGCGGCGCTCTCCTTCGGCCAGCGCGGTGGCCACAGACGCATCATTCAACGGTTCAATCCCTAAGGAACGAGCGACCTGCGCATTACTTGAGACTTTAAAGCGTGCGGGGTAGAGCGCTCGGGGCCAATTAGCCGGTGGCTGGTCGAGCAACTGGTCAAGCACCGCCAGCCAGTCTCTCTGGTCGCTGTAGCTGCTGGCCAGGCTGCCGGCGCGAACAAACGCCACGTTGGGGCCGACCAGCGCCATTTGCCGCGAGTAACTGCTGAGCAGCAGGTTCTTCGCGGTCTTGGGGTTGTACAGATCGGGATCGTCGAGACCCAGCAACACGTCGCTGTTTTTCAACACGGCTTGCAGAGGGCGACTGTCGTTGGTGTTGTCCCAGCGCTGGCTGACGATGTCCAGATTCAGCGGCTGCGCCGCCAGATGCAGCTCCTTGAGGAGAAATTCGCTGTGCTGGTCGAACAGCACACCGACCCTGCGGGCTTGCGGCAAGATCCGGCGGATCAGTTGCAATTGCCGGCTCAGCGGCGGATCGCTCCACAGCAGGCTCAAGTGTGGCGGTTGCGCGCTGCCCAGACGTTGCCGGGCTTGCAGGCGACTGATGCGCAACACCAGCGTCGTCGGGCCTTGGGAGTCCTGCAGGCGCCAGTCGAAGCTTGGCAGGTCGAGCAGGATCAAACGCAGATTCGCGGGCAACTTGCCCGGCGCCGGCAGGCTGGCCAGTGGCTGGAAGCGCACGTTGTCGGTCGGGCGCAACTCGCTCAGTGCCTGGACGAATGCTTGCACGCCGGGACTTTCCTCGGCACCGGTCAACAGTATGTCGGCGGCCTGCACCGCCATGCCGTGCAGCCATGCGGTGAGAAAAAGTCCGACCCCGGCCAGCCAGTGGCCAAGGGCAGGCATCTTCCGTGATGGCCGATAATGCATCCTAGAACTCCAGCTCGGCGCTGAAATACATCACCCGGCGTTCGTCATGATTGTTGTCGACGAAGGTGGTCGGCTCATGGTCGAGGCGCTGTTGCAGCACGCCGGCCAATTGCAATTGGGCCTTGCCCAGCGGGATGCGTTTGGCGATGCGCGTGTCGACCCGTTCGAAGCGGTAACCGTTGAGTGCGTTGTCGCCGTAATAGAAAAGGGCGCTGGTCCAGCCGTGGCCCCAATCGCGCAGCCACCCGGCCGAACCACTGTTGCGCGAAGTGAATTGTTGATCCAGCGGATTGCTTGCCTCAGCGTCTACGAAGGCATAGGTGAAACGCAAGCGGTCGGTCCGGCTCACGCGCCAGTCGAGCTGGGTTTCGGTGCCGCGAAAGCGTGAGCTGTTGGCGTTGCTGGCAATGTATTGGTTATTGCGCAGCGGCTCGCTGATCATCCCGGTGATTTCGTCGTAGAACAGCTTCACATCAAGGCCCAGGCCCCACTCGGCGAAATAGCCGTTGTAGCCCAGTTCCCGCGAGCGCATATGCTCCTGATCGAGATCGCCGGGGCCACGGGTCTTGACGAAATATCGTGCCGAGGACTGGCCGGAGGCCGAGGGCCGCAGGTTGCTGACCTGATAGCTCCAGTTGACGTTGTTCTCGAACATGTCCGGCGAGCGGATCGCCTCCGAATACACCGCGCGCAAACCGTGGCGCGGATTGATCAGGTAATTGATCGCGAAACGCGGAGTCAGTGAACTGCCGATCAGTTGCGTGTCTTCGAACATCGCCCCGCCCTGTAGCAACCAGTGTTGCGTGGCACGCCACTCCAGTTGGCCAAACGCGCGCCATGTGGTGTCGTCCAGTGTGCCGTTGAAATAGGTTTCGGAATCGGCGCGGTCGTAACGATAGTTCATGCCACTGACCAGCCGCAGGCTGTCGGACAGGCTGAGGGTGTCCTGCAGTTCGAGGTCGTAGCGCGATTCCCTGGCGCTCTGGTCGATGTCGCCGCACACGGTTCGGCTGGCCCCGTTACGCCACTGATCAAGCACCTGATTGGCCAGGGCCATTTCCTGGGGCGTGCCCGGTGCGGCGCCGGGGCTGGTGAATTGGGTGATGTTGCGCGCCAGACGTTCGGTGTAATTCGGGTTGAGTTGCCACAGTTGCGTCAGCTCGGGGCTGAACGACACCTCGGCATCACATGCGCGCCACACTTGCTGGCGGTCCCAGTGCTGCGCCGAGCCTTGTATATAGAGACTGTGCTCGGGGTTGATGTCGAGATTCCAGCGCACCGAACCGGCGTAATCCTTGGCGACCACGTCTGAATTGTTCCCGGCGGCGGTAATCCCCGAGAACACCGGGCGGTAGGTGTAGGGGCGCTGGTTGGTGCCGTCCTTCGCGTTGACCTGCCAGTCGAGGCTCTGGTTATCGCTGAGGGTGTGGCTGACGGCAAGGCTGAAGCGATTCAAGCGACGGCTGTCACGGTAATCGGCGCCGCTGCGGTCGGTGTCGAAGCCATCGTCTTCCTGGCCGGACAGCGACAGGCGCAGATCGCCGCCATTCCAGCCGGTGCCCTGGCTGGCATAGAAATCATTGATGCCGCGTTCGCCACGGGTGTATTTGAGTCGCGTGCCGTGGCTGTCCGTCGGGTGGCGGGTAATGACGTTGACCACCGCCATCAGCGCATTGGCGCCGTAGCTGACGGTATTCGGGCCGCGAAACACTTCAATGCGCTCGATGTCTTCGATGGCGACCGGGATATCGCTCCAGTCCACCGTGGCCAGGCCCGCGCGGTACACCGAGCGGCCATCGATCAGCACCTGCATGCGGCGCGCTTCGGTGGCGTTGGTGCCGTGGTAGTTCACCGCCGCCTGATTGCCGCTGATGTTGCCGACCATCATTCCCGGCACCAGTCTGAGCAATTCGCTGATGTCCCGGGCGCCGCTGGCGTTGATCAATTCGCTGTCGAGTACGGTCATGCTCCCCGGCACTTCCGCCGGCGTCTGCTTCAGGCGCGTGGCCGTCAGCACCTGGGGCAGTGCTTCGCTGTCCATGAACAGGTCGTCCGCCAGCAATGCCGGGCTGAACAGCAGCGCCAGCAACAGGGACGAACGGGGAGGGGGAGGAGCGAAAAACACGACGCAGCCTTGATCGTCAGGAATTGGCGCGCATGTTAACCGAGCACAGTGACTTTTCCATTCACGTTAGTGGCATTTTCCTAGGTTTTATTGGTCTTCTTCCTACAAGTGTCGGTAATTGTTGCTGGGGCTGGCCGCAACCGGGCTGCCCCGTATAATGCCGCCATCGCCACTGGTATGGATTAACGGATTGCATATGACTGAACAGCGCCCGATTGCGGTCCTGGGAGGCGGAAGTTTTGGTACCGCCGTGGCCAATCTTTTGGCCGAGAACGGCCACCAGGTCCTGCAGTGGATGCGAGACCCCGAGCAGGCCGAGGCCATCCGGGTCAATCGCGAAAACCCGCGTTACCTCAAAGGCATCAAGATTCTGCCAGGCGTGACCGCCGTCACTGACCTGCAGGCCACCCTCGAGGCCTGTGACCTGTGCTTTGTCGCGCTGCCGTCCAGCGCCTTGCGCTCGGTACTGGCCGCCCACGCCGAACGCCTCAGCGGCAAAATGCTGGTCAGCCTGACCAAAGGCATCGAAGCCCACACCTTCAAGCTGATGAGCCAGATTCTCGAAGAGATCGCCCCGCAGGCGCGCATCGGCGTGTTGTCCGGGCCTAACCTGGCACGGGAAATCGCCGAACACGCGCTGACCGCCACGGTGGTTGCCAGTGAAGACGAAGAACTCTGCAAGCAGGTGCAGGCCGCGCTGCATGGCCGCACCTTTCGCGTCTACGCCAGTGCCGACCGCTTTGGCGTCGAGCTGGGCGGGGCGCTGAAAAACGTCTACGCGATCATCGCCGGCATGGCCGTGGCGCTGGAAATGGGCGAGAACACCAAGAGCATGCTGATCACCCGCGCTCTGGCAGAGATGACCCGTTTTGCGGTGAATCAGGGCGCCAACCCGATGACGTTCCTGGGACTGGCCGGTGTCGGTGATCTGATCGTCACCTGCTCTTCGCCCAAGAGCCGCAACTATCAGGTCGGCTTCGCCCTCGGTCAGGGCCTGAGCCTGGACGAAGCGGTGTCGCGTCTTGGTGAAGTCGCCGAAGGCGTCAACACCCTCAAAGTGCTCAAGGCCAAATCCCAGGAAGTCGGCGTGTACATGCCGCTGGTGGCCGGGCTGCACGCGATCCTCTTCGAAGGTCGCACGCTGGAGCAAGTGATTGGTTTGTTGATGCGTGCCGAGCCGAAAACCGACGTCGACTTTATTTCCACCAGTGGTTTCAACTGATCAACAGGAAGCGAGCCATGAACGATCCGAAAACCGAAGCCAAGTACGAATCCATCCTCCTGCGCGTGTTGTGGATGCTCGTCTACGTGCTGGTCTGGCAAGTGGCGCAGTTCATCCTCGGCGCGGTGGTGCTGGTGCAATTGATCTATCGTTTGATTTACGGCGCCCCAAGCGCCAGCCTGATGAACTTCGGCGACAGCCTGAGCCAGTTCCTGGCGCAGATCGGCCGTTTCGGCAGCTTTCACAGCGACCAGAAACCCTGGCCGTTTGCCGACTGGCCGACGCCGCGTACCCCGGAAGGTGAAGCGCTGCACGCTGTTGCCCCGGCGCCACATCCGGTTCGAGATGAGGAACCCAAGCTATGAAACTCTGGGTACTGCGTCACGGTGAAGCCGTGCCTTACGGCTCGTGCCCCGATTCCGAACGGGAGCTGACCGACCACGGTCGCAAAGAGGCCTTGAGCAGCGCGGCCCGTTTGATCGGCCAGCCGCTGACGGCGATCTACGCCAGCCCCTATCTGCGCGCGCAGCAGACCGCGCAGATCGTGCGCGAGGCGCTGGGTTTCGAGCCGGAGATTCGCACGGTTGAATGGCTGACGCCGGAAGTTGATCCGGACAAGGTCACCGATCAACTGGTGTCGGTGAGCAACGTGTTGTTGGTCAGCCACAACCCGTTGGTGGGCAATTTGCTGAGTTATTTGCAGCATGGGGCCGGGTATCCGCCGGAGAATGTCAGCACCGCAGGATTGGCCGAGCTGGAAAGCCCTGAGTTGCTGATCGGCTCGATGACCCTCAACAGCCTGAAACACCCGTAAGGCTGGCCCCCTGCTCGCGAAAGCGGCGTGTCTTTCACCATTTAGGTGTCTGACAGCGTCCATTCGCGAGCAGGCTCGCTCCCACACTGATTTCTGCCCGCCCATGAAATTATTTGTTTGAATTTTCCAACCAAGCACTTGCTTGGTTGACTACGCTTGCTCCAGACCAAAATCACAGGAGCGAGTCGCATGTCTGCCGCATTCCGTTTGCCGCTGGACGTGTTCTACGAACGGGAAGCACGGCACCCGCGCCAGCGCTTTCTGGTGCAGCCCGTCGGCGGCGGGCAGGTTCAAACCCTGACGTGGGCCGAGGTCGGCCATCAGGCTCGCTGCGCCGCTCATTGGCTGCGCGCCCGTGAGTTGCCGCAAGGCAGCCATATCGCCCTGATTTCGAAAAACTGTGCGCACTGGATCATCGCCGACCTCGCCATCTGGATGGCCGGGCATGTCTCGGTACCGCTCTACCCCAATCTCACCGCCGACTCCGTGGCGCAGGTGCTCAATCACTCCGAAAGCGTGCTGGCGTTCATAGGCAAGCTTGATGACTGGGCGAGCATGGTCAAAGGCGTGCCGGCCGATCTGCCAACCATCAGCCTGCCGCTGCATCCGCCCGGCGACTTCGATTTCACCTGGGCCGACCTGCAACGCAGCTCGCCGATCCAGGGCGATCCACGTCCTGCCGCCGAGCAACTGGCAACCATCATCTATACCTCCGGCACCACTGGCCTGCCCAAAGGCGTGATGCACAGTTTTGCCAATCTCGGCTTTGCGACCACACGCGGCACGCAACTGTTCGGGCTCAACGAGCATGATCGACTGCTGTCGTACCTGCCGCTGTGCCACGTTGCCGAGCGCATGTTCGTTGAGCTGGCGTCGATCTATACCGGACAAACGGTGTTCTTCGCCGAAAGCCTCGACACGTTCATTACCGATCTGCAGCGCGCGCGGCCGACGGCGATGTTCGGCGTGCCGCGCATCTGGACCAAATTCCAGATGGGCGTGTACAGCAAGATCCCGGCAAAACGCCTCGATTGGTTGCTGGGTCTGCCATTCATTGGCAAACGGGTCGGGCACAAAGTGCTCGCCGGGCTGGGGCTGGATGCCTTGCGCGTGGCGTTATCGGGGGCGGCGCCGGTGCCGCTGACCTTGCTCGCCTGGTATCAGAAGCTCGGGCTCGACGTGCTGGAGGTGTACGGCATGACCGAGAGCTGCGGTTACTCGCACATCTGCCTGCCGGGTCAGTACAAACAGGGCTGGATCGGCAAACCGTGCCCGGACGTCGAGGTGCGCATCGACGAGTGCGGCGAAGTGCAGGTACGCAGCCAGGCAAACATGCTCGGCTACTTCAAGGAACCACAGAAAACCGCTGAAACCATCACCGGGGACGGCTTTCTGCGCACCGGCGACAAGGGCGAGCAGGATAGCGAAGGCCGTCTGCGCCTGACCGGGCGGCTGAAAGAGATCTTCAAGACCAGCAAGGGCAAATACGTCGCCCCGGCGCCGATTGAAAACCGTCTGGCGGTGCATTCACGGATCGAACAGGTGTGCGTGGTCGGCGATGGTTTGAGCGCGCCGCTGGGTTTATGCGTGCTTTCCACGGTCAATCAGGAAGAGGGTCGGGCGAGTCTGCATTCGAGCCTGGAAAAACTGCTGGAGGAGGTCAACGCCGTGCTCGACAAGCATGAGCGCCTGCGCCGACTGGTGGTGGTCAAGGACATCTGGGCGGTGGAGAACGGCTTTCTCACGCCGACATTGAAGATCAAGCGCAACGTCATCGAAGACACTTACGGCGCACGCTTTGAGGAATGGAGCGAGCGCAACGAGGCGGTGCTGTGGCAGGATTGAGCGACGACTAAAACAACAAAGGAAGTCTGCGATGAGCGTGTGGCGCACCGTTCCCAACATCGAACAGTTGAATGCAATCCAGAAGAACACTATCGGCGAACTGCTGGATATCCGCTTTGAAGCGTTCGACGAAGAATCGCTGACCGCGAGCATGGTCATCGACCATCGCACCCATCAGCCCTACGGCTTGCTGCATGGCGGCGCGTCGGTGGTCCTGGCAGAAAGCGTCGGTTCGATGGCCAGTTATCTGTGCATCGATGCCAGCAGGTTTTATTGCGTCGGCCTCGAAATCAACGCCAACCATTTGCGCGGCTTGCGCAGTGGTCGGGTGACGGCGGTGGCCAGGCCGATTCACATCGGTCGAACCACGCACGTGTGGGATATCCGTTTGACCAGTGATGAGGGCAAGGCGAGTTGTGTGTCGCGGTTGACCATGGCTGTGGTGCCGCTGGGTGAACAGCCGCCGGCGCGCTGACGGTTTGAAGACCCATGGATCGCAGCCTGTCGCAACATCTCCACCACCATTTCTGGCAGTTATGGTCATTGCTGTGAGCCGAGGTCTTACGGACAATCAACGCCACGTTTCCCGCTCATGGATTTACCCGCATGTCGCAACCGATCTTTTTCGCTCACGCCAACGGGTTCCCCTCGGGCACCTACGGCAAGTTGTTCGCGGCGCTGGCGCCCGAGTACCGGGTCGCGCATCTGGAGCAACATGCCCATGACCCGCGTTTCCCGGCGGATGACAACTGGTACAACCTGGTGGATGAGTTGATCCACCATTTGCAGCAGCAGGAGCAGCCGGTGTGGGGTGTCGGCCATTCCTTCGGCGGTGTGCTGCATCTGCACGCTGCGCTGCGCTGTCCCGAGTTGTATCGCGGCGTGGTGATGCTCGATTCGCCGGTGCTGACCCGCACCGATCAGTGGGTGATCCGTGCGGCCAAGCGCTTTGGCTTCATCGACAAACTGACCCCGGCCGGACGTACCCTGGGGCGGCGTGAAGAGTTCGCTGACCTTGATACGGCACGCCGCTACTTTGCCGGTAAAACCCTGTTTCGCGGTTTTGATCCGGAATGCTTCGACGCCTACCTGCAACACGGCCTGCATCAGGTCGATGACAAGCTGCGCCTGCGTTTTGACCCGGCCACCGAGATCAGCATCTATCGCGGTGTGCCGCACACCAGCCCGGGTCGGACCCGGCAGTTGCAGGTGCCGCTAGCGGTGGTGCGGGGGCACAAGAGCCGCGTGGTCCTGCGTCATCACACCCGTTTCGTTTCGCGCCTGCCCCAGGGCGAAGCGCTGAGCATGCCCGGCGGGCACATGTTTCCCCTCGAGCGCCCGCAGGACACCGCACGGTTGCTCAAGAGTCTGTTCAATCGCTGGGAACGCCGCCTGGACAAGGATTGCGCATGAGCCCGACCTTCGAGGAAGTGCGCCTGAGCCTGCCGCATATCGAGTTGGCGGCGCATTTGTTCGGCCCCGAAGACGGTCTGCCGGTGATCGCGCTGCATGGCTGGCTGGATAACGCCAACAGCTTTGCGCGACTGGCGCCCAAGCTCAAAGGCTTGCGCATCATCGCTCTGGACATGGCCGGGCACGGGCATTCCGGGCATCGCCCGAACGGTGCCGGTTATGCGCTATGGGATTACGCCCATGATGTATTGCAAGTGGCCGAACAACTGGGCTGGAAACGCTTTGGTCTGCTCGGACATTCGATGGGCGCGATTGTCTCCCTGGTGCTGGCCGGTTCGTTACCGGAGCGCATCAGCCATCTCGCGCTGATCGACGGAGTGATTCCTCCCACAGACAAAGGCGAAAATGCTGCCGAACGCATGGGCATGGCCCTGCAAGCGCAACTGGATCTGCGGGAGAAGCGCAAACCGGTCTACAACACGCTGGACCGCGCCATCGAAGCGCGGATGAAAGGCTTGGTGGCGGTCAGTCGTGAAGCTGCCGAGCTGCTGGCCCAGCGCGGCTTGATGCCGGTGCCCGGCGGTTATACCTGGCGCACCGACAATCGTCTGACCCTGCCATCGCCGCTACGCCTGACTCAGGAACAAGCGATGGCCTTCGTCCAGCGCATCGCATGCCCCGTGCAACTGGTGGTCGCTGCCGATGGCATGCTTGCCAAACATCCGCAGCTGCTGGAACGTCTACCCTTTAGCCGGGAACAGCTGCCGGGTGGGCACCATTTGCACCTGAACGACGAGGCCGGGGCGGACCTTGTCGCAGACTGTTTCAATCGCTTCTTCGCCACTCCTTGACTTGCTGCGGGCAACTGTCGAGGCTGGTCGGGTTGAAATGGGAGATGACCACGATGGATTTTTATACTGCTGCGCCCCCTATTAGCCACGCCAAGCCTGTCCGATGAGGCGGCCGATGCGGTCACTCATGGTGCTGACGCTGTGCAGTTTCAGTCCCTTTTCTTTCGCCGCCGACGTGGCAGGCAGTCATGACCTGCAAATCGTGCCGCGTCTGGCCGACGCACAAATCGTCGACTATCGCGCTCCCGTCGAGCTTGAGCGGATCTACCCGCTGGGCTCGATCCGCAAGATCAGCGGCCGGTTGCGCTACGACGGGCATGTCACTGCTCGCGGTCAAACCACCTCGGTCACCTACGAATTACCGCCCGAACACTCTGCCACCGAAGCCTTCACCGCCGCCCGCGAAGCCCTGCAAAAACAGGACGCCGAGTTGCTGTTCTGGTGTCAGGCGCGCGATTGCGGCGAAAGCAGCCTGTGGGCCAACGAAGTGTTCGGCAACGCCAAGCTGTACGGCGCGGACGAGCAGCAGGCGTATCTGCTGTTGAGGCTGGCCGCACCACAAGACAATACGCTGGTGGCGCTCTACAGCATCACCCGTGGCAATCGCAAAGCTTATCTGCATGTCGAGCAGTTCGACGCCGTGGCACCGCTGGGCGACTTGCTGCCGACTTCGGCGACCCTGTTGCGCCAGCTCAAAAGCACCGGCGAACTGGATTTTCCGAAACTGGTGAATGATCCCGATGACGTTTGGCTGCGCCTGATCTCCCGGAGCCTGAATCTCGACACCACCCAGCGCGTCACCGTGTCCGGGCCGAAAGCCGAGGCGTGGCGCCAGGCCTTGATCAACCAGGGCGTGCGTGCGGCGCGCATGGAAACCGGAAGCGTCGACGGCTCTGGCCTGCGCATCGAGCTGTTGCGTTAAGCTCTTTCGGGCGAGCACGCGCGGCGTGTTCGCCTACTCTTGGCCTGACTGACTTTTTCGAGACCTGACATGCTCAATAATGATCGACTGCTCGTGCAGATCCTCCTGCTGGTGTTGTTTGGCGCCAGCCTGTGGGTGATGGCACCGTTCTGGTCGGCGCTGTTCTGGGGCGCGGTGCTGGCATTTGCCAGTTGGCCACTGATGCGCCTGCTGACCCGCTGGCTCGACGGCCGAGAATCGCTGGCAGCGGCAATCCTGACCCTGGGCTGGATGTTGCTGGTGGCGGCGCCTCTGGTCTGGCTGGGTTTCAACCTGGCCGATCATGTGCGCGATGCCACGGCGTTCATCAAGGATGTGCAGGTCGATGGCTTGCCGGAGGCGCCGGTCTGGCTCGCTACGGTGCCATTTGTTGGCGAGCGGCTGGTGAATTTGTGGAACAGCATCGATCAGCAGGGTGCGGCGTTGATGGCCTCGGTCAAGCCGTACCTGGGGCAGGTCGGCAACTGGTTGCTCGCGCGCAGTGCGCAGATTGGCGGCGGCATCCTCGAACTGACGTTGAGCATTGTCTTCGTGTTCTTTTTCTACCGTGACGGGCCGCGGCTGGCGGCATTCGTGCACAGTCTGCTGGAGCGTCTGATCGGTGATCGCGCCGGGTATTACATCGAGTTGGTGGCCGGGACGGTGCAGCGGGTGGTCAACGGGGTGATCGGGACGGCGGCGGCGCAGGCGATTCTCGCATTGATCGGGTTTTTGATTGCCGGCGTGCCGGGGGCGCTGGTGCTGGGGATCGTGACGTTCCTGCTCAGTCTGATTCCGATGGGCCCACCGTTGGTGTGGGTGCCGGCCACGGCCTGGCTGGCGTGGAAGGGTGAATATGGGATGGCGGTGTTTCTCGGGATCTGGGGGATGTTCATCATCAGTGGCGTGGACAACGTGCTCAAGCCATACCTGATCAGCCGCGGTGGGAATTTGCCGTTGGTGATTGTGCTGCTCGGGGTGTTTGGCGGGTTGATCGCGTTTGGGTTTATCGGGTTGTTTATCGGGCCTACGTTGTTGGCGGTGGCTTATAGTTTGTTGACGGACTGGAGCAAGAGTCAGGGGCGGGTTGAGGATCGGCGCTAGGCCTCTGGACCTGGCGGCCTGAGAGCCGATCAGTCTCTTCCGGAATGCACCCGATTCAAACGGTGGGAGCGAGCCTGCTCGCGAAGGGGCCATTCAATCAACCAACCCTCCCCGGAATGTACGCAAATGACCGTTCCCAAACCCAGCCCTGGAAACGATCACCTTTCACCTGATCAACTCACGTCGCGACATTCAGGTATTTGCCCACCGACGCAGTTTTTTCCAGCGAGTACTGTTTGCTCAAGTTGGCAATCATGCGGTTCAGCGCTTCAGTGGTGCTTTGGGTCGAGACGGTCTGTTCGTCGTCCGGGCGCTCGCGTCCTGCCTGTAATGCGGCTTTCAGTTCGTCGCTGCTCACGCCACCGTTGCTGTCGCTATCCAGTGCCTTGAGCAATGCTGCGCTGGTGTCGGTGCTGGTCGTTGCGGTGTTGTTGCTGGTTTGCAGTGCGCTGTCGAGTTCGGTCGCGGTTACGCTGCCGTCGCCATCGGCGTCGAGCTGGCTGAACAGTTCGTCGCTGTTGATTTGTGGTGGCGGAGGCGGGGTCATCGCGGTCATTTCTTCGGCGCTGAGGCTGCCGCTGGCGTCACTGTCCAGATCGCCGAATTGCTTGCTCAGGTTGACCAACAGACCATCGTCGGACTTCTGCGACAGGGCGCTGCTCAGTTCGTCCTGATCCACCGCGCCGTCGCCATTGCTGTCGAGCTTGGCGAACAATTCCTTCTGCAGTTGCGTGCTGCGTGCGTTTTGCGTGGCGGTGTTGCTGGTGCTGGTGTAACTCGTGTAGTTGCTGACGCTACCGATCATCGGGCTCACTCCCTGGAATGGAAACCGGTGGGTGTACCGGCTTATGCAGCGTCAGGGCGCAAGTTGTCGGGGGTATGTGGGGTTTGTACCGGTCGGTACACACGATGGAATGAACGCCGCCGACCCCCGTGGGAGCGAGCCTGCTCGCGAAGAGGCCAATGCATGCAAAAGCGTTACTGGATCAACTGACGCCTTCGCGAGCAGGCTTGCTCCCACAATGGGTCGGTGGTGCTCTCAGGGGCGGGGCAGGCGAATGATGGCGGTGAGGCCGCCGCCCGGTGTTTCTTCAAGATTGAGCTGGCCTCCCAATCGCTGCGCCGCCTCGCGGGCAATGGTCATGCCCAGTCCGACGCCGCCGGAATTGCGGTTGCGCGAACCTTCCAGGCGATAAAACGGTTCAAACACCGCTTCTCGCTTGTCCTCGGCGATCCCCGGGCCGTGGTCGATCACGCGGATCAGCAGTTGTTCGCGCTGATCCAGCAGTTCAATGCGCGCCTGTCCGGCATAACGCAGTGCGTTGTCCATCAGGTTGTTGATGCACGAACGCAGCGCCATCGGCTGCACCGGCATCGGCGCGCAATGACCGCTGACCTGCACATCCGCGCCTTGATCCTGAGCGTTCTCGCACAGCGATTCGACCAGCGCCTGCACGTCGAGCATTTGCAGCGCCTCGCTGGTGCGCTGTTCGTGCAGGTAGGTGAGCGTGGCGTCGAGCATGCCGATCATGTCGTCCAGATCCTGGCGCATCTGGCCTTGCAGCTTGCCGTCGCTGATGTTCTCCAGGCGCAGTTTCAGGCGTGACAACGGCGTGCGCAGGTCGTGGGACACCGCGCCGAGCATCCGCGCACGCTGCTGCACCTGCTCGAGGATACGTTGCTGCATCAGGTTGAACGTGTGCGCCGCTTGCCGTGCTTCGTGCGGGCCAGACTCGTCCAGGGGCGGACTGTCGAGGTTTTCACTGAGGCGTTCGGCGGCATCGCTCAGGCGCTGGATCGGGCGACTGAGCAGTTTGGCGCCGTACCACGCGGCGATCATCAAGGTGATGAACTGAAAAGTCAGCGGCACCACCGGGCCCCCAAACCACGGACGCGGTGGCCGTGGCGGGTAACGCGGATCATGCGCCATCGGTTGTCCCTCGGCGCCTTGGGCGAACTCCGGCGGGGGCGGAGGCGGGGGCGGACCGTAGAAGCGGAACCAGGCAAACGCCAGCAGATGCGCCAGGACAATCGCGACGAACAGCACGCCAAACAGGCGTCCGAACAGCGTGTCGAAGCGCGCCCGCATCAGCCGATGTCCCTGGCGTCGAACAGGTAACCTTCACCGCGCACGGTCTTGATCAACTGCGGTGCTTTCGGATCGTCGCCGAGCTTCTGTCGCAGACGTGACACCAGCAGGTCAATGCTGCGGTCGAACGCCTCAATCGAACGACCGCGAGCGGCGTCGAGCAATTGCTCACGGCTGAGTACCCGGCGCGGGCGTTCGATAAAGACCCAGAGCAAGCGGAATTCGGCGTTGGACAGCGGCACCACCAGGCCATCGTCGGCGATCAACTGACGCAGCACGCTGTTCAGGCGCCAGTTGTCGAAGCGGATGTTCGCCCGTTGCTCGGTGCGGTCATCGCGTACCCGACGCAGAATGGTCTGGATGCGCGCAACCAGTTCGCGTGGCTCGAACGGCTTGGCCATGTAGTCATCGGCGCCCAGTTCAAGGCCGATGATGCGATCGGTCGGTTCGCAGCGGGCGGTCAGCATCAGGATCGGGATATCCGATTCGGCACGCAGCCAGCGGCACAGCGACAGGCCGTCTTCGCCGGGCAGCATCAGGTCGAGCACCACGACATCGAAATGCTCGGCCTGCATCGCATTGCGCATGGCCGCGCCGTCGGTCACGCCGCTGGCGTGAATGTTGAAGCGCGCGAGGTAATCGATCATCAGCTCGCGGATCGGCACGTCATCGTCGACGATCAGGGCGCGAATGCTCCAGCGTTTGTCGTCTTTCTGCTCATCCGTCACGGTCGTTTGGGGGTTGTGCATGGGGCTGTTCATCTGCCAGTAGGCCGCCAACCACAAAAGATGGGCTGCGAGGTGGTGGTTTCAGCATAGGCGTCCGGCCAAGAGGCGGGAAGTGCTGATGTAAGGACGTGTTGCGGCTGGCGAGGCTAGCGCGGGCGCGTGTTGGCGGCATGTCGGTTGTGTATCGAAGTCGACACAATAACAGCGCAGGCTATGCTGATCACGGTTGGCTCGACGATTTACCGATCATCGGGTGCCGCGCCGCCGCCGGTTCCGCTACAATGCGCGCCGATTTCGACCTGCCTGAGAGCCCATTCATGTCCGCCTGCCAGACTCCTATCATCGTCGCCCTGGATTTCCCCACCCGTGACGCCGCACTGAAGCTGGCCGACCAGTTGGACCCGAAACTGTGCCGGGTCAAAGTGGGCAAGGAACTGTTCACCAGTTGCGCCGCGGAAATCGTCGGTACCCTGCGTGACAAGGGTTTCGAAGTCTTCCTCGACCTGAAATTCCACGACATTCCCAACACCACCGCGATGGCTGTGAAAGCCGCTGCCGAGATGGGCGTGTGGATGGTCAACGTGCACTGCTCCGGCGGCATGCGCATGATGGCCGCTTGCCGTGAAGAGCTGGACAAGCGCAGCGGCCCGCAGCCATTGCTGATCGGCGTGACTGTGCTGACCTCGATGGAACGTGAAGATCTGGCCGGTATCGGTCTGGACATCGAGCCGCAGGAGCAAGTGCTGCGTCTTGCCGCGCTGGCCGAGAAGGCTGGCATGGACGGTCTGGTGTGCTCGGCGCTGGAAGCCACTGCGCTGAAAACCGCGCACCCGTCGCTGCAACTGGTGACCCCGGGCATTCGTCCGGCGGGCAGCGCCCAGGACGACCAGCGCCGTATTCTGACGCCGCGCCAGGCCCTGGATGCCGGTTCCGATTATCTGGTGATTGGCCGTCCGATCAGCCAGGCGGCCAATCCAGCCAAGGCGCTGGCTTCGGTCGTGGCCGAAATCGCCTAAGCAACACTGAAGATCCAGATGTGGGAGGGGGCTTGCTCGCGAAGAGGGTGTATCAGTCGAAGTCAATATTGACTGAACCACCGCTTTCGCGAGCAGGCTCGCTCCCACATTGGTTTTGTGGTGGCCTTAAACCTTCAGCACCAACTTGCCGAAGTTCTCGCCGCTGAACAATTTCATCAGTGTCTCCGGGAATGTCTCCAGTCCCTCGACAATGTCTTCCTTGCTCTTGAGTTGCCCCTTGGCCATCCAGCCGGCCATTTCCTGCGCTGCACTGGCGTATTGCGCCGCGTAGTCCATCACCACAAAGCCTTCCATCCGCGCACGATTGACCAGCAGCGACAGATAGTTGGCCGGACCTTTGACCGCCTCCTTATTGTTGTACTGGCTGATCGCACCGCAGATCACCACCCGCGCCTTCATGTTCAGGCGACTCAGCACGGCGTCGAGGATGTCACCGCCGACGTTGTCGAAATACACGTCGACGCCTTTCGGGCATTCGCGTTTCAGGCCGGCCACGACGTCTTCGGACTTGTAGTCGATGGCGCCATCGAAGCCCAGTTCATCGATGAGGAATTTGCACTTGTCGGCGCCACCGGCAATGCCGACCACGCGGCAGCCTTTGATCTTGGCAATCTGCCCGGCGATGCTGCCCACCGCGCCGGCTGCGCCGGACAACACTACGGTGTCCCCCGCCTTGGGGGCGCCGACCTCCAGCAGGGCGAAGTAGGCGGTCATGCCGGTCATGCCCAGCGCGGACAAGTAAACCGGCAACGGCGCCAGTTTCGGATCGACCTTGTAGAAACCTCTGGGCTCGCCGAGGAAATAATCCTGCACGCCAATGGCACCGTTGACGTAGTCCCCGACCGCAAACCCCGGATTGTTCGAAGCGACGACTTTACCGACGCCCAGTGCACGCATGACCTCACCAAGACCGACCGGCGGGATGTAGGACTTACCCTCGTTCATCCAGCCACGCATGGCCGGATCAAGGGACAGGTATTCGTTCTTGACCAGAATCTGTCCTGCCGCCGGTTCGCCCAGCGGTACTTCCTGATAGGTGAAAGTCTCGCGGGTAGCGGCACCCACCGGACGCTTGGCGAGCAGGAACTGGCGATTGGTCTGAGAAGTCATGGCAGTCACTCGAATGGATGAAGTCTTGTTGATAGACCTTCAACGTCCATCCCGCAAGGTTGGCTCATGCGGCGAATGCACTTCGATCCAGTGCAGTGATAGTCACCCGCACATGTTTATCACTGCAATGCATGGGCGCATAAACAGCCATTTGATAGTGCTGACGCCCGGCCCGAGTGTGTGGCTATGCTGCAGCATCCAGCTTTTCCACAGCCGCTTCGTTCGAGGACATAACAATGAGCATGACGTTTTCCGGTCAGGTCGCCGTCGTCACGGGAGCGGCCAACGGCATTGGCCGCGCAACCGCCCAGGCGTTCGCCGCCGAAGGCTTGAAAGTGGTGGTGGCCGATCTCGATGCGGCAGGCGGCGAGGGCACCGTGGCGCTGATTCGTACAGCCGGTGGCGAAGCGACCTTCGTGCGCTGCAACGTTACGGTCGAAAGCGAAGTGAAAAATCTGATGGACGAGGTCATCAACACCTACGGACGCCTCGATTACGCCTTTAACAACGCCGGGATCGAAATCGAGAAAGGCAAACTGGCCGAAGGCTCGATGGACGAGTTCGACGCGATCATGGGCGTCAACGTCAAAGGTGTCTGGCTGTGCATGAAGTATCAGTTGCCGTTGCTGCTGGCCCAAGGCGGCGGGGCGATCGTCAACACGGCGTCGGTGGCCGGGCTGGGTGCAGCGCCGAAGATGAGCATTTATGCCGCTTCCAAGCATGCGGTGATCGGTCTGACCAAATCGGCGGCCATCGAGTACGCGAAAAAGAAAATCCGGGTAAACGCAGTGTGTCCAGCGGTGATCGACACCGACATGTTCCGCCGCGCCTATGAAGCCGATCCGAAGAAAGGCGAGTTCGCCAACGCCATGCACCCGGTCGGGCGAATCGGCAAAGTCGAAGAAATCGCCAGCGCTGTGCTGTACCTGTGCAGCGATGGCGCCGCGTTCACCACCGGTCATTCGCTGGCGGTTGACGGTGGCGTTACGGCGTTCTGAGCCCGAACGCTACAGATGAGCCCGCGCAATGCGGGCTTTTTCATGCCTGGCTTTAGTTCCACACTCTCTTAAACAATGTGTATCAAGGAGTTAGATCGTTCGCTTTTGCCGGCGTTGTCGCACAGGCTGTGTGTCGAGGCTGTGATTTACTGCCGCCAGCAAAACGGACTGGAGTTTGCGTGCTCATGGAATTGAGAATTGATCGACAGGCAATGGTGCCGGTCGTGCAGCAGATTGTTGACGGGATGATCGACTGGATCGCGCGAAACGGCGTCCCACCGAGCACACGACTGCCCTCGGTGCGGCAAATAGCCCGGTGCAATCTGCTCAATCAGTCGTGCGTGGTACAGGCCTGCGAGCGCCTTGTTGCGCAGGGCATTCTGGCCTCGCGGCCGGGAACAGGATTCATGGTGGCGGCTTTGCCCGGCGCAGGCTCAAGGCGCCTGGAGCCTGCAACCATCGCAAGCACCGTCGCAGGCCCGGGACGTGGCGGATTGCCGGGAAAATTGAATCTCGGCGGCGGTGGCTTGCCTGAGAGCTGGCGCGAGTCGGATGACTTGAGTTACGCCATCGGCCAGGTCGCCCGGACCGACATGAGTAGCCTGTTCAGCTACAGTTCGCCCCTCGGGCTGCCGGCGTTGCGCGAGCAAATCGTCAAGCGTCTCAGGCTGGTCAATGTCCAGGCCGATGCAGAGCAGATTCTGACCACCGGCGGTGCTACCCATGCCCTTGATCTGATTGTGCGAACATTGCTCAAGGCCGGTGACTCGGTGGTGGTGGAGAGTCCCGGGTATGCGCCGCTGTTTGACCTGTTGCGCCTGCACGGGGTGCATTTGCTCGAGGTCCGCCGCACGCCGAACGGGCCCGATACCGACGCGCTGGCAAGTCTGCTGGAGCAATTCCAGCCGGTCGCGGTATTCATCAACAGTCATCACCAGAACCCCACGGGCTCGTGCCTGAGTCTTGCGGTAGCACAACAGGTGCTGAAGCTGTGCAAGGCATTCGATGTGCGCCTGATCGAAGATGATGTCTACGCTGATCTGCACAACGGCAACGGTACGCGGCTGGCGGCGCTGGATGATCGAGTGATTTACGTCGGCAGTTTTTCGAAAACCCTGAGCAGTTCGTTACGCGTCGGATTCCTGCTGGCGGATCAGGAGCTGATCAACCGTCTGGCCCGGGTCAAGATGATCTGCAGCTTGGGCACATCGAGCTTCAATGAAGCGGTGCTGGCCAGTCTTCTGGCCAGCGGCGCCTACCGCAAGCTGGTGTCTCGTCAGCGTCAGCGTTTGAATATCGACCGGGCCGCCGCATTGCAGGCACTGGAAGATGCCGATTGGGAGGTTTTCGGCAAGCCGTGCGGTGGCTTGTTCATCTGGGCGCGTGCACCGGTGACCGATCCGGTACGACTGCGCCGGCAGGCTCACGGCAGCGACGTTAGCCTGGCAATGGCGCAGACGTTCAGCCCCAGCGGTGAAGCCAGCGACTGGCAGCGCATCAATGTAGCGTATGCCTGCGACCCACGCGCCCGGCAGTTTTTTCGCAGCACTCGTGTGGATCGACCTCAAGCGTTCTGAAAACGACGCGAGCGTAGCTTTTTGCCATTATTCCGACGCCAGAGACTTGTGCTGCCTCATGGCCGTTGCGAATCTTCGTCCATCGACTCTGGCAGGAGGGCTTCGCGCAATGATTTCGGCCGTGCAAGGACGTTTTGCCAACCTCGGTATGGCGAAAAAACTGGGTATCGGGTTTGTACTGGTGTTGCTGCTGACCGCGTTGGTGGCGGCTATCGGTGTCTGGTCACTGCAAACCATCAGTCACCGATTCGATGGGCTCAAGCAGATGTCTGCGCTTAACAGTGGCCTGCTCAACGTGCGGCTGCTGGAGCAGGAATACGCCTTGCGCAACAACCCGAAAACCGCCGACGCCTTGCGCGAAGGGGTGGACGGGTTGATTGCCCAGGCCAACCAGCTCAAGGCGCAATCGCCGGCCAATGTGCCGGTGATGAGCGATGTCGAGCAATCCCTGGGGGCCTATCGCAAGGCGTTCGATGAATTCGTTTCGTTGACCCAGGCCAAGGATCTCGCGCTGGAAATGGCCAGTTGGTCGGTGTCCAGCGTGGCGAACAACCTCGATGTGTTGCAGGCCGGGCTTGCCGATGATGGCGCTTATACCCTCAAGGACACCGAGGGCAAGGATGGCGCGCAGTTCATCGAGCAGGCCAGTCAGGTCAGCCAGGTGTCGCAGTTGATGCTGCAGGCGATGAACGAAGCACGGGTGCGTCTGGATCAGAGTCGCAAGGGCGATGCCGACAGTGCCGGCAAAGGCAATATCGAGCAGGCCGCGCAGGCGCAGACCCAGGCCGAAGCGTTGAAGGCCACGGTCAAGGATGAGGGCTATCTGACCGTGCTTAACGAAGTGTCCGGGCACATCGCCGGTTTCAACGACAAACTGGCCGAATACACCGGGCTGCTCGCGCAGGAAAAAACCGTCTACGAGCAATTGCGCCAGCGCGCCGCCCAAGTGGTGGAGCGGGTGGATCAGGCCTACGCCGCTGAAGACGCCGCGATGCAGGCCGAACTGCAGAAAAACTCGCTGCTGATCATCGGCTCTTCGGTGCTGGCGCTGGTGGTCGGGCTGATCGCGGCGTGGGTGATCACGCGGCTGATCGTGTCGCCGCTGCGCCGGGTGATTGAGGTCGCGCAGCAAATCGCGGCGGGCGATCTGAGTGCGTCGATCGAGGTGACCCGTCGTGATGAAATCGGCCAATTGATGCTGGCGATGCAGCAGATGGGCGCGGGGCTGAGCACGATTGTCAGCGGGTTGCAGGCAGGCATCGAACAACTGGCCAGTTCGGCCCAGTCGCTGTCGGCGGTGACCGAGCAGACCAACCTTGAGGTCAGCAGTCAGAAGGAGGAAACCGAGCAGGTCGCCACGGCCATGAACCAGATGACCGCTACCGTGCATGACGTCGCACGCAATGCTGAAGAGGCGGCGCTGGCGGCGCAGACGGCGGACGGCAAGGTCGAGAGTGGTCAGCAGGTGGTGCGTCAAAGTATGGCGCGAATCGAGCAATTGGCGGATTCGGCGAACTCGGCCAGTAGCAGCATCGAGAGCCTCAGCGCGGAGATTCAGAATATCGGCACGGTGCTTGAAGTGATCAAGAGCGTGGCCGAGCAGACCAACCTGCTCGCGCTCAATGCGGCCATTGAGGCCGCGCGGGCCGGCGAGCAGGGCAGGGGCTTTGCGGTGGTGGCCGACGAGGTTCGCGCGTTGGCGCGGCGTACACAGCAATCGACCGAGGAGATCGAGCGGCTGGTGAGTGCATTGCGGGCGGCGGCGCATGCATCGGTGCAGCAGATTCAAAGCAGTGGCGAACTGGTGAAGCTGGCGGTCAGTGATGCGCTGCAGACGGAAAGTGCGTTGGGCAGTATTGCGGCGGCGGTTTCATTGATTCAGCAGATGAATCAGCAGATTGCGGCGGCGGCCGAGGAGCAGAGTTCGGTGGCGGAGGAGATCAATCGCAGTGTGACGAGCATTCGTGCGAGTGCGGATCAGTCTTCGTTGGCGATGCGCGGCAATGCGGCTTCGAGTGTTGAACTGGCGCAGTTGGGGGGTGAGTTGCGGGGGATGGTGGGGCATTTTCGGCTTTGACGCTTTTGATGCTGGGGCCTGACACCCTCTGACAGCCGACCTTTTCTGTCGGTCGGTCTCAATCACTGTAGGAGCCTGGCTGGCCAGCGATGGCACTGTGCTGTCCGCCGCATCGCTACAACCATCACCCAAAAAGAAGCCACCTTTCGGTGGCTTCTTTGCATCGGTAATCAATCGTAGATCACTTTCTTCTTCCAGTCCGCATCCGCCTCGACATCTTTGAGGCCGGCGGTCAGTTGGTTTTCTTCGCCTTCGACCGGGGCAATCTTGTCCATGACCTGGGCATTGGCGCGGGCCAGGAGCTTTTCCAGATACTGCAGTTGTTCTGCATACATTTGTGGGTCTTGCTGTTTGCGCAGGTATTGCGCGCCGCGTTCGAAGGCGAGGCGGGCTTGGCCGGGCTGGTTTTGTTGCAGGGACTGTTGGCCGAGGTTGTTGAAGAACTCAATGTGCAGCAGCACCAGAATGTGGCGGATTTCGCGAATCCAGTGCTTGGCTTCGTTCGGTGCCAGGAAGCCGTCGTGGGCGGCGCGGGTGACCTGGCCGTGGAGGGCTTCAAGGAGGAAACGGACGTCTTTGGCTTTGGCTTCGGTCTGGATCGGCGCGGGCGGGTTGTTCACCGGGATCGATTCGCCTTGGGCGACCAGGGCGTTCAATTCGGTGATGCGTGCCTTGGTGGTGGCGCTGGTTTTCTCAAGGTTCAGCAGGCGCTGGCAGACATTGAGCTCCAGGCGGGTCAGCAGCAACTTGAGCGCCGGCGTCATGAACTGGCCCGGGAAGGTTTCGGTCAGCTCGCCGCAGCGACGCAGGCGGTCGTTGAGTTCGACTTTGGTGCGAGCCTTTTCCAGCTTGTTGGCTTCCACTACATGGTTCATGTAGCCAATGGCGATCAGGATTGCGATCCCGGCTACGACGAGCAGGGTGATCATGAGTGGTGTCACCGGTAAGACCTCTTTAAAGGGTTCGCATGCGAGTTTAGTGGCTGGGCATTGACGCGCCTAGCGCCGCTCGACGAGTTGGATCGGCGTGTTCAATCTGTATCGGCCGCGCGCGGCTTATATGAATGCTGGCGCTTGATGTGCAGATTGCCATCACTGTGGCGTGGACTATAACGTCTTGGCGGGTGGCGGAATATAGGCGTCAAACGTTGGGCGACGGAAAAGCCTGATCGGCCCGGTAAAGCAGGGCGAAGTCATTGATTTAAATAAATTTATATCTGGGGGTTGACGACCTCTCAATCCATCCATAGAATGCGCGCCACTTGCAGCGTAAAGCACACAGTTAAGCGCCGCAGGAAGTGAATGTTGTAGTGTGTCCCCTTCGTCTAGTGGCCTAGGACACCGCCCTTTCACGGCGGTAACAGGGGTTCGAGTCCCCTAGGGGACGCCAATGCGGGAATAGCTCAGTTGGTAGAGCACGACCTTGCCAAGGTCGGGGTCGCGAGTTCGAGTCTCGTTTCCCGCTCCAATTTTAAACAGCAGTGCTTTCGGGCGGTGCTGAGTGAAACCAGAACCAAGTCCTCGGATGCGGGTCTGGACACCGAAACACACACCATGTGTTCCGGGTAGCGTGTCCCCTTCGTCTAGTGGCCTAGGACACCGCCCTTTCACGGCGGTAACAGGGGTTCGAGTCCCCTAGGGGACGCCATTTGCGGGAATAGCTCAGTTGGTAGAGCACGACCTTGCCAAGGTCGGGGTCGCGAGTTCGAGTCTCGTTTCCCGCTCCAAATTCTAGAAACGCCGCTCTGTGAGCGGCGTTTTTATTAGTGAAAGTTGTAGCCTGTGTCCCCTTCGTCTAGTGGCCTAGGACACCGCCCTTTCACGGCGGTAACAGGGGTTCGAGTCCCCTAGGGGACGCCATTGCGGGAATAGCTCAGTTGGTAGAGCACGACCTTGCCAAGGTCGGGGTCGCGAGTTCGAGTCTCGTTTCCCGCTCCATATTCAACAAAAACGCCGATCAGTGATGATCGGCGTTTTTGTTTGTGCGCGATTTATCGCGCCCACCAAAAAGGACCTTTGCAGGTCCTTTTTTTGTGCCTGAGCCCGGCCCAACAGCCGCGACCGGGTTTGAACGATGAATCAGAGCTTCGGCAATTGCCCGATGCGGCCCATCATTTCGGTGACGATCTGCAGATCCAGCAAGAACTGGTCAACGCTCTTGAACTCGCCATCGGTGTGGCCGGTGTATTTCACTTCAGGTCGAGCCAGGCCGAATTGCACGCCGTTAGGCAGTTCATGAACCGACGTGGCGCCGGCAGAGGTACCGAACTCGTGCTTCATGCCGAGGTTTTCCGTGGACACCGCCAGCAACGCCTTGACCCATTCACCTTCCGGATTGCGATACATCGGGTCGGCGATCGAGTAATCGAACGCCACGGCAATGTGGGTTTTCTTCGTCCATGCGTTCAGTTTGTCGGCGATTTCAGCCTTGAGTTGTTCCGGGGATTTGCCCTTCGGCACCCGCAGATTCACTGCCAGCCTGAACGCGTTGTCATCCTCGCCGACGTAAGTCAGAGACGTGGTCAGCGGCCCCATGAAATCGTCGGCGAAGCCTACGCCCAGTTTTTTACCCAGATAATCCAGGCCCCAGTTGTCGGCGGCGTAACGAGCCGCGTCGGTGAACTGGTTATGCTTGAGGGCGACTTTGCCATCGAGGCTGTTGATGAACACCAGCATGCGCGCCACCGGGTTAACGCCGGATTCCGGCTCGGAGGAGTGCGCGGAAACGCCGGTCACCGTCAGTTTGACGCCTTTGCCATCAACCTTGGCAGCGACTTCGAAGTCGCCGCCATTGTGTTTGGCGAATTCAGCCCCGGCCTTTTGCAGGCTGGCTACCAGTTCGGCAGGTTTGTCGCTCGCCAAAGTGACGACGGACGCTGATGGAATCTGGTTGGTCGCCAGGCCGCCGGTCATCGAAGTGATTTCTGCGCCTTTGCCTTCAGCGGTGCGCTTGGTAAATCTGGCCATCACGGTGCCGTAGCCTTTCTCGGCAATCACGACAGGGTAACCACCGTCCAGGGCCATGTTGTAGGCCGGCGTAGGGTTTTTTTCGAAGTAGTAAGGGATCGCGTCACCGGTGGTTTCTTCGGTGGTGTCGATCAGCAGTTTGAAGTTGCGCGCCAGCGGCAGCTTCTCTTCCCTGATCACTTTCATGGCGTACATCGCGACGACGATGCCGTTCTTGTCATCCTCGGTGCCGCGACCGTACATGCGATCACCAATCAGAGTGACCTTGAAGGGATCAAGTTTGGTGCCGTCCTTCAATACCCAGTTTTCCGGGGTGACCGGCACCACGTCCGCGTGAGCATGAATACCGACGACTTCGTCGCCCTGGCCTTCGAGGGAGATTTCGTAGACGCGGTTATCGACGTTGCGGAAGTTCAGGTTGAACGACTCGGCCAGGCTTTTGATCCTGGCGGCGATCTTGATGAATTCAGGATTATCGTGCTGCGCCACACCTTCCTTCTGGAAGGTCGGGATTTCGACCAGCTCGCGCAGGGTTTCCAGCGCGGCTTTGCCGTACTTCACGCGAGTGTAGATGCCCAGCAGGCGATGGATTTCGTTCTGCTGCTCGGCATTCAATGCCTTGTTGTCGAGGAAAGTGTTGATGGCTGGACCGAGATTGTCGCTTTTGGCGATATCGCTCTTGGCCAGCCTGCTCAAAAACTCGCGGAAGTCCGTGACGCTTTTGTCGTCGAAGGATTTAAGGATGACCGCACTCTGCTGTGGGGTAATGTTGGCTTGAGCGGCGGTAGTGAACGACGCGAGACTGGCGAGCATCAGGGTAGCGGCGGCCAGTTGCTTGAGGGTGGAGTCCATTACGCAGGCATTCCTTGCAGACAGTGGAAGGGACGTTTCTGTCGGATGCGGCAGAAACGTTTTGTAACCTAACACCGTGAGTGACTGCCAAGGGAGTCTTGAAACCTGATCTGTCGCACAGAAATGCAAAAGAGGCGCAGAAATGAAACAAGCCGAGCAAGCTATTTGTGGCAGTGAGCGTTGTTCCCGGCCAGCACCTGTCAATGTTGACAGTAGACAGGTGTATTTGACCGGCGCATACAGAATCTGAGTCCGGGAGCGGAAGGCGAACGGATCAGTTTGCGAGCATGCACAGGAGTCAGGCTATGGACGGTCAATTTCACTTTACAGGGAATTTCGTATTCGTCGGATTTGGTTCCATTACCAAGGCAGTTCTGCCGTTGCTGCTTGAACAGCACGAAATCAACGTCAAAACCATTGTGGTTATAGCGCCGGTTATTGAGGACTCGCAGTGGTTCGAAGCGCAGGGAGTCACCTTGATCAGGTGCGCCCTGAACCCGGAAAACTACGCACAGATTCTTGACAGCGTGCTGACGGCCGGTGACTTTCTGGTCAATCTATCGGTGAATGTCAGCTCGATCGATTTGGTGAGTTACTGCGCCGCCGCAGGGGTGTTGTACCTCGATACCTGTGTCGAACCTTGGGAAGGCGGATATGAAAACCCCTCATTGTCATTGTCCGAACGTACAAACTACGCCATGCGTCATCAAATGCTGCGCTTGCGTGAGTTGCTCGCCAAAGGCCCCACGGCGGTCATCGCACATGGCGCCAATCCGGGATTGATATCTCATTTTCTCAAAGAGGCCTTGATCTGCCTGGCGCAGGAGCTGAAAACCCCTGTGCCCAAGACGCGAGCAGGCGTGGACTGGGCCGCGCTGGCGATGGAAATGAACGTGAAAGTCATCCATGTCGCCGAAAGAGATACGCAATGCTCGCGCCGCATCAAGAGCCAGGATGAATTCGTCAATACCTGGTCGGTCGAGGGTTTTTTGAGTGAGGGGCGCCAGGCTGCAGAACTGTCGCTTGGCACTCATGAGAAAACCTGGCCGGTCGACGCCAAGCGTCATCTGTTTGGATCGGGCAATGCCATCTATCTGGATCGTCCGGGCGCGAGCGTGCAAGTAAAAACCTGGACGCCCGAAGGCGGCGCCTGCCTGGGCTTGCTGATTACCCATCACGAAACCGTTTCAACGGCGGATTTTCTGACGGTGAGAAAGTCCGGAAAAGTGATTTATCGCCCTACCGTGCACTACGCCTATCACCCTTGCGATGACGCGTTGCTATCGGTCAATGAGTTGATTGGACACGGGTGGCGGCCCCAGACCAGGCAACGGATCATGTGTGCAGAGATCGCCCGGGGTGGCGTTGATGCGCTGGGGGTGTTGTTGATGGGGCACGCGAAAAACGCCTATTGGTATGGATCGCTGTTGACCGTGGATGAAGCAAGGGCCGTGGCACCCTTCAACACGGCAACCAGCCTGCAAGTCGTTGCCGGCGTACTTGCGGGCATTATCTGGGCGGTACGACACCCGGACAGAGGCATCGTCGAGGCGGAGCAAATGGACCACGAGGAGATCCTGCAACTGGCCAGACCGTATCTCGGCACAATGACAGGAGTCCAGACAGACTGGCGTCCAACGGACTGTCCGACACACTTGCTGCGTTGCGAACCCGAGGGCATCGATCAGTGGCAGTTTGAGCAATTTCGCATTGCGTAATGTGTCGAAGGGGAGCCCGCCAGGTCGACTGGCGGGGTGTGTTGCCGGGGCATTCACATCGACAGCACCAAGCGACCGGCGAACAGAATCAAAATCACGCCCATGCTGCGCTCGAACCAGTGGCCCATGCGCATAAACAGCAAGCGCACTTTACTGCTGGAGAAAAACAGCGCGACGATGACGAACCACAACGCGTTTACAAAACACATCCATACGCCATAGAGCGCCTGGATTTGCAGCGGCGTGGTGGCGCTGATGATCGTGGTGAAGATCGCCAGAAAGAACAGCGTGGCCTTGGGATTGGTGGCGTTGGTCAGGAAACCGGTGCTGAACGCCTTGAACAGCGATTGCTCAACCAGAGGTTCGTCTGTGGCTTTTTCTCCTTCAAGGGCGGTTTTCGGTTTACTGCGGATCAGGCTGACACCGAGGTACAGAATGTAGGCGCCCCCCACGACCTTGGCCACGTTCAGCAGCCATGTCGTGGTGTGCATCAACGCGCCAACTCCGAGCAGCGTGTACAGCACATGCACGGAAATTCCCGCGCCGATACCCAGCGCCGTGCAAATCCCCACTAATCGTCCGAAGCGGACGCTTTGACGAATGGTCACGGCGAAGTCCGGGCCGGGAGCGACCACAGCCAGAAAATGGATGGTGGCCAGCGCGAGAAACTCGCCCAGGTAATTCGAATACATCTCAGCTCCAGAAAGTCAGTGGTGAAGCATTGCCGCGATAGCCGACAAAGAAGGAAAGGCTCAAGCGCGCATCCGCCACGCCCGGGGTCACCGAGTGCATGCAGCGCGAATTGAACATGATGAAATCGCCCGGCTCCGGCCGCACTTCAAGGGCCGGCGCCCCGAGCAGTGCCGGGTCGATGCCATAGCTGTCGCCGCGCATCTCGTCGAATTGGTCCGGCGTGATGTCGTCGTCCCACATCTGCAATGCGCCACCTTCGGTGGGCATGTTCAGGTAGACGTTGCAGGCAAACTGCGCCTCGAGGCTGCGCGCCTGGAAGCTCTCGGGGGCGTCCTTGGCGAAGATGTCGTGGTGGGCGAGGAAGCACACGCCGGGCTTCACCACCCGCGAAAGACCGACATACATTTTGCGCCCGTAGAGGTTTTCCAGATGCGCACCGGCGGGCCAGGATTCGTCGAGCATGCAGCGCAAGGTGTCGACCGGCGAAGAGTAGGGCGCGCATCGATGACGCAACTCGGCAATGTTGCGAGTGGCGCGCTCAAAGTAATCTTCGATCAGCAGCGGCTGGTTTTCCGCCTCGTAAAACGCCATGCCGATGCGCCCGATGCTCGGAGCGTTGATGTAGCCCTCAAAGCCTGGCGCAAGAATCTTGTCGCCAATCTCGATTGCCAGCGGCTGGGGCAAAAAGCCTTTGACGCGGATGGCGAGGACTTCTTCGTTGGCCAGTTTTTTTATGCACGTCTCATCGAGACGCTCGACGTCTAGCATCATGTTGTGTAGGTCCATCTATCGATAGTCAACGGAACCGGCGAATGCGGTTCCCCCGGCGACGGACGCTGCGCAAAGCCGCGTCCGAAATGCTCAATCCACGCTGTAGTGGACGGACAGCGTGCCTTTCTTCTGCGAAAGGGACGCGATGGTGACTGTGCCCAGATCCTTGAGGCTGCGTACATGGGTGCCACCGCAGCCATAGGCCGGGAGTTCACCAAAACCGATTTCCCGCGCGCCTTCACGCAGCGAGACGAGGCGCGGCAAATCGTGCTCGATCCACTGGCCGATACCGTATTGAACGGTCTCTGCTTCGACTTCCTGCGCGGCATCACCGGGTTTGAATTGCACCCGGCCTTCGTCCGGCCAGTGGTGCGCCTTGATCGGCGTCCAGCCCAGGGCCTGGACGAAGTGGCCAATCAAATGCCCGGCCGAATGCATGCGGGTGTTGAAGCGACGGCGCTCTTCGTCGACGCGAATGCACGTCATGCCGAGCGCTACCGGTTGATCGACGAAGTGCACGATTCGATCCGGCTCCTGCACCACGCGCAGCACCTGGCTTTCGCCGATCCAGCCGGTATCGCAAGGCTGACCACCCCCTTGCGGGTGGAACAACGTGGCGCGCAGTACCACGGCAAATTCATGCTCGTGTGGCGTGCAGTCGAGGACTTCCACGTTCGCCTTGAGGTCATCGCTATGGAAAAACAGGCGAAGCGTCATATTCGATGCCCTTATGAAAGTTTCTATTTTTATTATATGAATCGTGCAATAACGTGATAATCCGTTCAAACATCAAAGGACTTGTGCGCTGTGAGCATCAATCTGCCGTTGCCATTGCTGGGTGAAATGGCGATTTTCGTCAAGGTCGTCGAGACGGGCAGCTTCTCTGAGGCGGCCCGGCAACTCGGCTCATCGCCATCGGCGGTCAGTCGCAGTATCTCGCGGCTGGAGAAAGCCCTGGCCACACGGTTGCTGCAACGCACCACGCGCAAACTGCGCCTGAGCGACGGCGGGGAAGAAGTGTTCAAGCGCTGTCAGGAAATGGTCAGCGCTGCGAAATCGGTGATGGAGATCAGTGGCCAGTTCACTCACGAAGCAGAAGGGCTGGTACGGGTCAGCGTGCCGAAAGCGGTAGGACGCTTTGTGATTCATCCACATATGCCGGAGTTTTTGCGGCGTTATCCCAAGGTCGATGTCGAGTTGTTGCTGGAAGACCGGCAGGTCGATCTGATTGACGATCATGTCGACCTCGCGATCCGCATCACTGACCGTCCGCCGGCCGGATTGGTCGGGCGACAATTGCTGACCATCGACCACTTGCTCTGCGCGACGCCGCACTATCTGGCCGAACACGGTACGCCGACTCATCCCCACGACTTGCTCAACCACAGCTGCATTTATCTGGGCGAAACCCCGAGCGATGCGCGCTGGAAATTCAAGAAGGGCAACAAAGCGGTCACGGTCGGCGTGCGCGGGCGCTATGCCGCCAATCACACGGGCGTGCGTTTGGGCGCGGTGTTACAGCACATTGGTATTGGCAGCCTGCCGTATTTCACTGCGCGGTATGCCTTGGAGCAAAAGTTGATCGTGCAGGTATTGCCGGACTGGACATTCCTCGCGTCCTATCACGGTGGGCTCTGGCTGCTGCACTCGCCAACGCGGTACTTGCCGCCGAAGTTGCGGGTGTTTATCGATTTTCTGGTGGAGTCTCTGGATAAGGAGCCGACGCTGAGTAAACCCGGTAAATCGGGTGACGGCAGCACGGTCTCGATGGAGTATGAATTGCCCGAAAGCGAAGGTCTGCTTTAACGCACTGCGCGAAAAAAAGGCCCGCATGGACAACCATGCGGGCCTTTTCATTGTGCGGTGAAAATCAGTGCTTGCTGTCCTGGGCGGACATCGCCATCAGCTGTTTTTCCTGATTCCAGTCGAACGGCTCGTCGTTCTGTTCGGCTTCGTAGCGACGTTCTTCCAGTGCCTGATACATGTCGATTTCTTCGTCGGACAGGTAATGCAGACAGTCACCCGCGAAGAACCACAGCAGATCCCGTGGGATCAGGTGGGCAATTTGCGGGTAGCGAGAGATCACTTGAGTCAGGATGTCCTGGCCCAGGTATTGGCTTTCGATCGGATCGATAGGCAAGGATGCCAGCAGCTCGTCGAAGCGCTCCAGGAACAAGGCATGGCTTTCTTCGGGAACCTGATCGGCCTCACCTACGGCGACCAGAATACTGCGCAGGTGGTCGAGCAAAACAAGATGGTCGGCAACGAGGTTGGACACGAGATAAGTCCTCAAGAGCAAAACGGGCGCGGGAGTATAAAGCTCCCGCGTTCGTTTTTATACGCCAGAAGGGATCAGCGGACTTTGCCTTCCGCCTGCTTCAGCTCCTCTTTGTCGAAATCATCGACATCGATGACCTTGCGCCGCGCCGCTTCGGCATCACGCAGACTTTGCGCTTCCACCGGTTGCAGCACGCCAGCCTCCAGTGCCGCGTCGATGGCGTGTTCGCCTGCGGCCGGTTTGACCTGACCGCTTTTCAGCGAGGTATGCAGCTTTTTGTGCAACGGTTGCGCGGCGTTCAACAGATCGCTGGCATGTTGCAGTGCGCCCACCGCATCGTCCGCCGATTGCGGGCGATAACAGCCGGCAAGCAGTTCCTCCAGCGCCGGATCGCCCTTGGCGCGACCGATCACGCCAGCCACTTCGGCGCCGAGTTTGTCTGAAGGGCCTTTGTGACGACGACCGAACGGGAACACGATCACCCGCAGCAGGCAGCCGAACACCTTGTTGGGGAAGTTACTCAGCAATTCATCCAGCGCCCGTTCCGACTGGCCGAGGCTTTCTTCCATCGCCCAGCGGAACAAAGGCTCCATGTGCGCCGGCGAGTCCAGGTCGTGATAACGCTTGAGCGCGGCAGACGCCAGATACAGGTTGCTCAATACATCACCCAGACGCGCCGACAGGCGTTCGCGGCGCTTCAACTCGCCACCGAGCAGCATCATGCTGAAGTCAGCGAGCATGGCGAATGCTGCCGCCTGACGATTGAGTGCACGGAAGTAGCCTTGGCTGATCTTGTCGCCCGGGGCACGTTCGAAGTGACCGACGCCGAGGTTCAGTACCAGCGTGCTGGCAGCGTTGCTCACGGCAAAACCGATGTGCTTGAGCAGCAGGCTGTCGAATTCCTTCAGCGCCTGATCCTTGTCCTCGCGGCCGGCCAGCGCCATTTCCTTGAGCACGAACGGATGGCAGCGAATCGCGCCCTGACCGAAGATCATCAGGTTGCGCGAAAGGATGTTCGCACCTTCCACGGTGATGAAGATCGGCGCGCCGTTCCAGCTGCGCCCAAGGTAGTTGTTCGGGCCCATGATGATCGCTTTGCCGCCGTGGACGTCCATGGCGTGGCTGATGCATTCGCGACCACGTTCGGTCAGGTGATATTTGAGGATGGCCGAGAGCACCGAAGGTTTCTCGCCCAGATCCACCGCGTTGGCCGTGAGCATCCGCGCCGCGTCCATCATCCACGCATTGCCACCGATGCGCGCCATCGCCTCCTGAATGCCTTCGAAGGCCGACAGCGGTACGTTGAACTGCTCGCGAATCTGCGCATATTGCCCGGTGACCAGGCTGGTGAACTTGGCCGCACCGGTACCCACTGCCGGCAACGAAATGGAACGACCGACCGACAGGCAGTTCATCAACATCATCCAGCCTTTGCCGAGCATTTCCTGGCCTCCGATCAGGAAGTCCAGCGGAATGAACACATCTTTGCCCGAGTTCGGGCCGTTCATGAATGCCGCGCCCAGCGGCAGGTGACGACGACCGATTTCCACACCCGCGGTATCGGTCGGGATCAGCGCCAGGCTGATGCCAAGGTCTTCCTTGTCGCCCAGCAAGTGATCCGGGTCATAGGCCTTGAATGCGAGGCCGAGCAGGGTAGCGACCGGGCCGAGGGTGATGTAGCGTTTTTCCCAGTTCAGGCGCAGGCCGAGCACCTCCTGACCCTCCCATTCACCTTTGCAGATGATCCCGGTGTCGGGCATGGCACCGGCGTCGGAGCCGGCGAGCGGGCCGGTGAGGGCAAAGCACGGGATGTCATCGCCGCGAGCCAGGCGCGGCAGGTAGTGATTGCGTTGTTCATCGGTGCCGTAATGCAGCAACAGCTCGGCCGGGCCGAGGGAATTGGGCACCATCACGGTGGAGGCGAGGTCGCCGCTGCGGGTCGCGAGTTTCATCGCCACCTGAGAGTGGGCGTAAGCGGAGAAGCCTTTACCGCCAAACTCTTTCGGGATGATCAGGGCGAAGAAGCCGTGTTCCTTGATGTGCGTCCACGCTTCGGCGGGCAGGTCCATCGACTGGCCGATCTGCCAGTCCGTGACCATTGCACAGAGTTCTTCGGTCGGGCCGTCGATGAAGGCCTGTTCCTCTTCGCTCAACTGCACCTTCGGATAGGACAGCAGTTTGTCCCAGTCCGGACGCCCGCTGAACAGCTCGCCGTCCCACCAGACGGTGCCGGCATCGATGGCATCGCGTTCGGTCTGCGACATCGGTGGCAGGGTTTTCTGGAACCAGTTGAACAGCGGCGCAGTGAAATGCCTGCGCCGAAGGTCGGGCAGCAGCAACGGTGCGGCGACCGCTGCCAGCACCACCCAGAACACCAGCAGCAGCCAGCCGGGTGCGTGACTGAAAATACCCATTGCCAACAGGTAGACGGCAACGATGCCCAAGGCAGGCAGAGGGGACATACGCCGGTGGGCGAGATACGCCACGCCAACGAGCAAAACCAGTATCCACAACAACAGCATATTCAGTCCTCCGTGAACCAAGGCAAATCGACCCTCCAGAGCTTAGACGGCATCTGCAAAACCGGGTGGTCAGACCAAGGTGATTGAAATCGTGGGAAACCCCTGACGGTTTTCGTAAGTTCGGTGGGCAACACGTGTGGGAAATCGTTCGCTTATCCCGCGCCTTTGCGTCCAAGTTTGGCCGAAACGTCGTTATCTCTGTGCTTGAGCTGTCGCTAGACTCCAGGCTCACCCAGGAGATTGTCGTCATGCGCGAGTATCTGAGTCCCGGCCGCTTCATCGATAGTGACCACCCGGCGGTGGTGGAGTTCGCCGAACAGCACCGTGGTGCCAGCCGCGATCCGGTGGCGCAGGCGATCAGTCTGTATTACGCCGTGCGCGAGGCTGTGCGCTACAACCCTTACACTTTCAGTCGTGATCCGCAGACCTTGCGCGGCAGCTATGCGCTGGCGACCGCAGAGAGTTATTGCGTACCCAAAGCCACGCTGCTCGCCGGCTGTGCACGGCATTGCGGCATCCCTGCGCGAATCGGGCTGGCGGACGTGAAAAATCACCTGTCGACCCCGCGTCTGCTCGAATTATTGAAAAGCGACATGTTCGCCATGCACGGCTATACCGAGTTTTTTCTCAATGATCGCTGGGTCAAGGCCACCCCGGCGTTCAACCAGAAGCTCTGCGAATTGTTCAACGTCGCACCACTGGACTTCGACGGGATCAATGACAGCGTTTTCCATCCGTTCAACCGTGACGGCGCGCAGTTGATGGAGTATCTGGTCGATCACGGTCAGTTCGCGGACGTGCCGGAAGTATTCTTTTTCGAGCATCTGCAAAAGTGCTATCCGCACTTGTTTACCGAGCACCAGGCGCAACTGCTGGGCGACATGCAGAGTGATTTGAGTCGCACCTGATCCGGCGTATGCTGCCTGCCCACGCATTTGAAAGAGAGGCGGTCATGCTGAAAATCTGGGGACGGAAAAACTCATCGAATGTCAGGAAGCCGTTGTGGGCCGCTGAAGAACTTGGCCTGGCTTACGAGGCTATCGACGCCGGTGGTGCATTCGGTGTGGTCGACACGCCCGAGTACCGAGCGATGAACCCGAATGGCCGGGTGCCGGTGATCGAAGACGACGGTTTCGTCCTGTGGGAATCCAATGCCATCGTCCGCTACCTGCTGGCCAAACATGCGCCCGATAGCGCCTGGTATTCGGCGGACCCGCAAGCTCGCGCCATCGCTGACAAGTGGATGGACTGGACCACGTCGAGTTTTGCCGGACCGTTCCGCACCGTGTTCTGGGGTGTCTTGCGCACACCGGCAGACCAGCAGGACTGGCCGGCGATCAATGCGGCGATCAAGGAGTGCAGCGAGTTGCTGAGCATGGCCGATCAGGCATTGGCCAGCCAACCGTATCTGTCCGGAAAAGACATCGGCATGGGCGATATTCCCCTCGGCAGCTTCATTTATGCCTGGTTCGAGATGCCCATCGAACGCACCGCGCAACCGCATCTGCAAGCCTGGTACGAACGCCTGAAGCAGCGTCCGGCCTATCAGAAAGCAGTCATGACCGCGTTGACTTAATACTCACTATCAACACACTTGACTGTACTTGTGCGGCGACGGCACGCAACATTGCGCCACGTGTCGCGGTTGTTTCTTTCGCCGCTCGCCCTTATCTATTCCTTTCCTCCCTTCTTGGTGCGTAAATCAGATATGAGTTCCGCTCTGTCCATCCGGCAGCTAACCAAAACCTACGGCAACGGGTTCCAGGCCTTGAGTGGTATCGATCTGGACGTTGCCGAAGGTGACTTTTTCGCCTTGCTCGGCCCCAATGGCGCCGGAAAATCCACGACCATCGGAATTCTCTCGACGCTGGTGAACAAGACCAGCGGCACGGTGAATATCTTCGGGCATGACCTGGACAAAAATCCTGCGCAGCTCAAGCGCTCGATTGGCGTGGTGCCCCAGGAATTCAACTTCAACCAGTTCGAAAAGACCTTCGACATTGTCGTGACCCAGGCCGGTTACTACGGCATTCCGGCGAAGGTCGCCAAGGAACGCGCCGAGCAATACCTGACGCAACTGGGCCTGTGGGACAAACGTGACGTGCCATCGCGCTCGCTGTCCGGCGGCATGAAGCGCCGCTTGATGATTGCCCGTGCGCTGGTGCACGAACCGCGTCTGCTGATCCTCGATGAACCGACCGCAGGCGTCGACATCGAGTTGCGCCGTTCGATGTGGACGTTCCTCACCGAGCTTAATCAGAAAGGCATCACCATCATCCTCACCACACATTATCTGGAGGAGGCTGAGCAGTTGTGCCGCAACATCGGCATCATCGACCACGGCACCATCGTCGAGAACACCAGCATGAAACAGTTGCTGGGCCAGTTGCATGTGGAAACCTTCCTGCTGGACCTGAAAAACGATGTGAGCACCGCGCCGCAGTTGATCGGCTACCCGGCGCGGTTGATCGACAGCCATACCCTGGAAGTCCAGGTCGACAAATCCATGGGCATCACGGCGTTGTTCACCCAGTTGGCGCAGCAGCACATCGAAGTGCTGAGCCTGCGCAACAAAACCAATCGCCTCGAGGAGCTGTTCGTGTCCCTGGTGGAGAAAAATCTGTCGAAGGTGGCTGTATGAGTTCCGAGTTCCGTCCCAATCTCGTCGCGCTCAACACCATCGTTTACCGGGAAGTCCGCCGTTTCACGCGGATCTGGCCGCAGACCCTGCTGCCGCCGGCGATCACCATGGTTCTGTACTTCGTGATCTTCGGTAACCTGATCGGTCGGCAGATCGGCGACATGGGTGGTTTCACCTACATGGAGTACATCGTGCCGGGGTTGATCATGATGTCGGTGATCACCAACTCCTACGGCAACGTGGTGTCGAGTTTCTTCGGCAGTAAATTCCAGCGTTCCATTGAGGAATTGATGGTCTCGCCGGTTTCGCCGCACACGATTCTGATTGGCTACACCATCGGCGGCGTGTTGCGTGGTCTGATGGTCGGTGTGATCGTGACCATCCTGTCGCTGTTTTTCACCCATTTGCAGGTGCATCACCTGGGTGTGACCATGCTGGTCGTGGTGCTGACGGCGACGATCTTCTCGCTGCTGGGCTTCATCAACGCCGTGTTTGCGCGCAATTTCGATGATATTTCGATCATCCCGACGTTCGTGCTGACCCCGCTGACCTATCTCGGTGGCGTGTTCTACTCGATCACCTTGCTGCCGCCGTTCTGGCAGACCGTGTCACTCGCCAACCCGGTGCTGCACATGGTCAACGCCTTTCGCTACGGCATTCTCGGCGTGTCGGATATCAGGATCGGCATCGCGATCACCTTTATGCTGGTGGCGACGGTTGTGCTGTATTTCGGGTGCGCGCGGTTGCTGGTGAGCGGGCGCGGGATGCGTACCTGATCCGAGAGCGCGTCTACCGCTTCGCGAGCAGACGACACAAAACAAAACGGCCTCCCATCGCGGAGGCCGTTTTGCATTCAGGATTTGCGACTTTTCTTGCGCCGCGCCCATTGCCGCGCGACCCACCAGCGCCAGTACATCATCACCAGACAATAGGCGAGGGCGCCAAGGACCAGCCCCACCACTACCGAGCCGAGTAAAAATGGCTGCCACAGCGTCGACAACTCGCCGCTGATCCATTCCCAGGTCAACTCATCTGGCAGATGCCGCGCGGGCACGTCCATCAAAAATGCACCGGCCTGATAAGTACAGAAAAACACCGCCGGCATGGTGATCGGGTTGGTCAGCCACACCAGGCTCACAGCAATCGGCATGTTGCCGCGCACGGTGACGGCAAGGGCGGCAGCCACCAGCATTTGCGCCGGAATCGGCAGGAAAGCGGCAAACAAACCGACCGCCATCGCTCGGGCGACCGAGTGGCGATTGAGGTGCCAGAGGTTCGGGTCATGCAGCAACTTGCCGAGAAAGCGTAAGGATTTGTGTTCCCTGATGCTCGTCGGATCGGGCATGTAACGTTTGAATAAGCGCCGGGGCATAAGGCTTCTCGGTCGGTTAAGGCGGCAAGTATGTCTGGATTCTATGAGCCGCCCATTCAGACTTTGTGACAATTGTTGACGGCGCGGGTGCCCGACACCCGCTATGCCTAAGTCCGGAACTCTCAAGGACGGGCTTATGCGCACAGGGATGATGGCGTTGGCAGTCGGTCTGCTGGCCCCGATGTTTTTACCGGTATTGCCGCCGGTCGGGTGGATGTTGCTGTTACCGGTGTCGGGTTTGATGTTGCTGCCGTTTCGCAGCTATCCACTGGCGTTGTTGCTGTTCGGCTTCACCTGGGCTTGTGTCAGCGGGCAATGGGCGTTGAATGATCGACTGCCCACCCGTCTGGATGGCGAAACCCGCTGGCTCGAAGGGCGAGTGGTCGGCTTGCCGCAAAACGCGCACGGCGTGGTGCGTTTTGAATTGGCTGATGCGCACTCGCGTCACGAAAAATTGCCCACCCGGCTGCGTCTGGCCTGGTATGGCGGGCCACCGGTCTACAGCGGAGAGCGCTGGCGGCTGGCGGTCAAGCTCAAGCGCCCCGGTGGTTTGCTCAACCCCGACGCTTTCGATCATGAGGCGTGGCTGCTGGCGCAACGCACCGGTGCAACGGGCACGATCAAGGATGGCCAGCGCCTGAGCGAAGCGCGCTGGGCATGGCGCGACGGCATTCGCCAGCGTTTGCTTGCCGTGGACGCGCACGGTCGGGCCGGTGCGCTGGCGGCGTTGGTGCTGGGCGACGGATCGGGGCTCAGTCGTGAGGATTGGCAGATTCTGCAGGACACCGGCACCGTGCATTTGCTGGTGATTTCCGGTCAGCACATCGGGATGCTGGCGGCGGTGATGTATCTGTTGGTCGCCGGGCTCGCTCGTTATGGACTGTGGCCATTGCGCTGGCCATGGTTGCCGTGGGCTTGCGGGCTGGCGTTTGCCGCAGCGCTCGGCTACGGCTTGCTCGCTGGGTTCGATGTGCCGGTACAGCGCGCCTGCGTGATGGTCGGACTGGTGTTGTTGTGGCGCCTTCGTTTTCGCCATCTGGGGGCGTGGTGGCCGCTGCTGCTGGCCTTCAACGGCGTGCTGTTGCTTGATCCGCTTGCCAGTCTGCGTCCGGGTTTGTGGCTGTCGTTTGCAGCGGTGGCGGTGCTGATCTTTATCTTTGGCGGACGCTTGGGCGCGTGGCGCTGGTGGCAAACCTGGACGCGCGCGCAGTGGCTGGTTGCTATTGGCTTGTGCCCGGTGCTTCTGGCGTTGAATCTGCCGATCAGCCTTAGCGGGCCGCTGGCGAATCTGGTGGCGGTGCCTTGGGTCAGTCTGCTGGTGCTGCCGCCCGCTCTGCTTGGAACGCTGTTGCTGGCAGTGCCTTATGTCGGCGAAGGGCTACTGTGGCTGGCCGGTGGCTTGATCGATGGGTTGTTTCGCGCACTGGCGCTGATTGCCGGGCGATGGCCCGCGTGGATTGCGCCTTCGATACCTGTTTGGGTCTGGGCCATTGGCAGCCTCGGCGCGGTGTTGTTGCTGTTGCCGCGTGGTGTGCCGATGCGACTGCTGGGCTGGCCGTTGTTGCTGATTCTGGTAATGCCGCCGCGTGAGCGCCTGAACGAAGGTTTGGCGGATGTCTGGCAGCTGGATGTCGGCCAGGGCCTGGCAATCCTGATCAGAACCCGTCATCACACGCTGCTGTACGACGCGGGCCCACGCTTCGGCGAGTTTGATCTCGGCGAACGTGTTGTGTTGCCGGCGCTGCGCAAACTGAACGTGGAAAAACTCGATCTGATGTTGCTCAGTCACGCCGATGCTGACCATGCGGGCGGTGCGCTGGCTATTGCACGTGGCATGAAGGTCGTCCGGGTTCTGAGCGGCGATCCGCCGGGGCTGCCCGCCGAGTTGAGCACTGAAGCCTGCGAAAGTGGCGAACAATGGCAATGGGACGGCGTGCATTTTCAACTCTGGCAATGGGCAGATGCCCGCGACAGCAACCAGCGCTCCTGCGTATTGCAGATCGAAGCCAATGGCGAGCGGCTGCTGCTGACCGGTGACATTGATCGCCACGCTGAACGTGACCTGCTCGACAGTCCCCTGGCCGTGCCGACGCATTGGCTGCAGTCACCTCACCACGGCAGCCGCAGTTCCTCGTCAATGGCCTTGCTCAAAGGCTTGCAGCCCGAGTCGGTGCTGATCTCCCGAGGTCATGGCAATTCCTTCGGCCATCCGCATCCGACCGTGCTGGCGCGCTATCGCAAACAAGGCCTGCGCATTTACGACAGCGCGGAGCAGGGGGCCATTCATTTGCAACTGGGCAGCTTCAAACCGCCCTCGACGATGCGTCAACAGCGGCGTTTCTGGCGTGATCCGCCTGCGCTTGCCCGTTGATCGGGGCCATCATGCAAACGGCATCACGGTCGTCGGGGCTGCGGGTCTTAATCGCGGATCGGTATGGTAAAGTGGCGCACTTTTTCGAGGGGACTGTCACTGTGTGGGAATTGGTCAAATCCGGCGGCTGGATGATGTTGCCGATCATTCTGAGTTCCATCGCGGCCATGGCGATTGTCGCCGAACGCCTGTGGACCCTGCGCGCCAGTCGCGTCACCCCCGAGCATCTGTTGGGTCAGGTCTGGGTCTGGATCAAGGACAAGCAGCTCAATAAAGAAAAACTCAAGGAGTTGCGCGCCAATTCGCCGCTGGGTGAAATCCTTGCCGCTGGCCTGGCCAACTCCAAGCATGGTCGCGAGATCATGAAAGAGTGCATCGAAGAGGCTGCCGCCCGCGTCGTTCACGAGCTGGAGCGCTACATCAATGCGCTCGGCACCATTGCCGCCATGGCCCCGTTGCTGGGTCTGCTCGGCACGGTGCTGGGCATGATCGATATTTTCAGCGCGTTCACCGGCTCCGGCATGACCACCAATGCCTCGGTTCTGGCCGGCGGTATCTCCAAAGCGCTGATCACCACGGCGGCAGGCCTGATGGTCGGTATTCCAGCCGTGTTCTTCCACCGTTTCCTGCAACGCCGCATTGATGAACTGGTGGTGGGTATGGAGCAGGAAGCGATCAAACTGGTTGAGGTGGTGCAGGGCGACCGTGACGTCGACCTGGCCGAGGGCCGCGCGTGAAATTCCGTCGCAAACCCCGGGAAACCGTGGACATCAATCTTGCGTCGCTGATTGACGTGGTGTTCATCCTGCTGCTGTTTTTCGTCGTGACCACCACGTTTACCCGTGAAACCCAGTTGCGCGTGGACCTGCCGGAAGCGGTCAGCGGCTCGCCGGCCGAAGACCAGCAGGTCAAGCAACTGGATGTCGCGATCAGCGCCGAGGGCGTGTTTTCGGTGAACAACAGGATTCTGCCGAAAAACGATCTGGCGACCTTGATGGAAGCCATGCAGAAAGAATCCAACGGTGACACCAACATGCCGTTGTCGATCAGTGCCGACGGCAAGACCCAGCATCAATCAGTGATCACCGCTATGGATGCGGCCGGCAAGCTCGGTTTCAGTCATCTGCGCATGACCACGGTTGAGGCTGCGCCGAAATCCTGATGAGCCTGTCTGATCGCTTGCTCGCCGCGTGGTATCAGGGACACCCGGCCCTGGCGTTGCTGCGGCCGCTGGAGTTGTTGTATCGCCGTGTGGTGGTCAACAAGCGTCAGCGTTTTCTCGACGGTGAAGGCGAGATCTATCAGCCGCCGGTGCCGTTGATCGTGGTCGGCAACATTACCGTCGGTGGCACTGGCAAAACGCCGATGATTCTCTGGTTGATCGAGCATTGCCGGCGCAGTGGTTTACGCGTTGGCGTGGTCAGCCGAGGTTACGGCGCCAAGCCGCCGCAGCTGCCATGGCGCGTCGAGGCTGATCAACGCGCCGATGTCGCTGGCGACGAACCGCTGCTGATCGTCCAGCGCACTGGCGTGCCGTTGATGATCGACCCTGATCGCAGCGCCGCCGTCAAAGCCTTGCTGGCCAGTGAGCCACTGGACCTGATTCTGTCCGACGACGGCATGCAGCATTATCGTTTGGCGCGGGATCTGGAGCTGGTGCTGATCGACGCGGCCCGAGGTCTGGGCAATAAACGCTGCTTGCCGGCAGGCCCGCTGCGTGAGCCGATCGAGCGTCTGCAAAGTGTCGACGGCGTGCTGTTCAACGGCGCCACAGATGATCGCGACGACGGTTTTGCCTTCCATCTGCAACCGACGGCGCTGGTCAACATGCGCAGCGGCGCGCGCCAACCGCTCGACCACTTTCCACCCGGCCAGAGCATGCACGCGGTCGCCGGGATCGGCAATCCGCAACGTTTCTTCAATACCCTCGAAGCGCTAGACTGGCGAGCAGTCCCCCACGCGTTCGCCGATCACGCCGAATACAGCGTGCAGGCGTTGAATTTCACACCGTCATTGCCTTTGGTGATGACCGAAAAGGACGCGGTGAAGTGCCGTGCCTTCGCTGCTGCCGACTGGTGGTATCTGGCGGTCGATGCCGTGCCGTCGCCAGCCTTCGTGGCCTGGTTCGACACACAGCTGATGCGCCTGTTGCCGGATCGTCTTTTGCCTTAACTCTTTATCCAGGGAATGTTCATGGACACCAAATTGCTCGACATCCTCGCGTGCCCTATCTGCAAAGGCCCGCTCAAGCTCAGCGCCGACAAGACCGAACTGATCAGCAAGGGCGCCGGCCTCGCGTACCCGATCCGCGACGGCATCCCGGTCATGCTCGAAAGCGAGGCGCGCACCCTGACCACTGACGAGCGTCTGGATAAATGACCACCGCCTTCACCGTTGTCATCCCGTCGCGCTATGCCTCGACCCGGCTACCCGGCAAGCCGTTGCTGGATATTGCCGGCAAGCCGATGATCCAGCACGTCTGGGAGCAGGCGAGCAAAAGCAGCGCCACCCGCGTCGTGGTTGCGACTGACGATCCGCGTATCGTCGAAGCGTGCAAGGGCTTTGGCGCCGAAGTGGTGCTGACCCGTGAAGACCACAATTCCGGCACTGACCGTCTGGCCGAGGTGGCCGCGAAACTGGGCCTCGAACCCGACGCCATTGTGGTCAACGTGCAGGGCGACGAACCGTTGATTCCACCGAGCGTGATCGATCAGGTGGCCGCCAACCTCGCCGCTCACACCGAGGCGCGCATGGCCACGCTGGCCGAGCCGATTGAAGACGTGGACACCCTGTTCAACCCGAACGTGGTCAAGGTCGTCAGCGACACGAACGGTCTGGCACTGACCTTCAGCCGCGCGACGTTGCCGTGGGCGCGCGATGCGTTCGCCAAGAGCCGTGAGCAATTGCCTGAAGGTGTACCGTACCGTCGCCACATCGGCATCTATGCCTACCGCGCCGGTTTCCTCCAGGACTTCGTGAGCTGGGGGCCGTGCTGGCTGGAAAACACCGAATCTCTCGAGCAACTGCGTGCCCTGTGGCACGGCGTGCGCATTCATGTCGCCGATGCGTTGATCGCGCCGCCGACCGGTGTCGACACCGTTGAAGACCTTGAGCGCGTTCGTCGCCTGCTGGGGGCCTGATGCGCGTTCTGTTTGTGTGCCTGGGCAACATTTGCCGTTCGCCCACCGCCGAAGGTGTGTTGCGGCACAAGCTGCGTGAAGCAGGGCTGGCGGATCAGGTCGAGGTGGCTTCTGCCGGCACCGGTGACTGGCACGTTGGCAATCCGCCAGACAAACGCAGTCAGGCCGCCGCCAGCGTGCGCGGCTATGACTTGTCAGCGCAGCGCGCGCAACAGGTCAGTCGTGCCGACTTCGCCAGTTACGATCTGATCCTGGCGATGGACAACAGCAACCTGCGCAACCTCAAGGCTCTGCAACCGTCCACCGGCAAGGCTGAACTGGATCTGTTCCTGCGTCGTTATGCCGGGTTGGTCGATGAAGTGCCGGACCCGTATTACGACGGCGATCAGGGTTTCGAGCAGGTGCTGGATCTGATCGAAGCAGCCTGTGACCAACTGTTGATCGAAGTGAAGGGGCGGTTATGAGTTTGCAGGTGCAACCGCAGGTTTCCCTGAAACCGTTCAACAGTTTTGGCGTGGATGTTCGCGCGCAACTGTTCGCCGAAGCCCACAGCGACGCCGATGTTCGCGAAGCCCTGGCGTATGCCTCGGCTCACGATGTGCCGTTGCTGGTGATCGGTGGCGGCAGCAATCTGTTGCTCACCGCTGACGTCCCGGCGCTGGTGCTGCGTATGGCGACGCGCGGTATTCGCGTGATCAGTGATGACGGCAGCCGCGTGGTGATCGAAGCCGAGGCCGGCGAGCCGTGGCACCCGTTTGTGCAGCACACGCTGGCGTCGGGCTTTTCGGGGCTGGAAAATCTCAGCCTGATTCCCGGCACAGTCGGCGCGGCGCCGATGCAAAACATTGGCGCCTACGGGGTCGAGATCAAGGACGTGTTCGCCGGGCTTACCGCTTTGGATCGCCAGACCGGCGAGTTGCGCGATTTCACGCTGGAAGAATGCAATTTCGCCTACCGTGACAGCCTGTTCAAGCAGCAACCGGGGCGTTGGCTGATCCTGCGCGTGCGCTTTACGCTCAATCGCGTTGCGCACCTGCATCTGGAGTACGGCCCGGTGCGTCAGCGCTTGGCCGAACAGGGTATCGAGCAACCGACGCCATCGGATGTCAGCCGCGCAATCTGCAGCATCCGCAGTGAAAAGCTGCCGGACCCGGCGGTGCTCGGCAATGCCGGCAGCTTCTTCAAGAATCCGTTGGTGCCAGCGGCCATCGTCGCGCAGATCAAGGCACAGCACCCGGATGTCGTGGCTTACGCGCAACCGGACGGACAAATGAAACTCGCCGCCGGTTGGCTGATCGAGCGTGCCGGGTGGAAGGGTTTCCGTGAGGCCGACGCCGGCGTCCATAAACTGCAGGCGCTGGTGCTGGTCAACTACGGTGCGGCGACCGGGCTGCAATTGCTCGATCTGGCGCAGCGTATCCAGAAAGACATCGCAGAACGTTTCAATGTCGAACTGGAAATGGAGCCCAACCGCTATTGAAGCAGCTGCGAGCTTCAAGCTTTAAGCGGCAAGCTACAATCTTTCCAACATGAACCAGCTATTGCCTTTGCTTGCAGCTTGTAGCTAAAAGCTTGTAACTGAAAGCCCTGTCTCAGCAGGGCTTTTTTGTTAACGCTGGGTTAACTTAGCGAGCTAACGATAACCGTCATTTGCTCCACCAAAGGCCCGGTGCAGGCGTTTTGCGTCGACACAAGAGAGCCTCATTAGCCTGAGCCGATCTGCGTGAACCACCGCCGATTCAACGGCGGCAGATTGCTCGACCCCATAAACACCAAAAATATGCGGGCGTGCCCATGATTACCCTGAAACTCAACGGTCAAGACCATCCTCTCGACGTCACGGAAGACATGCCGCTGCTCTGGGCTATCCGCGACGTTGCCGGGTACAACGGCACCAAATTCGGCTGCGGCATGGGCCTGTGTGGCGCCTGCACCATTCACATCGACGGCTTGCCGGCGCGCAGTTGCATCACACCGATTGGTTCGGTGGTCGGGAAAAACGTCAGCACCATCGATAACCTCCACGCCGACCCGGTCGGGCAAGTCGTTCAGCAAGCCTGGCTCGACACGGCTGTCGCGCAGTGCGGTTTCTGTCAGGGCGGGCAAATCATGTCGGCCACCGCGTTGCTCAAAACCCACCCGAACCCGAGCGACGAACAGATCGAAGAAGCGATGGTCGGCAACATCTGCCGTTGCGGCACCTACAACCGCATCAAAACCGCGATCCGCCAGGCCTCCACACATTTGAAGGAGGTGAAAGCATGAGCCGCCTGCCGAATGATTTCGCTCTGAGCAATCTCAGCCGTCGCGGGTTTCTTAAAGGCGTCGGCGCCACCGGTGCGCTGGTGTTGGCGGCAAGCTGGGGCTGGCAGGACGCGTTGGCCGCGGACAAGCCGAAACAATTCGGCGCCGATGGCATGCCCAATGGCTGGATTGATGATCCGAAGGTCTATGTGAGCATCGCCGCCGACGGTACCGTCACCGTGGTGTGTAACCGCTCGGAGATGGGGCAGGGGGTGCGCACCAGTCTGACCATGGTCGTTGCCGATGAGCTGGAGGCCGATTGGGCTCACGTTAAAGTCCAGCAGGCGCCGGGCGATGAGGTGCGTTTCGGCAATCAGGACACTGACGGTTCGCGCAGCATGCGCCATTGGTACGAGCCGATGCGCCGTTGCGGCGCGGCAGCACGGACGATGCTGGAACAGGCGGCGGCTGCGCAATGGAAAGTGCCGGTTGGCGAGTGTCACGCGCAACTGCACAAAGTCATTCACCAGCCGTCCGGCCGCGCGCTGGGTTATGGCGAGCTTGCCGCCGCCGCGAGTGCGTTGGCTGTACCGGCGCGTGACAGCCTGCGTCTCAAGCAGCCGTCGGAGTTTCGCTATATCGGTAAGGAAGGCACCAAAGCCATCGACGGTGACGACATCGTCAACGGTCGTGCGGTATACGGCGCCGATGTGCATTTCGACGGCATGGTCTACGCGACCATCGCCCGGCCAGCGGTGTATGGCGGCAAGGTCAAATCGCTGGACGACAGCGCCGCGCTGAAGGTCCCCGGTGTGCTCAAAGTGCTGCAGATCGAAGCTCGTCCGCTGCCCTCGGAGTTCCAGCCATTGGGCGGCGTTGCCGTGGTAGCCAGCAATACCTGGGCGGCGATCAAGGGGCGTGAGGCGCTGAAGATCGAATGGGATGATGGCCCGAACGCCAGTTACGACTCGATTGCCTATCGCAAGGCGCTGGAAGCCGCCTCGCAGAAACCTGGCAAAGTGGTGCGCAACACCGGCGATATCGACAAGGCCCTGAGTGGTGCGGCGAGCACCTTGGAGGCGTCCTATTATTTGCCGCACCTTGCCCAGGCGCCGATGGAGCCGATGGTCGCCATCGCCCGTTTCAAGGATGGCGTCTGCGAAGCCTGGGCGCCCAGTCAGGCGCCGCAGGTCACCCGCGAACGGATCGCTGAGCGCCTCGGTCTGCCGTTTGATAGCGTCACCTTCAACGTCACGCTGCTGGGCGGCGGTTTCGGTCGCAAGTCGAAACCGGACTTTGTCGTCGAAGCGGCGATTCTCGCCAAAGAGTTTCCCGGCAAAGCCGTGCGGGTGCAGTGGACTCGCGAAGACGACATCCACAACTCGTACTTCCACACCGTGTCCGCCGAATACCTGAAAGCCAGCGTGGGCAAGGACGGCATGCCGTCCGGCTGGTTGCACCGCACCGTGGCGCCGAGCATCACGGCTTTGTTCGCGCCGGGCATGAACCATGAGGCGGCGTTCGAGCTGGGCATGGGTTTTACCAACATGGCCTACGCGATCCCCAATGTCCGCCTGGAAAACCCCGAAGCGACGGTGCATACGCGGGTTGGCTGGTATCGTTCGGTGTCCAACATTCCCCACGGCTTTGCGATTCAGAGTTTCGTCGATGAGCTCGCGCACAAGGCCAGTGTCGATCCTCTGCAGTACCAGATCAAATTGCTCGGCCCGGATCGTCAGATTGATCCGCGCACGTTGAGCGAGGAATGGAACTACGGCGAATCTCCCGAGCGCTATCCGATCGACACGGGGCGCATGCGCACCGTGCTGGAAACCGCAGCCAAGGCTGCGGGTTGGGGGCGCAAGTTGCCCAAGGGGCGTGGTCTGGGCCTGGCGGTGCATTACAGCTTCGTCACTTACGTGGCGGCGGTGATCGAAGTCGAGGTGAAAGACGACGGTACGCTGATCGTGCACAAGGCAGACATTGCCGTGGATTGCGGGCCGCAGATCAACCCCGAGCGCATTCGCTCGCAGTTCGAAGGTGCCTGCGTGATGGGCCTGGGCAACGCGGTACTGGGTGAGATCAGCTTCAAGGATGGCAGGGTTCAGCAGGACAACTTCCATATGTATGAAGTCGCGCGCATGTCGCTGGCGCCGAAGGAGGTTGCCGTGCATCTGGTGACCCCGCCGGGTGACGTGCCGTTGGGTGGCGTCGGTGAACCGGGTGTGCCGCCGATTGCGCCGGCGTTGTGCAACGCAATCTTCGCCGCCACCGGTCAACGCATCCGCAATCTGCCGGTGCGTTATCAGTTGCAGGGTTGGCAGAAGGCACAAGCCTGATGGACAGCGTCGACCTCAATGTCCTGCGCAGCGTCCTTGAATGGCGCCGCGCCGGACAGCGGGTGGTGCTGTTCAGCGTGGTGCAGACCTGGGGCACGGCGCCCCGGGCGCCTGGGGCCATGCTCGCCTTGCGGGAGGACGGCGTGGTGATCGGCTCGGTGTCGGGCGGGTGTGTCGAGGACGATTTGATCGCCCGTCTGCATGACGGACGGATCGCCAGCGATGGGCCGCCGGTGCAATTGATCACTTACGGTGTCACGCGTGAGGAGGCAGCGCGATTTGGCTTGCCCTGTGGCGGTACGTTACGCCTGACCGAGGAACGGGTTAGCGATCCGCAGTGGGTCGCCGAATTGTTGGGGCGCTGTGAAGCCCATGAGATCGTCGCCCGCGAGTTGAACATCGAAACCGGTGCTGTGGTTTTGGCGGCGGCGAGCAAAACCGATTCGCTGACATTCGACGGCAAAACCTTGCGCGCGATTTACGGCCCGCGCTGGCGGCTGCTGTTGATCGGCGCCGGGCAGTTGTCGCGTTACGTCGCAGACATGGCGCGGATGCTGGATTTCGAGGTGCTGATCTGCGATCCACGCACCGAATTCGCGTATGGCTGGGAAGGGCACCACGGTCGTTTCGTGCCCGGCATGCCCGATGAGGCCGTGCTGAGCATTCAGACCGATGAGCGCACTGCGATTGTCGCGTTGACCCATGATCCACGGCTGGATGACATGGCGCTGCTCACGGCGCTGGATTCGCCAGCCTTTTATGTCGGTGCGCTCGGCTCGCGGATCAACAGTCGCAAGCGCCGGGAAAATCTGCTTCAGCTAGGCTTGTCGGCAGCGGCGATTGCGCGTTTGCACGGGCCAATCGGTCTGCACATCGGCAGTCATTCGCCGGCGGAAATTGCCCTGTCCTTGCTGGCGGAAATCGTCGCGATCAAAAACGGGGTCGAGCTGAAACAGAAGAAAAACGTGGAGGGCACATGGGTCGATCCATCGCCGTGATTGTGCTGGCGGCAGGCGAGGGCAGTCGCTTTCGCCGGGTGGCGGGCGCTGACAAGGACAAATTGCTGGCCGATTGCACCGGCATGGATGGCGCGGTGCGTTCGGTGATCGAGCAGGTATTGGTGAATTTGCCAGCAAGGCTTGATAAGCGCGTGCTGGTAACGACTGAAGCGAGACCGCAGGCGATGCGCATGGCGCAGGCGTATGGCTGCGATATCGTTTCGATTGAATCGAGCGGCATGGGCGATAGCATTGCTGCCGGAGTCGCCGCGTGCCCGGATGCTGATGGCTGGCTGATTGTGCTGGGGGATATGCCGTTTATCTTGCCGTCGAGTATTGAGCGCGTGGTCGCGGCCATGGCTGACGATGCGGTGAGCGTGCCGGTGAAGGATGGCGAGTTTGGACATCCGGTGGGGTTTGGGCGCTCGTTTGGTGCGGGGCTGCAGGCGCTGAGCGGTGATCGCGGGGCGCGGCCGTTGTTCAAGCAGGGTAGGGTGGAGGAGATCGTCGTCGATGACCCCGGGGTTTTATGGGATATCGATGTGCCTGAGTCTCTGGTATTTCCCGAAAACTGAGCCTTGCTGAGCCCTTCTGTGGGAGGGCAGTGTTGAGGCTTGAATTGCAGGCATAAAAAAGCCCCGCCAGGTTTTCACCGGGCGGGGCTTTTTAACGGCGTTGGGAATTACACGAGTGGTTTAGGCTCGTGTTCTTTTTCCTCGGCCGCTTCGTGTTGCTCGGCCGCGTCCTGAACGGAGCGTGGAGCTTCAGCAATCACCGACTCGACCACGGCTTCTTGAGTCACCGGGGCAGGAGCTGCTTCGACTACTTCAGCTTCAGCAATCACGGCTGGCTCTGCAGCGACTGGAGCAGCAGCGGCAGCCAGTTCGGCTTCCTTCTGCAGACGCTCTTCTTCACGCTTGCGACGACGCACTTCACGTGGATCGTTTGGTGCGCGGCCGCTTGGCGTCAGGGCGCTAACCGGAGCCGGTGCTTCAACCACAGGGGCTGGCGCTTCGACAACTGCCGGCGCTTCAACAACCGGTGCTTCAACGACTGGCGCTGGAGCAGGCTCGGCAGCCGCAACCACGGGTTCGGAAACCATCGGTTGCGGGACTTCGGCTTCAGCAACAGGTGCTGGTGCTTCGGTCACGGCTGGCTCGGCAACCCAGTTGAAGGCGGTTTGTTCTTCACGAACTTCACGCACGGTTTCGGTCACGGTTTCAGCGGCGGTTTCAACAACCGGCTCGGCAACCACAACTGGCGCAGGCTCTACCTGAGGCAGTGTTTCCTGAACCGGAGCCACTTCGACTTCCGGAGCAGCAACTACTTCTACCGGCGTAGTCGCTTCAACAGCCGGCGCTTCCACTGGAGCCGTTTCCTGAACCGCCGCAGTGGCGCGTTCGGCTTGCTCGTGAGCTTGCGCTTCAGCCGGTGCACTGATCACGCTGCTGGCGACAGCGGCGGTAACAGCCAGACCGGCAGCCAGGTCGGCAGTGCTTGGGGCTTCAGTGTTTTCGCCGGACTCGGACTCTTCCGAACCTTCGATCACGTTGCCGTTGGCATCACGCTGACGTTCGCGACGGTTGCTGCGACGACGCTGACCGCGGGAACGACGACGTGGACGATCGCCTTCGGCGTTCTCCGAACCGTCTTCCGGCAGTTGCTCTTCGTTGGTGTTCACTTCTTCTTCAGTGGCGGCAGCTGCGGCCTGTTCGGCGCGCGGTTGACGCTCTTCACGCGGCGGGCGCGGCGCGCGCTCTTCGCGTGGCTGACGGGCCGGGCGCTCTTCAGCGGTGACGGCAACGGCGGCTGCAGCAGCTGGAACGGCGTCCAGTGGCTCGCGCAGTTCACGGACACGCTCTTCACGCTCGCCACGTGGCTTGCGATCTTCACGCGGCGCACGTGGTGCACGTTCTTCACGCGGAGCACGTGGCGCACGTTCTTCACGGGCTGCCGGTGCTTCGGTGCGGGCTTCACGTGGTTCACGGGCTTCGCGTGGAGCGCGTTCTTCACGGGGCTCGCGCGGTGCGCGCTCTTCACGTGGAGCACGTTCTTCGCGTGGCTTGCGCTCTTCATCGCGGCGACCGTTACGGTTACGGCTCTGCTGACGACCGTTGCGACGCTCTTCGTTGCGGGCCGGACGTTCGGTGGCTGGTTTTTCAACCACAACCGGAGCGGCTGGCTCTTCCTTGGTGGCGAACAGGCTGACCAGCGACTTCACCAGGCCCTTGAACAGGCTTGGCTCTGGCGCGGCAACCGGAGCCGGTGCAGCGGCGGCAGGTGCGGCAGCTTCAGTCGGAACCGGAGCATTGGCGCGGGCCGGGGCAGTCTTGACCGCCGCTTCCTGGCGAACCAGGGTGCGGGTCGCGGCGGCTGGCTGGACTTCTTCGACTTCGGCAGCGGCAGCAGCGATTTCGTAGCTGGACTGGTTGGTCGCGGCTTCCGGGCTGTCGTCACGCAGGCGCTGAACTTCGAAGTGCGGCGTTTCGAGGTGATCGTTCGGCAGAATGACGATACGGGCACGGGTGCGCAGTTCGATCTTGGTGATCGAGTTGCGTTTTTCGTTGAGCAGGAACGCAGCGACCGGGATCGGCACCTGAGCGCGGACTTCGGCAGTGCGGTCTTTCAGGGCTTCTTCTTCGATCAGGCGCAGAATCGCCAGCGACAGCGATTCAACGTCACGGATGATGCCGGTGCCGTTGCAACGCGGGCAGACGATGCCGCTGCTTTCGCCCAGGGATGGACGCAGGCGCTGACGGGACATTTCCAGCAGGCCGAAGCGCGAAATGCGGCCGATCTGCACGCGAGCGCGGTCGGCTTCCAGGCATTCGCGGACTTTCTCTTCCACGGCGCGCTGGTTCTTGGCTGGGGTCATGTCGATGAAGTCGATGACGATCAGGCCGCCGATGTCGCGCAGGCGCAACTGACGGGCGATTTCTTCGGCGGCTTCAAGGTTGGTCTGCAGGGCGGTTTCTTCGATGTCGCTGCCTTTGGTGGCGCGCGCCGAGTTGATGTCGATGGACACCAGGGCTTCGGTCGGATCGATGACGATGGAGCCGCCGGAAGGCAGTTCAACAACGCGCTGGAAAGCGGTCTCGATCTGGCTTTCGATCTGGAAACGGTTGAACAGCGGAACGCTGTCTTCGTACAGCTTGATCTTGCTGGCGTACTGCGGCATCACCTGGCGAATGAAGGTCAGGGCTTCGTCCTGGGCTTCAACGCTGTCGATCAGCACTTCGCCGATGTCCTGGCGCAGGTAATCGCGGATGGCACGGATGATCACGTTGCTTTCCTGGTAGATCAGGAATGGTGCGGAGCGATCCAGCGAGGCTTCTTTGATGGCGGTCCACAGTTGCAGCAGGTAATCGAGGTCCCACTGCATTTCTTCGCTGCTGCGGCCCAGGCCGGCAGTGCGCACGATCAGACCCATGTCAGCCGGTGCAACCAGACCGTTCAGCGCTTCGCGCAGTTCGTTGCGCTCTTCGCCTTCGATGCGACGGGAGATGCCGCCGGCACGCGGGTTGTTCGGCATCAGCACGAGGTAGCGACCGGCCAGGCTGATGAAGGTGGTCAGGGCAGCGCCCTTGTTGCCACGTTCTTCTTTTTCGACCTGAACGATGACTTCCTGGCCTTCGCTCAGGACGTCCTTGATGTTGACGCGGCCTTCAGGGGCTTTCTTGAAGTATTCGCGGGATATTTCTTTGAGGGGCAGGAAGCCGTGGCGCTCGGAGCCGAAATCGACAAAGGCAGCCTCAAGGCTTGGTTCGATGCGAGTGATGCGGCCTTTATAGATGTTGGCCTTCTTCTGCTCGCGTGCACCGGATTCGATGTCCAGGTCGTAGAGGCGTTGACCATCTACCAGTGCAACACGCAACTCTTCGGGTTGAGTTGCGTTAATCAGCATTCTTTTCATGTAGTACCGTCGGTTTCCGGGCTGCCGGAAACGGCGTTCGGCACACACGACTTCTCACGGTCGGTGTCAGGTGCGTCGGGAGTGGTTGGCCAATCCCGTGTCCAGCGATAGTCGACCAATTGGGCCGAAATCGCGACTTACGCGTCCTGCTTGCTGTGGCTACTTAAGCACTCAGTCAGGAGGAGGAATCAACCAGCGGCTGTGGACGAGATGAAGCGTCTTGATAAAGCCTATTGCTACACAGTCCAGCGGTTGTGCATCTCCACCCTACACGTATCCCTGATAATTCGGGTGCTGCCGCGCGCAGAATCCGCAGCGGGTTGGCATTTACCGTGAGCTCCGAAAGGGGAGGTCACGCATCATGGCTAATTCAGGCGTTGTTTCCGAAGCATTCGCTCGGGGTCATCTGCAGCTGACTGCACTTTGTGAACTGGCCTTGAATGTGTGCCTGCCAAGCGAGTAAAAACTCTGTTTGACGGTGTAATTCAGGCCTCATGTCACCTGCGCTTGTTACAACTGCAAACTCCACCGTTACGTAGCGAAAGCCCCGTAGGACGGCCTCGCGTCCTGGTGAATTGCGTTGGTCAGGGCCGGTTTTTGACCGTGATTCCGCTGTCCAGGCCGCTTTTGGCGGCGTTCGCGACTATAGCAGCAATGATTAAGTGCTTCAATTCCATAAAAATTGTTATCATCCGCGGCATGACAACTACTGCCCCTTCGACTCCAGGCGTTCAATTGCTTGAAGTTTCGCCGGAGTATGCCGGCCAACGAATCGACAACTTTCTCCTTGCCCGGCTCAAAGGCGTGCCCAAGACCTTGATTTACCGCATTTTGCGTAAAGGCGAAGTGCGCGTGAACAAAGGCCGGATCAAGCCCGAATACAAGCTGCAGGCCGGTGATGTCGTGCGCGTGCCGCCGGTTCGCGTGCCTGAGCGCGATGAGCCGGTGCCGCTGGCCCAAGGCCTTCTGCAGCGCCTGGAAGCCTCGATTGTCTTCGAAGACAAGGCCCTGATCGTGATCAACAAGCCTGCGGGCATTGCGGTTCACGGCGGCAGCGGCTTGAATTTCGGCGTGATCGAAGCCTTTCGTCAGTTGCGTCCCGATGCCAAGGAGCTGGAGCTGGTTCATCGTCTTGATCGTGACACATCCGGTCTGCTGATGATTGCCAAGAAGCGCAGCATGCTGCGCCACCTGCACGAAAAGCTGCGGGGCGACGGCGTCGACAAGCGTTACATGGCGCTGGTCCGCGGCAACTGGGCGACGTCGATCAAGCAGGTCAGTGCGCCGTTGCTAAAGAGCAATCTGCGCTCCGGTGAGCGCATGGTCGAAGTCAACGATGAAGGCAAGGAGGCCCTGACCGTGTTCAAGGTGCTACGCCGCTTCGGTGACTTCGCAACGATGGTCGAGGCCAAGCCTGTGACGGGTCGTACCCACCAGATTCGCGTGCACACCCTGCACGCCGGGCATTGCATCGCCGGCGACAGCAAGTACGGCGATGACGATTTCACCAGGGAAATTCGCGATCTGGGCGGCAAGCGCCTGTTCCTGCATGCCTACATGCTGACCGTGCCTCTGCCTGATGGCGGCAAGCTGACCTTGCAGGCGCCGGTCGATGAAATGTGGGCCAAGACCGTGGAGCGATTGAGTGCGCCCATCTGATTACAAGCTGCTGATTTTCGACTGGGACGGCACCCTCGCTGATTCCATTCACCGAATCGTCGAGGCCATGCACTCGGCGTCCGGGCGTTCTGGCTTCGAGTTGCGCGATGATTTTGCCGTCAAGGGCATCATTGGTCTGGGCTTGCCCGAAGCGATCCGCACTTTGTATCCCGAAATCAGCGACGCCGAATTGACCTTGTTTCGCGAGTATTACGCTGATCATTACATCGCTGCGGAAGCGGTGCCTTCGCCATTGTTCGAAGGCGTTGTCGAGTCGATGGCGTCCTTTCGCGAGCAGGGTTATCACCTGGCGGTCGCGACCGGCAAGAATCGTCGCGGGCTGGATCGGGTGCTCAAGGCCAATGGTTGGGAAGATTATTTCGACATCACTCGCGCTGCCGATGAAACTGCCAGCAAACCGCATCCTCTGATGCTGGAGCAGATCCTCGCGCATTGCGGTGTGCGGGCCGGGCAGGCGCTGATGGTCGGCGATTCGTCCTTCGATCTGTTGATGGCGCGTAACGCGGGGATGGACTCGGTGGCGGTCAGTTACGGTGCGCAGTCGATTGAATCGCTGCAGCAGTTCGAGCCTCGCCTGTCGATCGACCGTTTTTCCGAATTGCACGCCTGGCTGGGGCAGCGGGCTTAATACGTTTTTGCTGGGGTGGATGGCATGACCGACGAATGGAAAGCACCGGCCAAGGAAAGTGCCGGCGGCGGTGACGAGAAAAGCTGGAAGCTGTTGGAAAAGACTCTGCTGGCGGGTGTGCAGGAGCAGCGTCGCTCGCGGCGCTGGGGGATTTTCTTCAAGCTGCTGACCTTTGTTTATCTGTTTGTGGCGCTGATTCTGTTCACGCCGCTGATGGACATGGAAAAAAGCGCCACTCGCGGAACGAACTACACCGCGCTGATTGACGTGACGGGCATGATCGCCGACAAAGAGCCGGCCAGTGCCGACAACATCGTTGGCAGCCTGCGCGCAGCGTTCGAGGACAAGAAGGTCAAGGGCGTGATCCTGCGGATCAACAGCCCGGGTGGCAGTCCGGTGCAGTCGGGCTATGTCTATGACGAAATCAAGCGTCTGCGTGGCCTGCATCCTGATACCAAACTGTACGCGGTGATCTCCGATCTCGGTGCGTCCGGTGCTTATTACATCGCCAGTGCGGCGGATCAGATTTACGCCGACAAGGCGAGTCTGGTCGGCTCGATTGGTGTGACGGCGGCCGGTTATGGTTTTGTCGGCACCATGGAGAAACTGGGTGTTGAGCGTCGCACCTATACCTCGGGCGAGCACAAGTCGTTCCTCGATCCGTTCCAGCCGCAGAAGCCCGAAGAGACTGCGTTCTGGCAAAGCGTGCTGGACACCACGCACAAGCAGTTCATCAATAGCGTCAAGCAGGGTCGTGGTGACCGTCTGAAAGACAAGGAGCATCCGGAGTTGTTCTCCGGACTGGTCTGGTCGGGCGAGCAGGCGTTGCCGCTGGGTTTGATCGATGGTCTGGGCAATGCCAGTTCGGTGGCGCGTGATGTGATTGGCGAGAAGGAACTGGTTGATTTCACCGTTCAGGAATCGCCGTTCGACCGCTTCTCCAAGAAGCTCGGCGCCAGCGTGGCTGAGCAGTTGGCGATGTGGATGGGTTTCCACGGGCCTTCGCTGCGTTAAAAGGTCGCGGCATAAAAAAACCGGCCTTGATGGCCGGTTTTTTGTGGGTCAGGGGATTTGCACGCCTTCAATCAATAACATGTCGATCAGGCGAATCAGCGGCAGGCCGATCAGGCTGGTGGCATCAGGGCCTTCGGTGGATTGAAACAGGCTCACCCCCAGTCCTTCAGCCTTGAAGCTGCCTGCACAGTCAAATGGTTGCTCGATGCGCAGGTAGCGCTCGACACATGCCTGATCGAGTTGGCGCATGTGTACGGTGAACGGCACGCAGTCGACCTGGCACTCGCCGGTCTGGCTATTAAGAAGCGCCAGTCCGGTCAGAAAGGTCACGCTGGCGCTGCTGGCGGCCAGCAGTTGTTCGCGTGCCTTCTCGAAAGTGTGCGGCTTGCCGATGATCTGTTCGCCGAGCACGGCGACCTGGTCCGAGCCGATGATCAGATGAGCCGGGTGGCTGTCAGCCAAGGCCCGGGCTTTTTGCTCGGCCAGGCGTTTGACCAGTTCGACGGCTGACTCGCCGGGGCGGTGGCTTTCATCGATATCCGGTGAGCTGCAGACGAACGGCAGGTGCAGGCGGGCGAGCAATTCCCGACGATAGGTTGAGCTTGAAGCGAGTAATAAAGGCAGCATTCGCGTCTCCTGAGGCAGATGCGAATTCTAGCGGAGGCACGCAAGTGACGGACAGGGCACAATTTCCTTTGACATGGGTGGGGGCATCCCTATAATGCTGCGCCTATGTTGAATGACCCGATTCCACCTCACGTTGACCCGCGCAAATTGGCTGACCGTGGCACCACCCTTCAAGGTGAACTGCTGCTGGCCGATTTGAAGAGACTCTGCGACCCGCTTTCCGACGATGTCGGTACGGTGCAGGCGAAATTCGTTTTTGAACGAGATGAACGTAAATCTGTGGTGATCCACAGCTTTATCGACACCGAAGTCAAAATGGTTTGCCAGCGTTGTCTTGAGCTGGTCACCCTGCCGATCCACAGCGAATGCAGTTACGCTGTTGTGAAGGAGGGTGCGAATACCCAGTCGTTACCGAAAGGTTATGACGTGCTGGAACTGGGCGAAGATCCATTGGATCTGCAGTCACTGGTCGAGGAAGAGCTTCTGCTTGCCTTGCCTATTGTGCCTGCTCATCATCCGGAAGAATGCCAGCAGCCGGCGGGAGCAGATGAGCCCGAACCGAGCGAGGACGAGGTAACGCGGTCCAACCCGTTCAGTGTATTGGCGCAGTTAAAGCGTGACCCAAACGTTTAGGAGTTAATCAATTATGGCTGTTCAGCAGAACAAAAAATCCCGCTCTGCCCGTGACATGCGCCGTTCGCACGACGCTCTCGAGGCTAGCACCCTGTCTGTAGAAAAAACCACCGGTGAAGTTCACCTGCGTCACCACGTATCGCCAGAAGGCGTATACCGTGGCCGTAAAGTGATCGACAAGGGCGCTGACGAGTAATCACTTGTCCGCTCAAGTCATCGCGATTGACGCAATGGGCGGGGACTTCGGTCCCCGCAGCATTGTTCAGGCCAGTCTCGCTTGCCTGTCTGCTACGCCCTCGCTACACCTGACCCTCGTCGGTCAACCCTCCTTACTTGAAGAATTGATCCACGGCCAATCGGCTGCAGATCGCGCGCGCCTGACAATTGTTGCGGCCAGCGAAGTCATCACCATGGACGAAAAGCCGACCCAGGCCTTGCGTGGCAAGCCGGACTCGTCGATGCGTGTTGCCCTCGAACTGGTGCGTGACGGCAAGGCTCAGGCCTGTGTCAGTGCTGGCAATACCGGTGCGTTGATGGCGCTCTCGCGGTTTGTGCTGAAGACTCTGCCAGGTATTGATCGGCCAGCGATGGTTGCCGCAATTCCCACGCAGGAAGGCTATTGCCAGTTGCTCGACCTTGGCGCCAATGTCGATTGCAGTGCCGAGCATCTGTTGCAATTCGCGGTGATGGGTTCGGTGGCGGCGCAGACGCGGGGTATAGCCCGTCCGCGCGTGGCACTGTTGAACATCGGCACCGAGGATATCAAGGGCAATCAGCAGGTCAAACTGGCTGCGACGCTGTTGCAGGCTGCCCGAGGCATCAACTACATCGGTTTTGTCGAGGGCGATGGTCTGTATCGCGGCGAGGCGGATGTGGTGGTCTGTGACGGCTTTGTCGGCAACATCTTGCTCAAATCCAGCGAAGGCCTGGCGACGATGATTGCTGCGCGCATCGAAGCCTTGTTCAAAAAGAATCTGGCTTCACGTGTGATCGGTGTCTTGGCGCTGCCGTTGATGAAGCGTCTGCAGGCTGATCTGGCGCCAGCGCGACATAACGGCGCAAGCTTCCTCGGGTTGCAGGGTATTGTCGTGAAAAGTCACGGTTCGGCCGGGGTGCAGGGCTTTCAGAGCGCGATTCAACGGGCGCTGATCGAGATTCAGGAGAATCTTCCCGAGCGCCTCCACGGTCGTCTGGAGGACCTGTTGTCTTAGGCGTTTTCGTCGGACAATGCTTAAATGTGACCGCCCGGTTCAAAGGGCCATCCAACTGTCAGTTTCTTGCGTCCCCAAGCGGGGCGTCATTTTTCGACGACAAGATCATTAGGGGCTTGTTACATGTCTGCTTCCCTCGCATTCGTCTTTCCAGGACAGGGTTCGCAGTCCCTCGGCATGCTGGCCGAGCTGGGCGCTGAATATCCGCTGATCCTCGAAACTTTCAAAGAAGCATCCGCAGCTCTTGGCTACGACCTGTGGGCGCTGACCCAGCAGGGTCCGGAAGAATTGCTCAATCAAACCGATAAAACCCAACCGGCCATTCTGACCGCTTCGATTGCCCTGTGGCGTCTGTGGCTGGCGCAAGGTGGTGCGCGTCCGGCATTCGTTGCCGGTCACAGCCTGGGTGAATACAGTGCGCTGGTCGCTGCTGGCAGCCTGACGCTGGCTGATGCGGTGAAGCTCGTTGAGCGCCGTGGTCAACTCATGCAGGAAGCGGTTCCGGCCGGGCAGGGCGGCATGGCCGCCATTCTCGGTCTGGAGGATGCCGACGTGCTGGCAGCCTGCGCCGATGCTGCGCAGGGTGAAGTGGTCAGCGCCGTCAATTTCAACTCGCCGGGCCAAGTGGTGATCGCCGGTGCCAAGGCTGCCGTTGAGCGCGCCATCGAAGGCTGCAAGGCTCGTGGCGCCAAGCGTGCGATGCCGCTGCCAGTGAGCGTGCCGTCGCACTGCGAACTGATGCGTCCGGCGGCCGAACGCTTTGCCGAATCCATTGCCGCCATCGACTGGCAGGCGCCGCAGATCCCGGTGGTGCAGAATGTCAGCGCGCAAGTGCCGGCGGATCTGGAAACCCTCAAGCGTGATCTGCTCGAGCAACTGTACAAGCCAGTGCGCTGGGTTGAATCCGTCCAGACCCTGGCCGCCAAAGGCGCGTCCAGTCTGGTTGAGTGCGGCCCGGGCAAAGTACTGGCAGGTCTGAACAAGCGTTGCGCCGAAGGCGTGGCGACATCCAACCTCAATACCCCAGATGCTTTCGCTGCCGCTCGCGCAGCGCAAGCCTGAATCAGGAGAAGCTTGCATGAGTCTGCAAGGTAAAGTTGCACTGGTCACCGGTGCAAGCCGCGGCATCGGCCAGGCTATCGCGCTGGAACTGGGTCGTCAGGGCGCTATCGTTATTGGCACCGCGACTTCCGCTTCGGGTGCTGAGCGCATTGCCGCGACCCTGAAGGAAAATGGTATTCAGGGCGCAGGTTTCGAGCTCAACGTGACCAGCGATGAATCGGTCACTGCGGTGCTGGCAGGCATTCAGGAGCAGTTTGGTGCGCCAGTGGCGATCCTGGTCAATAATGCCGGTATCACTCGCGATAACCTGATGATGCGCATGAAAGACGACGAGTGGTACGACGTGATCGATACCAACCTGAACAGTCTGTATCGCCTGTCCAAGGGTGTCTTGCGCGGCATGACCAAGGCGCGTTGGGGGCGAATCATCAGTATTGGCTCGGTGGTGGGTGCCATGGGCAACGCAGGCCAAGTAAACTATGCAGCCGCCAAGGCCGGTCTGGAAGGTTTCAGCCGTGCGATGGCGCGAGAAGTCGGTTCGCGTTCGATTACGGTCAACTCGGTAACCCCAGGGTTCATCGACACCGATATGACGCGCGAGCTGCCTGAAGCACAGCGTGAAGCCTTGCAGACGCAGATTCCGCTGGGTCGTCTGGGACAAGCTCAAGAGATCGCGTCCGTGGTCGCTTTTCTTGCATCCGACGGTGCGGCATACGTCACTGGGGCTACAATCCCGGTGAATGGTGGGATGTACATGTAAGTAAAATGTGACGGATTGCTTCAAAAAAATGTCATACGAGCTGTCTAAAATCCGTTATAAAGCTGCAATCTATTTATAGGCAGAGGGCTGCAGGGTCTGAGGAGTGAAGCTTTCAGTTGAAAAGCTGAAAAGTCTTTCTATACACTTACCCACCGGCCAGCTGCCTGAATTTGTCCATTAGGAGTGAAAACAAGGTATGAGCACCATCGAAGAGCGCGTCAAGAAAATCGTTGCCGAGCAACTGGGTGTTAAAGAAGAAGAAGTGGTTAACAGCGCTTCCTTCGTAGAAGACCTGGGTGCCGACTCCCTTGACACCGTTGAGCTGGTGATGGCTCTGGAAGAGGAATTCGAGACCGAAATCCCTGACGAAGAAGCTGAGAAGATCACTACTGTACAAGCTGCAATCGACTACGTTACTACTCACCAGAAGTAATAGTTTGTAATCGTTGTTTGCTGTCATGGAAAAACCGCACTGCCATCATGGCGTGCGGTTTTTTCTTTAGGCCTGATGCAAAGTCGTCGTCATTTGAAAAAGGAGAGTGCTGTGTCGCGTAGACGCGTCGTAGTCACCGGTATGGGTATGTTGTCGCCACTGGGCACGGATGTGCCAAGCAGTTGGCAGGGCATTCTGGCTGGCCGCAGTGGCATTGGTCTGATCGAACACACCGACCTTTCTGCCTATTCCACCCGCTTTGGCGGCTCGGTTAAGGGCTTCAATGTCGAGGAATACCTCTCGGTCAAGGAGGCACGCAAGCTCGACCTGTTCATTCAGTACGGTCTGGCTGCAGGCTTTCAAGCCGTGCGCAATGCCGGCCTGGAAGTTACTGACGCTAACCGTGAACGCATTGGCGTAGCCATGGGTTCGGGTATCGGCGGTCTGACCAACATCGAAGAAACCAGCCGTACCCTGCATGAGACGGGCCCGCGTCGAATCTCGCCATTCTTCGTGCCAGGCTCGATCATCAATATGATTTCCGGTTTCCTGTCCATCCACCTGGGTGCACAGGGGCCTAACTACGCCATCGCTACTGCATGTACTACCGGTACGCACTGCATCGGCATGGCGGCGCGCAACATCATGTACGACGAAGCTGACGTGATGATTGCCGGCGGTGCCGAAATGGCCGCGTGCGGTCTGGGCATGGGCGGCTTCGGCGCGTCCCGTGCACTGTCGACCCGCAACGACGAGCCGACTCGTGCCAGCCGTCCTTGGGACAAGGGCCGTGACGGTTTCGTCCTGTCTGACGGTGCCGGTGCACTGGTTCTCGAAGAGCTTGAACATGCGAAGGCGCGCGGTGCGACCATTTATGCCGAGCTGATCGGCTTCGGCACCAGCGGCGATGCGTTCCACATGACTTCGCCACCTGCCGACGGCGCCGGTGCAGCACGTTGCATCACCAACGCGCTGCGCGATGCGAAGATCAATGTCGATCAAGTGCAGTACATCAACGCTCATGGTACTTCGACCCCGGCCGGCGATCTCGCCGAAGCCAATGCGATCAAGTCTGTGTTTGGCGATCACGCCTATAAACTGGCGGTCAGCTCTACCAAATCGATGACCGGTCACCTGCTGGGGGCGGCGGGCGCGGTCGAGGCGATCTTCAGCGTCCTGGCGATCAACAGCCAGGTCGCGCCGCCGACCATCAACCTCGATGAACCGGATGAAGGCTGCGATCTCGATTTCGTGCCGCACACGGCCCGCAACATGGACATCGACGTCGTGCTGTCCAACTCCTTCGGCTTTGGCGGCACCAACGGCACCTTGGCATTCCGCCGGTTCGCAGGTTGATGGACTGCTGGGTCGACGGTCAACCGGCTGACAGTCTGTCGCTGAAAGATCGCGGCCTGGCTTACGGCGATGGTCTGTTCGAGACCATCGCCGTGCGTGGCGGCCAGCCAAGCCTGCTGGGTCGGCATCTGGCGCGATTGGCCGATGGCTGCTCGCGTCTGGCGATCTGCGCCGATATCGAGCTGATTCGCCATGAACTGCTGAGCTATGCGACAGCAATGGGCGAGGGCGTGCTCAAGCTCATCCTCACCCGTGGCGACGGTCTGCGCGGTTATGCGCCCGATCCGGCGGCGTCTGGCCGACGCATTCTGCAAGGCAATCCGCCTGCGGCTTATCCCGCTGCGCATGCTCAACAAGGCGTTCGCCTGTTTCCCTGCAACACGCGTCTGTCTGCACAGCCGTTGCTGGCCGGACTCAAACACCTCAATCGACTGGAACAGGTTCTCGCCCGCGCCGAATGGCAGGACAGCGAGCACGCCGAAGGCTTGATGCTCGATCAGTCTGGCCGAGTCATTGAAGGGGTATTCAGCAATCTGTTTCTGGTGCGCGACGGGATATTGATCACACCTGATTTGAAGCGCTGCGGCGTGGCAGGCGTGATGCGCGCAGAAATATTGTTTCAGGCCGAGTCACTGACCATCCCTACACAAATTGCCGACATCAGCCTCGAACAGCTGCAATGGGCCGATGAAGTGTTTCTCTGCAACAGCGTTTATGGCGTCTGGCCGGTACGCGCCTACGCTGCGCTGAGCTGGCCGGTTGGCCCGCTCACCCGTAAACTGCAAACCATTGCCCGCGCCCTACTGGATGCCTGATTTTGAGACGTAAACTTTTGCTGCTGCTGGAAACCGGACTGGTTTTGGCAGGGCTGCTGTTGGGCGCCAGCGCCTGGAAGATTCATTCCGCACTGGAACAGCCCCTGAACATCACGCAGGAAGAGCTGCTGGATGTGCCGAAAGGCTCGACACCGACCCGAACTTTCCTTGGACTCGAAACCGATGGTGTCATCAAGGACGCTTTCTGGCTTCGGGTCTATTGGCGTTTCAATCTGGCGGGCACGCCCATCCACAGCGGTGAATACCGCATGCAGCCGGGCATGACCGTCAACGGTCTGATCGACTTGTGGAAGCGCGGTGAAGTGGTGCAGTACAGCCTGACGCTGGTCGAGGGCTGGAATTTCCATCAAGTGCGCGCGGCGTTGGCCAAGGATGACAAGATCGAGCAGACCCTCAACGGCTTGAGCGACAGCGCTGTGATGGCGAAGATTGGTCATAAGGGCTTGTTCCCGGAAGGGCGATTCTTCCCCGACACCTACCGGTTTGTACGTGGCATGTCCGATGCCGAACTGCTGAAGAAAGCTTTTGATCGTCTCGATGAAGTCCTGGCGAAAGAGTGGGAAAGCCGCTCCGCCGATGTGCCGTACACCGAACCTTATCAAGCGCTGATCATGGCGTCGCTGGTCGAGAAGGAAACCGGTGTGCCGCAGGAGCGCGGACAGATTGCCGGCGTGTTTGTCCGGCGCATGGCGCTGGGCATGCAATTGCAGACGGACCCGACGGTGATCTATGGTCTGGGTGATCGCTACACCGGCAAGTTGACGCGCGCGCACCTGAAGGAGCCGACGCCGTACAACACCTACGTGATCCCTGGCCTGCCGCCGACGCCGATTGCGATGGTCGGGCGCGAGGCAATTCATGCTGCGCTGAACCCGGTGGAGGGCACCAGCCTGTACTTTGTCGCGCGCGGCGATGGCAGTCATGTGTTCTCTGATGATCTTGATGCGCACAATAATGCGGTGCGCGAATACCAGCTCAAGCGGCGCGCGGATTACCGCTCGAGTCCCGCACCGGTGGCAGCGCCAGAGTCGGCGCCGGCTGCGGAGGAATCGATTCCTGCAGCTTCGCCGGACACCGCGCCGCAGGCATTGCCACAGGTTCCGCCTCAGGAACCTGCGCCGGCCCCGGAAAACGCGCAATGACTTTGATTAAGGACTGCCTGTGACTGGCTTGTTTATTACCCTGGAAGGCCCGGAAGGCGCCGGCAAAAGCACCAACCGCGAATACCTTGCCGAGCGCCTGCGCGCCGCCGGTATCGAAGTGGTGCTGACCCGTGAGCCCGGTGGTACGCCGCTGGCCGAGCGCATTCGCGATGTGCTGCTGACCCCGGCCGACGAAGTCATGAACCCTGATGCCGAGTTGCTGCTGGTGTTCGCCGCCCGCGCGCAGCACCTGGCCGAAGTCATCCGCCCGGCGCTGGCCCGTGGTGCGGTGGTGCTGTGTGATCGTTTTACCGACTCGACTTACGCCTATCAGGGCGGTGGTCGCGGTCTGTCGCTGGAGAGAATCGCCACGCTGGAAACCTTCGTACAGGGCGACCTGCGTCCTGACCTGACACTGATTTTCGATCTGCCCGTAGAGATCGGTCTGGCCCGCGCCAGCGCACGTGGTCGTCTGGATCGTTTCGAACTGGAGGGCCGGGCGTTTTTCGAGGCAGTACGCAATGCGTTTCTCAAACGCGCTGAAGCCGATCCTGCGCGCTATGTGCGCATCGATGCCGGTCAGTCCTTGGTAAAGGTTCAGCAATCGCTGGATACCCTGATTCCGAATTTGCTGGAGCTGGCCCGTGGCTGAGGCCTATCCGTGGCAAGACGGCCTCTGGCAGCAACTGGCCGGTCGCCAGCAGCATGCGCACGCCTATTTGCTGCACGGTCCGGCCGGGATCGGCAAACGGGCGCTGGCCGAACGCTTGATGGCCAGCTTGTTGTGCCAGCGGCCGACGCCGGAAGCCTGCGGCGAGTGCAAGTCCTGTCTGCTGCTCAAGGCCGGCAGTCACCCGGACAATTACATTCTCGAACCGGAAGAGGCCGACAAGGCCATCAAGGTCGACCAGGTGCGCGATCTGGTCAGCTTCGTGGTGCAAACCGCGCAACTCGGCGGGCGCAAAGTGGTGCTGATCGAGCCGGTCGAGTCGATGAACATCAACGCCGCCAACGCCTTGCTCAAGAGTCTTGAAGAGCCGTCCGGCGATACCGTGTTGTTGCTGGTGAGCCACCAGACCAGTCGTTTGCTGCCGACGATCAAGAGCCGTTGCGTGCAACAGGCCTGTCCGTTGCCTGGCGAAGCGATGAGCCTGCAATGGCTGGCGCAAGCGTTGCCGGACTGTTCCGAAGAAGAGCGTGTCGAATTGCTGACGCTGGCCGCCGGCTCGCCCTTGATGGCCGTCAGTCTTCAGTCGCAAGGCGTGCGCGAGCAGCGGGCGCAAGTCGTCGAAGGGGTGAAGAAGCTGCTCAAGCAACAGCAATCGCCGACGCAACTGGCCGAAGAATGGAAAAGCATTCCGATGCTGCGCCTGTTTGACTGGTTCTGTGATTGGTCGAGCTTGATCCTGCGTTATCAACTGACCCAGGATGAAGGCGGCCTTGGCCTGACTGACATGCGCAAGGTCGTGCAGTACCTGGCGCAGAAAAGCGCGCAGGGCAAAGTCCTCGGCATTCAGGACTGGATTCTCGCTCAGCGGCAGAAAGTCCTGAGCAAGGCCAACCTCAATCCGACCCTGTTGCTGGAAGCCTTGTTGGTGCAATGGGCAGGATTGCCTGGCCAACGATAAGAATGTGTACCTAGACTCTGAAGATCAGCAGTGGAGGTCAACATGAATGAATCTGTCAGCCCGGGGCCACGCAACGGCATCTTGTCCCTGACCATCAAGGACAAATCGGTGCTCTACGCGGCCTACATGCCATTCATCAAGAACGGTGGTCTGTTCATCCCGACCAACAAGAGCTACAAGTTGGGCGATGAGGTGTTCATGTTGCTGAACCTGATGGACGAAGCGGAGAAGATTCCGGTGGCCGGCAAAGTCACCTGGATCACCCCGAAAGGTGCGCAAGGCAACCGGGCCGCCGGCGTCGGTGTGCAGTTCAACGAGGGTGACAACACCGCGCGCAGTCGCATCGAAACCCATCTGGCCGGAGCCCTGAAGTCCGACCGTCCCACTCACACGATGTAAGTAGCCGTCTTTTTTATGCTCGTAGATTCCCATTGTCACCTTGATCGCCTCGACCTCGCCGCCCATGACGGCTCGCTGGATGCCGCACTGGATGCGGCACGCGAGCGCGGAGTAGGGCACTTCCTGTGCATCGGCGTGAGTGCCGATAACGCCGCCGACGTCAAAGCCCTGGCTGAGCGTTATGACGATGTCGATTGCTCGGTCGGCGTGCATCCGCTGGATGTTCAACCGGGCGCCGCGCCGGCGCTCGACTGGCTGCTGCACGAGCTCAATCACCCGAAGGTGGTGGCGATCGGTGAAACCGGCCTCGACTATCACTACGAGCCGGAAGCCGCGCAATTGCAGCAGGAGTCATTCCGTCTGCACCTGCAAGCGGCGCAGCAGACCGGCAAACCGGTGATCATCCATACCCGCGGCGCCCGCGCCGATACCCTTGAGTTGCTGCGCGAAGCCGCGCTGCCCCAGGCCGGTGTGCTGCACTGTTTCACCGAAGACTGGGACATGGCCAAAGCCGCGCTGGACATGGGCTATTACATTTCACTGTCGGGCATCGTCACATTCCGCAATGCCGATGCGTTACGTGATGTCGCGAGCAAAGTCCCAGCGGATCGCTTGCTGGTGGAAACCGACTCGCCGTATCTGGCACCGATCCCCTACCGCGGCAAACCGAACCTGCCGCAATACGTGCGCGAAGTGGCGGAATTCCTCGCGATGCTGCGCGGTGAAAACTACGAGCGTTTCGCCGAGCAGACCACCGAGAACTTCAAGCGTCTGTTCCCGCTGGCGAGTGTTAAATCTGCCCTGTAGTCGTTTGCCAAATCGCAGGCAAAAAAAACCCGGGTTCTGGGGGGTGAATCCGGGTTAAGACCATTAGGAGTAAAACAAAGGCACGCGGTCCGTTGGTACCTTTATCGACGCGGCACTTGGGGGAGATGCCGCCCGACAGTTCAAGTATTGATCAGTCTGGCGTGCAGTCCAGTGAGCCGGTGGGGGTTTTTAAACAAATTTGGAATACGTTCGCTTCAGTTGAGTTCTCATTGCGCCCAAAACGTTCTCAAAACGAACAAGAAACACAGATATGGTCGGATGATCCGTGCAATTCTGCGCAAGTTAGGCATAATACGCGGCTTCGAATTTTGACCCTTCAGACCTTTTCTTATGCACAAAGAACCTCGTAAGGTCCGTGAGTTTCGTCGCCGCGAGCAAGAAATTCTCGATACCGCGCTCAAGCTGTTCCTCGAACAAGGTGAAGACAGTGTCACCGTCGAGATGATTGCTGATGCCGTGGGTATCGGCAAAGGCACGATCTACAAGCACTTCAAATCCAAGGCCGAGATTTATCTGCGCCTGATGCTCGATTACGAGCGTGATTTGAACGAGCTGCTGCATTCGGCCGATGTCGACAAGGACAAGGAAGCGCTGTCCCGCGCCTACTTCGAATTCCGCATGCGCGACCCGCAGCGCTATCGCCTGTTCGACCGTCTCGAAGAGAAAGTGGTCAAGGGCAATCAAGTGCCGGAGATGGTCGAGGAGCTGCACAAGATCCGTGCCTCGAACTTCGAACGCCTGACCTTGTTGATCAAGGGCCGCATCAGCGAAGGCAAGCTCGAAGACGTGCCGCCGTACTTTCACTACTGCGCATCCTGGGCGCTGGTGCATGGCGCTGTTGCGCTGTATCACTCGCCGTTCTGGAGCAATGTGCTGGAAGATCAGGAAGGTTTCTTCCAGTTCCTGATGGACATTGGCGTGCGCATGGGCAACAAGCGCAAGCGCGATCCGGAAACCCCAAGCAGCTGAGCCATTCAGCAGCCTTATTGCGCCATGATTTCGCTACATGACGCAGTACCGCAGGAATATACTCAGGCATAGGGCTTGCTAAAACTTGATTTGTGAGTCAAGTTTTAGCGGCTCGAAATTCTTTCGCCGGAGTGATCATGATCGTTGACCGTCAAGGCAGGCGTTTCCGCAATTTGCGCATCAGCCTGACCTCAGCCTGCAATTACGCGTGTACCTACTGCGTGCCCAACGGCAAGCGGTTGGTGGCTGCGCAGGATGAACTGTCGGCCGAAGCCATGGCGCGCGGCGTGGCGTACCTGATCGAAGCCGCCGGCATCGAGCGCCTGCGCATCACTGGCGGCGAACCGCTGGTCAGCCCCAAACTCGAATCGTTCATGACCGCTGTCGGCAAGATGGGCCTGGAAGACATCAGCCTGACTACCAACGGGCAACTCCTCGCAAAAAAACTGCCGCTGCTGGTCGATGCCGGTTTGCGCCGGATCAACGTGTCCCTCGATACCCTGGACGCCGGCGCGTTCCGCAGCATTGCCCGTGGTGGCGACCTGGCCACAGTGCTCGACGGCATGGACCAGGCGAAAGCGGCGGGGATGAAGATCAAGGTCAACATGGTGCCGTTGCGCGGGCAGAACCTCGATCAGGTGATGCCTTTGCTCGATTACTGCCTGGAACGCGGATACGAACTGCGCTTTATCGAGCTGATGCGCATGGGCCACCTGGCCAAGGACTCCAACGCGTTCCTGCAACAGTTCGTCAGCCTGCAGCAATTGCTGGAACTGATCGGCGAGCGCTACGAGTATGCGCAAACCGACGCGCCCGTAGACGCTACCGCCGTGCGTTACGCGATTCCCGGCCTGGGCAACTTCGGCGTGATCGCCAACGAGAGTGTGCCGTTCTGCCGGACCTGCTCGCGCTTGCGCCTGTCGTCGACCGGTTGGCTGCATGGCTGCCTGTCGTCGAGCAACCGCCACTATGTCGGCGATCTGCTCGACAAGCCGCGCCATCAGGCGTTGCCGGCGCTTCAGCGTTTGCTGGTCAAGGCGTTGGGGGACAAGCAGGAAGTGGCGTTTTCTGGCGGTGCCACCGTCATGAAAATCATCGGCGGCTGATACCTTTTTTTCGCGAGCAGGCTCGCTCCCACAGGGTTTTTCGCAATCCTGTGGGAGCGAGCCTGCTCGCGAAAGCAATCCATCATTCGATAAGGATCCCGAGCTGGCGCAAAAGCTGCATCCAATGGCCATTCGCCGGTTTTCCGTCACCGGCCTCTGGAGGAATAGGATGCGTAGCCTGGTTTTGCTGCTGGCCGTTTTGGCGCTTGGCGGCTGTATGACTGTCAGCGATATGGCCGAAGGCACTCGCTACCAGATGAGCGATGCCGGTTTGCTGGACCACAGCGACAGTCGTCGCGTGAACAACTTCCGCATTCAGCCGGACTCCTTCATCTACATCGCCCAAGGCGCGTTCGCCCCGCCGGGTGGTTCCTATCCGCGTCCGAACGTGGTCGCCGAAGAAGCCTTCAAAGGCTTCGTCGAATACTTCCCGATGGTCCGCCGCGCACGTGCGCCGGAAGGTCTTGATCAAGCGATGGGTGAAGCTCGCGATGCCGGCGCGCACTATCTGCTGTACACGCGCTTCGCCAAGGCTGATGACCGAATCGGCAATTCCGATGAGTGGCTCGATCAGGAGGCCGTGGATCGCTTGGGCATCGACGGCGGCGTGATTCAGATCATGTTGATCGAGACCAATACCCAGTATTTGATTGATACTGCACGGATCAAGAGTCGTGGCGGTTTACTGACATTCCACGACAGCAAACCCGAAGACCTGATCGGCCCGCCGCTGGCTCAATATGCGCGCAGCCTGTTGGGCGTCAGCGACCAGTAATTCAAGGAGAACGCCATGAGTGGCCCGCAAAAAGCCAATGACTTGTTGGGACAAATCCCCAAAACCAAAGGCTTGCCGCCGGTGCACTTGTGGAACCCGGACTTCTGCGGCGACATTGACATGCGCATCGCCCGCGATGGCACCTGGTATTACCTGGGCACGCCAATCGGGCGCAAGCCCATGGTCAAGTTGTTCTCCACGATCATTCGCCGCGACGGTGATGATTACTTCCTGATCACCCCGGTCGAGAAAGTCGGGATCACGGTCGACGACGCGCCGTTCGTGGCAATCGCCGTCGAAGTTGAAGGCGAGGGCGAGGCGCAGGTCCTGCGCTTCACCACCAACGTCGAGGAAACCGCCGAGGCCGGGCCTGAGCATCCGATTCGTGTCGAAATTGATCCGGTGACCCAAGAGCCTGCGCCTTACGTGCACGTGCGCACCAACCTTGAAGCGTTGATTCACCGCAATGTGTTCTATCAGCTGGTGGAACTGGCGGTGAGCCGCGAGATCGAGGGTCAGCGCTGGCTGGGCGTGTGGAGTGGCGGCGAGTTCTTCCGTATCGGCCTCGAACCGTAAACACAAATCCCTCATTGGTTTTGTGGATTGCCTGAAAAATCCTGATTGACTGTTAATCATATGATCATTAGCTTGATCACCCATCGCGATCTGCTTTGAGGTGTTCATGTCCAGCAGCTTTCATGCGTCAACGGTCGATTGGCTTGGCAGCTGGATCGCTGCCGGCCAGGTCAAGCCGGGGCAGACCATCAAGGTCGAGGCCGATCTGGGCGAACAGCTTGGCGTCAGCCGTACCGTCATCCGCGAAGCCATCAAAACTCTCGTCGCCAAAGGCCTGCTCGAAGTCGGCCCGAAAGTCGGCACCCGTGTGCTGCCGGTGCGACGCTGGAACCTGTTCGATCCGCAAGTCGTCGGTTGGTTGTCGCGTAATGGCTTGCCGGAAAACTTCGTCGATGACCTGCTCGATCTGCGCCGCACCATCGAGCCAATGGCCGTGCGCTGGGCCTGCGAGCGCGCGACCCAGGAACAGATCGACGCCGTGCAACTGGCCTACAACGCCCTTGAGCGGGCAGTGGACAGTGGTGTCGATTACAACCGCGCCGACCAAGCCTTCCACGAGTGCATTCTCGCCGCCAGCCACAATCAATTCATTGAACAAATGGTCCCGGCCCTCGGCGCGTTACTGGCGGTGTCATTCGAGGTGTCCGCTGCCGACCCCGATGAATTGCGCCGCACCTTGCCGATCCACAAAGACATGGCCGACGCCATCACCGCCCGCGATTCTGCGCGGGGCGTGTGGGCGTGCATGACCCTGATCGACAATGCAGACCTGGCGATCAAACGGTTTTACCCGAAAGCCATGGCCGACAGAAAGGCCAGTTGAACATCCCGTTTTCCCTGTGGGCGCTAGCCTGCTAGCGATGACGGCAGCACATGCGAAACAGGTGTCGCCCGACATCGCCAGCAGGCTGGCCCGACACTAATAACAAGAACAATGGAGACCGTTATATGCCGTGGACCGCCCTGACCCAACACCGCGCCCGACTCGGCGAAGGCCCGTTCTGGGACGCGCCGACCCAGGCGCTTTACTGGGTCGATATCGCCGGCAAACAGGCGTTGCGCCTGATCGGTCAGAACGTGCAGATCTGGCAGATGCCTGAACATATTTCCGCGTTCATCCCGTGCAGCAACGGCGATGCGCTGGTCACACTGACTAGCGGCGTCTATCGCCTGGATCTCGACTCGCCCGGTCTCGAACCCCGCCTGAGCCTGTTCTGTGTCGCCGACCCGCAACCGGGCAATCGTCCCAATGAAGCGCGCTGCGATGCCCAAGGTCGGCTGTGGCTCGGCACCATGCAAAACAATATCGGCGAGCAGGGTGAAGATTTACCGATCACCCGACGTTCCGGAGGGCTGTTCCGCATCGATCCGGATAAGCGCGTAACGCCATTGCTGCGCGGTTTGGGGATTCCCAATACGTTGTTGTGGAGCGATGACGGCACCACGGTGCTGTTCGGCGACAGTCTCGACAGCACGCTTTATCGCTACTTCATTCACGCCGACGGCAATCTCGACAATGCTCAATCCTGGTACGGCCCTGACCCGCAGGGCGGCCCGGATGGTTCGGCGATGGATGCTGAAGGTTATGTGTGGAATGCCCGCTGGGATGGCAGTTGTCTGTTGCGCCTGACGTCTGACGGGAAGGTTGATCGAAAAATCGAGCTACCGATCAGCCGCCCGACCAGTTGCGTGTTCGGCGGCGAAGACTTGAAAACCCTGTACATCACCAGCGCCGCAAGCCCGCACAACCATGCGCTGGATGGCGCGGTGCTGTCGATGCGCGTCGATGTGGCCGGAAAGCTCTGTACGCGATTTGCCGGTTAAGTCCCATAATATGGGATGCAAAATTATATATTGAGATTATTTGGTGGTCGGGTTTATAGTCGGCTCCAGCAGTAACACGCACTCACACTTAAAAAGAACAAAACAGGTGAAGTGATGCAGCGAATCTTTCTCGCACTCCCGAGCGGAGTCCGCGTCTCGCAACGGCCCCATGCTGTCGGCCGCGCCTGCCTGTTTCGTTCCCAGCGTCTTCCAGACCGGACATCGTCAGATGCCCGGTTTTTTTGCGCTTGCGAAACAGGAGTCCAGATCCATGGCTGAACCTCTTTCCCTGCCGCCGGTGCCCGCACCGCCGAAGGGCGAGCGTCTGAAAAACAAAGTGGTGCTGCTGACGGGCGCTGCACAAGGTATCGGCGAAGCCATCGTCGCGGCGTTCGCTGCGCAGCAAGCCAGATTGGTGATCAGCGATATTCAGGCTGACAAGGTCGAGAAGGTGGCCGCCCACTGGCGCGAGCAGGGCTACGACGTACAAGCGCTGAAGACTGATGTGTCGAGTCAGGTGGATTTGCATGCCATGGCCAGACGCGCCGTCGAACTGCACGGGCGCATTGACGTGCTGATCAATTGTGCCGGGGTCAACGTGTTCCGTGATCCTCTGGAGATGACCGAGGAAGACTGGCGCCGCTGTTTCGCCATCGACCTCGATGGTGCCTGGTTCGGCTGCAAGGCAGTCCTGCCTCAGATGATCGAGCAGGGTGTCGGCAGCATCATCAACATCGCTTCGACCCATTCCTCGCATATCATCCCCGGTTGCTTCCCGTACCCGGTGGCCAAGCACGGTTTGCTCGGCCTGACCCGCGCCCTGGGTATCGAGTACGCGGCCAAGGGCATTCGCGTCAACGCCATCGCTCCGGGCTATATCGAAACGCAGTTGAACGTCGATTACTGGAACGGCTTCGCTGATCCGCACGCCGAGCGGCAGCGCGCCTTGAACCTGCATCCGCCCAAGCGCATCGGTCAGCCGATTGAAGTGGCGATGACCGCCGTCTTTCTGGCCAGTGATGAAGCGCCGTTCATCAATGCTTCATGCATCACGATCGATGGTGGGCGTTCGGTGATGTACCACGACTGAACGAAGCGGCTTTCTTGCGGATAATGCCGCTTGAAATCCAATCATCATACGATATGACTATTTTCAACAGGCTTTGCAGTAACACGCTTTAACGCTTTTCAAACATTGCTCAAAAAAAATAACAAGGAGTCAGCTTATGAAACGTCGTTTCGGGATTCGTACCCTGTGCAGTACCGCTCTGGCAGTCACTGCGTTCAGCCTGAGCAGTTCGCTGTTCGCTGCCGACACCGTGAAAATCGGTTTTCTGGTCAAGCAGGCGGAAGAGCCCTGGTTCCAGACCGAGTGGGCTTTCGCCGAGAAAGCCGCCAAGGACAAGGGCTTCGAACTGATCAAGATTGCCGTACCGGACGGCGAGAAAACCCTGTCGGCCATCGACAGCCTCGCGGCCAACGGCGCCAAGGGCTTCGTGATCTGCCCGCCGGACGTGTCGCTCGGCCCAGCGATCATGGCCAAGGCCAAACTCAATGACCTGAAAGTGATTGCCGTCGATGACCGTTTCGTCGACGCCAGCGGCAAGTTCATGGAAGACGTGCCGTACCTCGGCATGGCTGCGTTCGAAGTCGGCCAGAAGCAGGGCAACGCCATGGTCGCCGAAGCGAAAAAACGCAACTGGGACTGGAAAGACACCTACGCGGTGGTCAACACCTACAACGAACTCGACACCGGCAAGAAGCGCACCGACGGTTCGGTGAAGTCCCTCGAAGACGCCGGGATGCCGAAAGACCACATCCTCTTCGCCGCCCTGAAAACCCTCGACGTACCGGGCAGCATGGACGCCACCAACTCGGCGCTGGTGAAACTGCCGCGCGCGGCGAAAAACCTGATCATCGGCGGCATGAACGACAACACCGTGCTCGGCGGCGTGCGTGCCACCGAAGCAGCCGGTTTTGCGGCGGCCAACGTGATCGGCATCGGCATCAACGGCACCGACGCCATTGGCGAGCTGAAAAAACCTGATAGCGGTTTCTTTGGCTCGATGCTGCCAAGTCCGCACATCGAAGGCTACAAGACTGCCGAGATGATGTACGAGTGGGTCACCACCGGCAAAGAGCCGCCGAAGTACACCGCGATGGACGACGTCACCCTGATCACCCGCGACAACTTCAAGCAAGAGCTGGAAAAAATCGGCTTGTGGAACTGACGCAAACAACGGCCCGGGTCGCCGGGCCGTTTGATTGGTGTGAAGAGGTGGCTTTATGCACGCGCAAGTACAGACACAAGAACAGCACGGCGCCAGCGGTAGCCTGCGCTTCAACGGGATCGGCAAGACGTTTCCCGGTGTGAAGGCGCTCGACGGCATCAGCTTTGTTGCCCACCCCGGCGCCGTTCACGCCTTGATGGGCGAGAACGGCGCCGGAAAATCGACCCTGCTGAAAATCCTTGGCGGCGCTTACATTCCGAGTAGCGGCGAGTTGCAGATCGGCGAGCAGACCATGGCGTTCAAGTCGACCGCCGAGAGCATCGGCAGCGGCGTCGCGGTGATTCACCAGGAGCTGCATCTGGTGCCGGAAATGACCGTCGCCGAGAACCTGTTTCTCGGCCATCTGCCGGCCAGTTTCGGCTTGATCAATCGCGGTGCGCTGCGTCAGCAGGCGTTGAGCTGCCTGAAAGGCCTGGCCGACGAAATCGATCCGCAGACCAAGGTCGGCCGCCTGTCCCTCGGCCAGCGCCAATTGGTGGAAATCGCCAAAGCGCTGTCACGCGGCGCCCATGTGATCGCCTTCGACGAACCGACCAGCAGCCTCTCGGCCCGCGAGATCGACCGCTTGATGGCGATCATCGGTCGTCTGCGTGACGAGGGCAAAGTCGTGCTCTACGTCTCCCATCGCATGGAAGAAGTGTTCCGCATCTGCGACGCCGTGACGGTGTTCAAGGACGGTCGCTACGTGCGCACTTTCGACGACATGAGCCAGTTGACCCACGATCAACTGGTGACCTGCATGGTCGGTCGCGACATTCAGGACATCTACGATTACCGCCATCGTCCGCGCGGCGCCGTGGCGCTGAAGGTCGACGGTTTGCTCGGCCCGGGCCTGCGTGAGCCAATCAGCTTCGAGGCGCACAAAGGTGAAATCCTCGGTTTGTTCGGGCTGGTCGGGGCAGGGCGCACCGAGCTGTTTCGCCTGCTCAGCGGCCTGGAGCGCAACACCGCCGGACGCCTGCAGTTGCGTGGTCATGAGCTGAAATTGCGCTCACCGCGTGACGCGATTGCCGCCGGGATTCTGTTGTGCCCGGAAGATCGCAAGAAGGAAGGCATCATCCCCCTGGCCAGCGTCGCCGAGAACATCAACATCAGTGCCCGTGGTGCCAACTCCGGCCTGGGCTGTCTGCTGCGCGGAATGTGGGAAAAGGGCAACGCCGACAAACAGATCAAGGCGCTGAAAGTCAAAACGCCCCACGCCGGGCAGCAGATCAAATTTCTCTCCGGCGGCAATCAGCAGAAGGCCATTCTTGGTCGCTGGCTGTCGATGCCGATGAAGGTCTTGCTGCTCGACGAACCGACGCGCGGCATCGACATCGGCGCCAAGGCCGAGATTTACCAGATCATCCACAACCTCGCCGCCGAGGGTATTTCGGTGATCGTGGTGTCCAGCGACCTGATGGAAGTCATGGGCATTTCCGACCGCATTCTGGTGCTGTGCGAAGGCGCCCTAAGCGGCGAAGTCGACCGCGACCAGGCCAATGAATCCAACCTGCTGCAACTGGCTTTGCCGCGCCACCGCGCTGACGGCGCGGCGAACTGAGAGGTGACTATGATGACAACCCAAAACGAAACCCTGCCGACCGAGCGCAAACCTTTGGACATGCGCCGCTTCCTCGATGACTGGGTCATGCTGCTGGCGGCCGTCGGCATCTTCATTGCCTGCACGCTGCTGATCGACAACTTCCTGTCGCCGCTGAACATGCGCGGCCTGGGCCTGGCGATTTCCACCACCGGGATTGCGGCGTGCACGATGTTGTACTGCCTGGCGTCGGGGCATTTCGACTTGTCGGTCGGTTCGGTGATTGCCTGCGCCGGGGTGGTTGCGGCGGTGGTAATGCGCGACACCGACAGCGTGTTTCTCGGTGTCAGCGCGGCGTTGCTGATGGGCCTGATTGTTGGTCTGATCAACGGGATTGTAATTGCCAAGTTGCGGGTCAATGCGTTGATCACCACGTTGGCGACCATGCAGATAGTTCGGGGTCTGGCGTACATTTTTGCCAACGGTAAAGCGGTAGGTGTGTCTCAGGAATCGTTCTTCGTATTCGGTAACGGCCAGTTGTTTGGCGTGCCGGTGCCGATTCTGATCACCATCGTTTGCTTCCTGTTTTTTGGCTGGTTGCTGAATTACACCACCTACGGGCGCAACACCATGGCCATCGGTGGCAACCAGGAAGCGGCGCTGCTCGCGGGCGTGAACGTTGACCGGACCAAGATCATCATCTTCGCCGTGCACGGTCTGATTGGTGCGCTGGCAGGTGTGATTCTGGCGTCGCGGATGACCTCGGGGCAGCCGATGATTGGTCAGGGCTTCGAGCTGACGGTGATCTCGGCTTGCGTGCTGGGCGGGGTGTCGCTGAGCGGCGGGATCGGCATGATTCGGCATGTGATTGCCGGGGTGTTGATTCTGGCGATCATCGAGAACGCGATGAACCTGAAGAACATCGACACCTTCTACCAATACGTGATTCGCGGTTCGATTCTGTTGCTGGCCGTAGTGATTGACCGCCTGAAACAACGCTGAATCAACAGCTACCCTCACCCCAACCCTCTCCCGGAGGGAGAGGGGGCCGACCGAGGTGTTTTGCGTCCTGCATCGACCTGAAAGTTGTCGTCGACTATGGATTCGGCAAAGCACTTTCAGGTCGATGTATCTCCAAAATATCCCCCGTTCGGTTCCCTCTCCCTCCGGGAGAGGGCCAGGGTGAGGGGCTTTTGATTCTCCCGCCTTTCGTCACTATCCCCAAATTTCCCTTGCCCGCTCACACCCGTTTCGGTTATCACTTTGTACATGATTAGACAGGTACGATTTGACAAGAAACAACGGGTGGTCGACGAGCTCGTCCGACGCATCGAAAGCGGCCTCATGGAGGACGGTTTTCTGTTGCCGGGCGAACATCAGTTGGCTCAAGAATTCAACGTCAGCCGTGGCACGTTGCGCGAAGCGCTGGCCGAATTGAAACGGCGCAAATACATCGCTACACAAAGCGGGGTCGGCTCTATCGTCACGTTCGACGGCGTGGTGCTCGATCAGCGCAGCGGCTGGGCCCAGGCCCTGGCCGACAGCGGGGCGATGATCAATACCGAAGTGCTGCGTCTGGAAGCGGTGACCCGCCCCGATTTGCTCTCGCGATTCGGCACTGACCAATTCATCACCCTCGACCGTCGGCGGCGTGCCACTGACGGTACGCTGGTATCCCTCGAGCGTTCATTGATGCCGGCCAGCGGCGGCCTGGAAAGCCTGCCCCGCGTCGGCCTGATCGACAATTCCCTGACCATCACCCTGGCCGCCTACGGCTACATCGGCGAACGTGGCGATCAATGGATCGGCGCCGAACCTTTGAATGCCGAAGACGCCGAACTGCTCGGCCGCCCGGTCGGCACTGTTTTTCTCAAAGCGTTGCGCACCACCTACGACCGGCAGAACCGCTTCATGGAACAGGTCGAAAGCTTGCTCGACCCGGTGCATTTCCGTCTGCACCTGCAATTTGGAGAAGCGAAATGACCCCGCTCAACCGTGCCCTCGGCGCTTTTTATGGCCTGGCACTCGGCGACGCGCTGGGCATGCCGACCCAATCGCTGAACCGCGAAACCATCAAGACCCGCTTTGGCACCATTACCGATCTGCAGGACGCCGGGCCGCTGCAGCCGATTGCCGCGAACATGCCCAAAGGCTCGATCACCGACGACACCGAACAGGCGATTCTGGTCGGTGAACTGCTGGTCGAAGGCAAGGGCCGGATCGAGCCGGCGATCCTCGCGCAACGCTTGATCGAGTGGGAAGCCGAGATGCAGGCCAAGGGCTCGCAGGACCTGCTCGGCCCGTCGACCAAGCGTGCCATTGAAATGATTCTCGCCGGCCATTCGCCGGAGGACGCCGGGCGTTACGGCACCACCAACGGCGCGGCGATGCGCATCACCCCGGTGGGCATCGCGGCGGATGTTTCCGACCCTCAGCGGTTTATCGCGGCGGTGGTCCAGGCCTGCCAGGTCACGCACAACACCAATCTGGGGATTTCCAGCGCGGCGGCGGTGGCGGCGGTGGTCTCTGCCGGCATCAATGGCATGGATCTGGGCGAGGCGCTGAACCTCGGTCAGCACATAGCTCAGCAAGCCGAGGCGCACGGGCACTGGGTCGCCGGCGGCCGCATCGGCTCGCGGATCAGTTGGGCGCGCAGCATCAGCGTGGATAGTGACAAGGCGTTGCTCGCCGATCTGCTCTACGACGTGATCGGCACGTCGGTGGCGTCGCAGGAGTCGGTGGTGGTCTCGTTCGCCCTGGCGCAGCAAGTGGCTATCGGTGAAATGAGTGCGTTCGACGCGCTGTGCATGGCGGCCAGCCTCGGCGGCGATACTGACACCATCGCGGCGATTCTCGGTGCAATGCTGGGGGCCTGCCTGGGCCTTGAGTGTTGGCCTGCCGAGATGATCGAGACGGTTAAGGCCGTTAATCATCTGGAGCTGGAACCGTTGGTGCAGGGGCTGTTGGTCTTGCGCTGATTGAACTGACGCCATCGCTGGCTTGCCAGCGATAGGCGCGCCACGATTTTTGAATCATTCACCCCGCAATGGATCGCGCAGACGGGCCCGGGACGGCCGCGATGTCTTGTCATTCTGCGTCATTGCCACAACCACAAAAAAGGCAAACAGGAGCATCTTCATGAGTTCATCAAACGCCGGGCAAAGCGCCGGACAACTGGAAACCCGCGGCATCGAACCGGTGCCGGAAGCCGAGTGCAACGGGCATCCGCTGCAGCTGTTCTGGGTCTGGTTCGCCGCCAATATTTCCATTCTCGGTCTGCCATTGGGCGCCACGCTGGTGGCGTTTCGCGGGCTGGCGATCTGGCAGGCAATCATCGTCGCGATCATCGGCGCCGCCGGCTCTTTCGCAGTGGTCGGGATCATCTCGATTGCCGGCCGCCGTGGCCGTGCGCCGAGCCTGACCTTGTCGCGGGCGATCTTCGGCGTGCGCGGCAATATCGGCCCGACGCTGGTCTCGCTGATGTCGCGTCTGGGTTGGGAAACGGTCAACACCACCACCGCTGCATTCGTATTACTGTCGCTGTGTTCGATCCTGTTCGGCTCACCGGTGGAGGCGAAAAGTGCGCCGATACTGACGCTGATCTTCATCGCGATTTTCGTCCTCCTGACCCTGTCGGTGTCCGGCCTCGGTCACGCGACCTTGCTGGTGATCCAGAAGTGGGCGACCTACGTGTTCGGCGCGCTGAATATTCTGGTCGGCGGCTTCCTTTGCGCGACCATCGACTGGAGCGCGGTGTTCAACGCTACGCCCGCACCGATGAGCGCAATGATCATTGGCATCGGCACCATGGCCGCCGGCACCGGTATCGGTTGGGCCAACGCGGGTGCGGACATGTCGCGGTATCAGCATCGCAGCGTCAAGGCTGTGCGTCTGGTGGCGTCCGCCGCGTTCGGTGCGGGTATTCCGCTGGTGCTGCTGATCACCCTCGGCGGCTTGCTTTCGGTGGGCAACAACGATCTCGCCTCGGCGACTGACCCGATTGTGGCGATCCGCGACATGCTGCCGACCTGGATGGCCGTGCCGTACCTGATCACCGCGTTCGGTGGCCTGCTGCTGTCGAACAACCTGTCGGTGTACTCCGCCGGTTTGACCACGCTGACCCTCGGACTCAGAGTCAAGCGCGTCTACGCGGTGGTGGTCGACATCGTGGCGATCTTCGCCGGTTCGATTTACTTCATGCTGATCGCCGACAGTTTCTATGGCCCGTTCATTACCTTTATTTCCCTGCTGGCGGTGCCGATCACGGCGTGGGTCGGGATCTTCGTGGTCGACCTGATTCACCGTCACTACTACAGCCCGAAAGACCTGCTCGACGTCAGCCCGAGCAGCGCCTACTGGTATCGCGGCGGCATCGAATGGCGCGCATTCGGTGCGTGGGCGATTGCCATCGTCCTCGGTTTCAGTTTCACCACCATCGGCACCACCGCTGAAAACGTCTGGTTCAAAGGCTTTTTGTCCGATTCGTGGCTGGGCCACAACGGCCTCGGCTGGATCGTGACCTTCGTCGTGGCCGGTGGCATTTACTTTGTCCTCGGCGGAGCGAAAGATCGCCGCGCCGCGCAAACCGGGAATGCTCATGCCTAAGATGTTGCACACCGGCCAGGTCATCATCGACCTGGTCATGGCCGTGGATAAACTGCCGCAGATTGGCGGTGACGTCCTCGCGCAGTCGGCGGGTTTTGAAGCCGGTGGCGGGTTCAATGTGATGGCGGCGGCGGTGCGCAACGGTCTCCCTGTGGTCTATCTCGGGCGGCATGGCACGGGGCGCTTCGGCGATCTGGCGCGTGAGGCGATGCAGGTTGAAGGCATTCATATCGGCATCGACCAGCCAGCGCAGCGCGATACGGGTTTGTGTGTGGCGCTGACGGATGCGTCGGCGGAGCGCAGTTTCATTTCCTACATCGGCGCTGAAGGTGAAGTGACTGAAGAGGACCTGAACAGCGTCGCCGTCGAACCGGGCGATTACGTTTATCTCAGTGGCTACAGCCTGCTCCACGAGGGTAAAGCCCAAGCATTGCTCGACTGGACATTGGCGTTGCCGGCGTCGATCAATGTCGTGTTCGATCCGGGCCCGTTGGTGGAATCGCCGGATGCACCGATGATGCAGGCGCTGCTGCCGCGCATTGACGTGTGGACCAGCAACAGCGTTGAAGCGCTGCGGTTCACCGGGGCTGAGGACATTGCGGGGGCGCTGGATCGTCTCGCTGAACACCTGCCTGAGAAGGTGTTGATGGTGGTGCGAGACGGGCCGCAAGGCTGCTGGATTCATCAGCGCGATGAACGTCTGCATGTGCCGGGGTTTGCCGTGAAAGCGGTAGACAGCAATGGTGCCGGCGATGCGCATGCCGGGGTGTTTGTCGCCGGACTGGCGCAGGGATTGTCTGCCCGGGAAGCGGCGCGACGGGCGAATGCGGCAGCGGCGTTGGCGGTGACGCGCTGGGGGCCGGCGACATCGCCGGGGGCGGCGGAGGTGGATGCCTATATCCGTGAATCCGGCGATGTCTGATCTATGGCAATCGCTGGCTTGCCAGCGATGAGGCCATCAGCATCAGCAACACTCAGCCCGCTTTGCGCAACGCCTCGATCAACTCCTGCTTACGCATAGAAGACCGCCCGGGGATCTGCTTCGCCCGGGCCTCCTTCATCAAACTGTCCACTGTCTGTGTGTCCTTCGAAGCCTTGCTGTTACGCGAATGTCCTTCGCGGCTGGCCACTGCGCGCCGCGATGATTCCTTGCGATCTTCGGCTTTGGCAGGCGCCGGTTTTTTGCGTGCCGAACCGCCGGCCTTTTCGCCACCGCCCGATTGTTTGTTCACCGTCGCCCAGGCTCGCGCCTCGGCTTCATCCTTAGGCACGCCTTTGTGTTCGTAGCTGTCTTCGATGTGCTCGGCCTTGCGCTTCTGCTCGGCGGTGTATGTGTCTTTGCTTCCACGAGGCATGGATTTCTCCTCTTGTGCGCAGATGCGGTCGCTCGCCACTCCGGCAGCGAGCGACCTCAGCACTATTGCAGATCCAGTTTGCGCGCGGCTTCAACCCCGGCTGCACTGAGCTTGATCGGCAGGTTCAACGAATGTTCGCCAGCTTCGTTGCAGGTCACATGACCATGATGAATCAGGCCACGCTCCTGCAAAGCGGCGAGGGCGCTGGCCACGACTTTTTCGCCCCGGTAATTGTCGAGCACCTCCTTGCCCAAACCACTTGGGTGGGCGTGCAGCAGGCGGGTCAGGACTTCTTTTTCCAGGTTTTTATCGACGTTCATGGTTACCTCTTCATGGGAGTGAATAGGACGCTCGCGTCGGCGAACTACTTTCCGGCGCCTTCGGAACCGGAACCACCCGTGGTGGTTTTAGAGCCGACCCCAGGCCCCGCGTTGTCTGGCGTGGCCGGGGCGCCGGGGGTGTTCATGCCACCCTGACGACCCGGATCACTGCCCTGTGTACGCGGGTCGGTGCCGGTGGCGGGAGGCTGATTGATCAGGGGCACGCCCGAGCCATCGGTGTTCATGCCGGGAGCACTGTTGATGGCGGGCGCGCGTGGCGGAGTCGGATCGGTAGGGCCGGTGCCCGCAGCAGTGCTGGAAGCTGCGAAAACGGCGGGGCAGAGCAGGGCGCTGAATACGAATGCGGTCAACCTTGACGGGATCATAGGGTTTCTCCAGTGATTGAAATCCTTACCTGTTGTTGGTCTGCCCTCGTCGCGGATTGGTGCCTGATGAACGACGAACGGTCGAATCACAGGAGCATCAGCCGAGGCCGATCTCTTCCTTGAACTGCGCCATGAATTCCTTCAGGCGTTGATGACGAATCTGCGCCAGACGCTGGCCGGCGGCGGTCTGGAAGCCGTCGGCGAGGTGCAGCAGTTTGGTCTGGAAGTGATCCAGGCAAAAACGCGTGTCGTTGTAGTCGCGGTGTTTCGCTTCAGGGTCCTGCGGGTCATACAGGGCCGCACCCATGCGCCCGGCCACGTAAAAAGTGCGGGCAACGCCGAGCATGCCCATAGAGTCGAGACGGTCGGCGTCCTGGATGACTTTCGCTTCGAGAGTGAGCGGAGTGATGTTGGCGGAAAAGCTGTGGGCTTCGATGGCATGAAACACGGCGCTGATTTTTTCGTCGGGCCAGCCCAGCGTGGCCAGTACTGCCGAAGCCTTTTCCGCCGCCAGACGCGACGCTTGTGCGCGCAGCGATGAGTTCTTTTCGATGGCTACACAGTCGTGCAGGAGCACGGCGGCGAGCAGCACCTGCAGATCCCCGCCTTCTTCTGCATGCAGCGTGCGCACGTTATGCCAGACACGCTGGAGGTGGGCGAGGTCGTGGGCGCCGTCGTCGGACGGTTCCAGCGCATGGGGCAGTAGTTCTGCTGCCAGTGCCGCCACGGGTGTAAAACATTCACTGTTCATAAGCATCCTTTCAGATTGTCGAGATCCCTGGTGGGAACGGGCAGGCTCGCGAATACATTCTTTCAGTCGCCTGAGGTGCTGATTGAAAGGACGCCTTCGCGAGCAAGCCCGCTCCCACAAGGGACTGCAGTGTTTGCAACATTGCGCAGGGTAGGGTGTGTTTTGCCATGTGACGAGCGCCACGCATGGCCTTAGTATGGCGCTTTCCATTTCCAGCAAGGCCCGTCCATGTCGATTGAAATCCGCCCGGCGACCCCCAGCGATGCGCCACAGATTCTCGCCTTCATCACTGAACTCGCCGATTTCGAAAAGGCCCGCCATGAAGTCATCGCCAGCGTCGCCGACATCGAGCGCAGCCTGTTCGGCGAAGGCGCCACCGCCCACGGTCTGATCTGCCTGCGCAACGGCCTGCCCATCGGTTTCGCAGTGTTCTTCTTCAGCTATTCGACCTGGCTGGGCAGCAACTGCCTGTACCTCGAAGACCTCTACATCACTCCGGATCAACGCGGTGGCGGCGCCGGCAAAACCCTGCTGCGTCACTTGGCGAAAATCGCCTGCGACAACGACTGTGGTCGCTTCGAATGGAGCGTGCTCGACTGGAACACCCCTGCCATCGATTTCTACAAATCCCTCGGCGCGCAACCCCAGGAAGAGTGGGTGCGGTATCGCATGGATGGCAAGGTTCTGCGTGATTTTGCCGAAGGCTGAATCCAATCCTGATTCGATTGTCGACAACCCTCTAGCCCGGCATTCCAAGCGCCATTTTTGCGCGCTCACGGACGTCACCTGCAATGCCTCTGGAACAATTTCTCCACGCCCGTGGAGCCTGCGCTGCGTCCATGAGTGACCGGCGATAGGCGAACTGCGGGCGGCACCGTCATTCGGGCGTTCGTGTCGCACGCAAATCCTCGCGAGCGCTACACAGCAAAAGCATGTTTGAAGCTGATTTCATTTTTGCGTCCTTGAGCGTTCGAGACTGGCCGCTTCGCAGGCGTGCGGGTCGGCTTTTTAAAGTCATGCCGGAGCAATGGTTGGCACACTTGTAAATCCCATAATATGGGAGTGATATTTATATATTGAGATTTGTTGGTTCGTGGGTTTATAGTCCGTCGCACTCACTGCCAAAAACAAAACAGGTGAAGCGATGCTGGCGCAATTGATCGCGCTCGATTGGGGGACAACCTCATTACGTGCTTACAAACTCGCGGCCGATGGTGTGGTGCTGGAGCAGCGCGCGCTGTCATCCGGGATCATGCAGTTGCCCAAGACCCCGCGAATCATCAACGGTCGCGAATGCGCCGATGGTTTTGAATTGGCCTTCGACGAGGCGTGCGGCGACTGGCTCGATGCGCAGCCAGATCTGCCGGTGATCGCTTGCGGCATGGTCGGCAGCGCACAGGGCTGGCGCGAAGCAGCCTACTGCGAGACGCCGGCAAACGTCGCCAATCTCGGAAACTCCCTACAAACAGTTGTCAGCCTGCGCGGCACCGTGGTGCATATCGTGCCGGGGGTGATTCAGCGTTCGCGTCTGCCGAATGTGATGCGCGGTGAAGAAACCCAAGTGCTTGGCGTGCTGCAGAACCTGCCACTTGAGGCGGGCGTTGATCTGCTGATCGGCCTGCCGGGCAGTCACTCGAAATGGGTGGACGTGGTCGATGGCTGCATCACCCATTTCGATACGTTCATGACCGGCGAAGTGTTCGCCGTGCTCAGTGAGCACAGCATCCTCGGTCGCACCCAACAACGCAGTGCGACGTTCGACAGTCAGGCGTTTGATCGGGGCGTGCAGATTGCGCAGTCAGTTGACGGCGAACTCGGCGTGCTGTCGACGCTGTTCAGTGCGCGCACCCTGGGCCTGACCGGTGAGCTCAGCGCCACGGCGCAAGTGGATTACCTGTCCGGCCTGATGATCGGCCATGAACTGGCGGCACTCGCCACGGTGCAACGACGTCGCCGCTCCACACCGGTTCTTCCCGCGATCATCCTCATCGGCAACGTGCAGCTGTGCACGCGCTACAGCCGTGCCCTCGATGCCTGTGGCTTTGTCGACGTGACGCTGGCCGAGCAAGCCACAGAGCGTGGTTTGTGGCAACTGGCGCTGGCCGCCGGACTGATCGATTCCTCATCCCGTTAACCCTGACTGGAGGCCTGACATGCTCAAGCAAGCATTGGCGCAAAACGGTCTGATCGCGATTCTGCGCGGCCTGCATCCCCAGGAAGCCGCCGCTGTCGGAGAAGTCCTGTATGCCGCTGGATTTCGCGTCATCGAAGTACCGCTCAATTCACCTTCGCCTTACGAAAGTATCCGCATCCTGCGCAAGACCTTGCCCGCCGATTGCCTGATCGGTGCCGGCACAGTGTTGACGCCGGAACAGGTCGAGCGGGTGAAAGAGGCGGGCGGCCAAGTGATCGTCATGCCGCACAGCGATGCCACGGTGTTGCGCGCGGCGAAAGCAGCCGGGCTGTTTCTGTCGCCGGGTGTGGCTACGCCGACTGAAGCGTTCGCGGCGCTGGCGGAGGGCGCGGACATTCTCAAGCTGTTCCCGGCCGAGCAGATGGGCCCGGCGGTCGTCAAAGCCTGGCTCGCGGTGTTGCCATCCGGGACGGTGCTGGCGCCGGTCGGCGGCATCACCCCGGATAACATGCAGGCATTTATCGATGCCGGCGTGAAAGGTTTCGGTCTCGGTTCCGGCCTGTTCAAACCGGGCATGACGCCAGAACAAGTGGCCGTGAATGCCAAGGCCTACGTTGCCGCGTGGAAGGCCCTTCGCTGAGACTTTTTGGCGCTGCGTGCGCTGCATCTACAAGAGAGACAAAAAGATGAAAATCACCAAACTCACCACCTTCATCGTCCCGCCGCGCTGGTGCTTCCTCAAGGTCGAAACCGACGAAGGCGTGACCGGTTGGGGCGAGCCTGTGGTCGAAGGGCGCGCGCACACCGTGGCCGCTGCCGTTGAAGAATTGTCCGACTACCTGATCGGCAAAGACCCACGCAATATCGAGGACATCTGGACGGTGCTGTATCGCGGTGGTTTCTACCGTGGCGGCGCGATCCACATGAGCGCGCTGGCCGGTATCGATCAGGCGCTGTGGGACATCAAGGGCAAGGCCCTCGGGGTGTCGGTGAGCGATCTGCTCGGCGGCCAGGTGCGCGACAAGATTCGCGTGTATTCGTGGATCGGCGGCGACCGGCCGGCCGACACCGCGCGAGCGGCGAAAGAGGCGGTGAGCCGAGGTTTCACCGCCGTGAAAATGAATGGCACCGAAGAACTGCAATTCCTCGACACTTTCGAAAAAGTCGATCTGGCGCTGGCCAACGTCGCCGCTGTGCGTGATGCGGTCGGGCCGAATGTCGGCATCGGCGTCGACTTCCATGGTCGGGTGCACAAGCCCATGGCCAAGGTGCTGATGAAGGAACTCGATCCGTACAAACTGATGTTTATCGAAGAGCCGGTGCTCAGCGAAAACTACGAAGCGCTGAAAGAGCTGGCGCCGCTGACCAGCACGCCGATTGCCCTCGGCGAGCGGCTGTTCTCGCGTTGGGACTTTAAACGCGTGTTGAGCGAAGGTTACGTCGACATCATCCAGCCGGATGCCTCCCACGCCGGCGGCATCACCGAAACCCGCAAGATCGCCAACATGGCCGAAGCCTACGACGTCGCGTTGGCGCTGCATTGCCCGTTGGGGCCGATTGCGCTGGCGGCGTGTTTGCAACTGGACGCGGCTTGTTACAACGCGTTTATCCAGGAGCAGAGCCTGGGCATCCATTACAACGAGAGCAACGACTTGCTCGACTACGTGAAGGACCCACGGGTGTTCGATTACGACAAAGGTTTCGTGAAGATCCCGAACGGACCGGGCTTGGGTATCGAGATCAACGAGGAATACGTGATCGAGCGCGCAGCCGTCGGTCATCGCTGGCGCAACCCGATCTGGCGTCATGCCGACGGCAGCTTCGCCGAGTGGTGAGTCGCTGAATCACCTGTGCCCCCTGTGGGAGCGAGCCTGCTCGCGAATGCCATGTCACATCCGACATCAATGTGACTGACACGCCGCCATCGCCAGCAGGCTGGCTCCCACAAATTGATCTCCACCGGATGGGAGATCATGTGTCATGACCTCAAATAAACATAAGAAGAGGCCTCTCTCATGCAACCGCAAACCCTCACCGGGCAGGCGTCTTTAGTCACGCCCAGCCGCAAGCGGTTTTTCATCATGGTGTTGCTGTTTATCACCGTGGTCATCAACTACCTCGACCGCAGCAACCTGTCGATTGCCGCGCCAGCGCTGACCAGTGATCTGGGCATCGACCCTATCCACGTTGGCCTGATCTTCTCCGCGTTCGGCTGGACTTACGCCGCGATGCAAATTCCCGGTGGCTGGCTGGTTGACCGTGTGCCACCGCGCATTCTTTATAGCGTCGCGTTGCTGCTGTGGTCGCTGGCCACGGTGATGCTCGGTTTCGCTGCCAGTTTTATTGCCCTGTTCGTGTTGCGCATGGCGGTCGGCGCGCTGGAAGCACCGGCTTATCCGATCAATAGCCGCGTGGTCACGACCTGGTTTCCCGAGCGTGAACGCGCCACCGCGATTGGTTTCTACACCTCGGGGCAATTCGTGGGTCTGGCATTCCTGACCCCGGTGCTGGCCTGGCTGCAACACGCATTCGGCTGGCACATGGTGTTTGTCGCCACCGGCGCCGTCGGCATTCTCTGGGCGGTGATCTGGTACGCGGTGTATCGCGAGCCACGGGATTTTCCCGGCGCCAACGAGGCCGAAATCGATCTGATCCGCGAGGGCGGTGGTCTGGTCGATATCCAACAAGAGTCTGCCAAGGTCAAAGCCAAGTTCAGTTGGACCGATCTCGGTATCGTCCTGACCAAACGCAAGTTGTGGGGCATCTATCTCGGCCAGTTCTGCCTGAACTCGACGCTGTGGTTTTTCCTGACCTGGTTCCCGACCTATCTGGTGAAGTATCGCGGCATGGACTTCATCAAGTCCGGCCTGCTGGCATCGCTGCCGTTTCTGGCCGCATTCGTCGGCGTGCTGTGTTCGGGGTTCTTTTCCGACTTCCTGATTCGGCGCGGCTATACCGTCGGTTTTGCCCGCAAGTTGCCGATCATCGGCGGACTGCTGATTTCCACCTCGATCATCGGCGCTAACTTTGTGGAGTCGACGCCGCTGGTGATTGCCTTTCTGGCGCTGGCGTTTTTCGGCAACGGTCTGGCCTCGATCACCTGGTCGCTGGTCTCGACGCTGGCGCCGGCGCGTTTGCTCGGGCTGACCGGCGGGGTGTTCAACTTCATCGGTAACCTGTCGGCGATTGCCACGCCGATCGTCATCGGCTTCCTCGCCAGCGGTGATTCGTTCGCGCCGGCGATTACCTATATCGCGGTGCTCGCGTTGATCGGTGCTTTGTCCTACGTGTTGCTGGTCGGCAAGGTCGAGCGTATCGAGTTGTAGTGGTCAGCGTCGGGCGACCATAATGCCGCCCGTTCCTTCGCTCAACGGTAAAAGGCTGGATATGCAGGAAGACGCCCCGGAAAAAACCAAGGACGCCGCACCCACCGGCACCCAAACGCTGTTGCGTGGCTTGGGTGTGGTGCAAGCGGTGGCCAGTGGCGCCCGCGATCTCAAGGAGATTGCCCGGCTGATTGGCACCACGCGCAGCACCACCCATCGTCTGGCCAGTTGCCTGGTTGACGAGCGCTACCTGCGCGTAGTGCCGCAAGTCGGTTACCTGCTCGGGCCGAAGCTGATCGAACTGGGTTTCCAGGCGCGCGAAGAGTTGCCGCTGGTGACCCTTGCCGGGCCGTATCTGGATGAGTTGTCTGCGCTGACCGGCGACACCGTGCATTTGGGCATTCGTGAAGGCGATGAGGTGTTGTACCTGCTGAAAAATCCGGGGCGCAATGGCCCGGAAATGCGTTCGCGGGTCGGCCATCGCATGCCGCTTGCGCGCACCGGGATCGGCAAGGCGTTGATGCTTGATGACTCGCCGAAAGATTGGCAGCGTCTGTACGACATCAGTCTGCCGGCGGGTGGGAAAAGTCAGTTCTGGCCGCAGCATCCCCAGCAGTCGTGGGAGCAGCTTGAGCAGCGCATGGCCGAATACGTGGCCGGTGGCTACGCCTTCGATCTGGAGGATAACGAACCGTCGATCCGCTGCGTGGCGGCGCCGATTCGCGATGCGAGCAAGGGCATTGTGGCGGCGATCAGTATCGCCAGCACCGTGCCGTACATGCCGCTGGAAAAAATGGCCGAGCTGATTCCCCTGATCAAAGGGGTCACAGCCCGGCTGTCGGCGGAACTGGGTTTAAAGGTTTAAACCTTGAGCGTCGCCATGTCGATCACGAAGCGGTATTTCACGTCGCCGGCGATCATGCGGGCGTAAGCCTCGTTGATCTGGCGGATGTCGAGCATTTCGATGTCGCAGGTGATGTTGTGCTCGGCGCAGAAATCCAGCACTTCCTGGGTTTCGGCGACGCCACCGATCAACGAACCGGCCAATACGCGGCGGCTCATCACCAGTTTGCCGGCGTGTACTGGCGGATCAACCGGCTCGATCAGGCCCACCAGAATGTGCACGCCGTCGAAACGCAGGGTGTCGAGGTACGGGTTGAGATCGTGCTGCACCGGAATGGTGTCGAGCAGGAAGTCGAAGTAACCGGCAGCGGCTTTCATCTGCTCGGCGTCGGTGGAAACGATCACATGATCGGCGCCCTGACGGCGGCCTTCTTGCGCCTTGCTCGCCGAGCGGGTGAACAGCGTGACTTCCGCGCCCATGGCCTTGGCGAACTTGATGCCCATGTGGCCGAGGCCGCCCATGCCGAGAATCCCGACCTTGTCGCCCGCCTTGATGCCGTAGTGCTTGAGCGGCGAGTAGGTGGTGATGCCGGCGCAGAGAATTGGCGCAGCGCTGGCCAGTGCCAGCTTTTCCGGTATGCGCACCACAAAGTGTTCGCTGACGACGATGCTGTCCGAGTAGCCGCCCATGGTGTTGCTGCCATCGACCCGATCCGGGGTGGCGTAGGTCATGGTCGGGCCTTCGAGGCAGTATTGCTCGAGGTTCGACTGGCAGGCTTCGCAGGTGCGGCAAGAGTCGACCATGCAGCCAACGCCAACCAGATCGCCTACTTTGTGTTGGGTGACATTCGCACCGATGGCGGTGACTTTTCCGACTATCTCGTGGCCAGGCATCAGTGGGTAAACGGCGATGCCCCATTCGTTGCGTGCCTGGTGAATGTCGGAGTGGCAGACGCCGCAGTACAGGATTTCAATCGCGACGTCGTCGGCGCGCGGGCTGCGACGTTCGAATTTGATCGGGGCGAGGGGAGTGGTGGCCGATTGGGCGGCATAACCGATGGCGGTGTACATGTGAAACCTCGCAAAAGCAGGAACAAGTGAGGCGGCGCATTCTGGGCGTCGACTGACGGGGCGGCCATGACGATTCCTCCGGGTCTCATGCCTAATCCTCCGGCATGCGGGTTTGATCGGTCGCATTGGCAAAAGGATCTGCGATGATGTTTTCATCCCTCATTTTCGTGATTTTTTGTGAAGAACAATTCGATGCAATTGACCCGTCATCTTGATGCCAATGCGCGTCTGGTTTCGCTGATCGAACCGCTGGCGCTACGCGACGGTTATTCCCAGACCGGATTGCCCGGTGTGCAAGTGTTGCGCGCCAGTTGCGACGTTGCCCGTGGTCCGCACATTTATGAGCCGAGCCTGATGATCATCGCTCAGGGCAGCAAGCTGGCGTTCCTCGGGCCTCGCACCATGGAATACGGCGCCGGACATTACCTGATCCAGGCACTGCCGGTGCCGTTCGAGTGCGAGACCTTTGCCCTGCCGGATGCGCCGTTGCTCGGTGTGTCGGTGGCGATTGATCGCGTATTGCTCGGCGAACTGGTGCTCGCGATGGGACTGGCGCCGGGGCGGCATATTCCGGCGCAGACGCCGGAGTCGATGACCTCGGTGGTGCTCGACGATGACATGCGCGGCTGTGTCGAGCGGCTGCTCAGTTGTCTGCACGATCCGCTGGAATGCCAGATTCTCGGCCCGGCGCGGGTACGGGAATTGTTGTTCGTCGCCTTGCGCGGGCCGCAGGCGGATGTGTTGCGCGCACTGGTCGAGCAGCAGGGGCAATTCGCCCGGGTGGCCGCGTCGATCAGTCATCTGCATGCGCATTACACCGAGCCGTTGAACGTCGAGACCCTGGCCGGTTGCGCGAACATGAGCGTGTCGACCTTTCATGAGCATTTCAAGCGCAGCACGCTGTTGTCGCCGGTGCAGTACCTGAAACGTTTGCGGTTATTGAAGGCCCAGACGTTGCTGGTCGCCGAAGGGCTGGGTGTGGCGCAGGTGGCGCATCGAGTGGGGTATCAGAGTACTTCGCAGTTCAGTCGCGAGTACAAGCGCTACTTCGAACGTAGCCCGGGAGACGAACGCGTCGCTTGATTCAGCGAAGATCCCTTGTGGGAGCCAGCCTTCTCCCACAGTTGTTTTGTGGTGTTAGTGGAATTCTGGGCAACAAAAAGGCCCCCATTTCGGGAGCCTCGTTGTTCAGTGGTTCGACTTACATGTTCGGATAAGTCGGGCCGCCGGCGCCTTCCGGTGTGACCCAGGTGATGTTCTGCGAAGGGTCCTTGATGTCACAGGTCTTGCAGTGCACGCAGTTCTGGGCGTTGATCTGGAAGCGTTTCTCGCCGTCTTCCTTGGTGATGACTTCGTACACGCCGGCCGGGCAGTAACGCTGCGCCGGTTCGTCGTACAGTGGCAGGTTTTTGCTGATCGGGATGCTTGGATCGGTCAGCTTCAGGTGGCAAGGCTGTTCTTCTTCGTGGTTGGTCCCGGAGATGAACACCGAGCTGAGCTTGTCGAAGCTGAGTTTGCCGTCCGGCTTCGGATAGTCGATCTTCTTGCAGTCGGCCGCGAGCTTGAGGCAAGCGTAGTCCGGCTTGGTGTCATGCAGGGTGAACGGCAGTTTGCCGCCGAAGATGTTCTGATCCAGCCAGTTGAAACCGCCGCCGACGATGGCGCCGAACTTATGGATCGCCGGGCCGAAGTTACGGCTGGCGAACAGTTCGTCGTAGAGCCAGCTCTTCTTGAACGCGTCAACGTAAGTGGTCAGTTCTTCAGTGCCGTCCTTTTCAGCGAACAGCGCGTCAGCTACCGATTCAGCGGCGAGCATGCCCGACTTCATCGCGGTGTGGCTGCCTTTGATCTTGGCGAAGTTCAGGGTGCCGAGGTCGCAACCGATCAGTGCGCCGCCCTTGAAGACCATTTTCGGCAGCGAGTTCAGGCCGCCTTTGCAGATGGCGCGAGCGCCGTAGCTGACACGCTTGCCGCCTTCCAGGTACTGAGCCAGCACCGGGTGATGCTTGAGGCGCTGGAACTCGTCGAACGGCGACAGGTACGTGTTGCTGTAGGACAGGTCAACGATCAGACCGACCACTACCTGGTTGTTTTCCAGGTGATAGAGGAACGAGCCGCCGGTGTTCTCGGTGCCCATGATGTCCAGCGGCCAACCGGCGGTGTGCACCACCAGGCCTGGCTGGTGTTTGGTCGGGTCGATTTCCCAGATTTCTTTCAGGCCAATGCCGTAGTGCTGGGCGTCGGCATCGCTGTCGAGGTTGTAGCGTTTGATCAGCTGCTTGCCGATGTGGCCACGGCAACCTTCGGCGAACAGCGTGTATTTGCCGCGCAACTCCATGCCCGGGGTGTACAGGCCTTCCTTCGGGTTGCCTTCGCGGTCGACGCCCAGATCACCGGTGATGATCCCGCGAACCACGCCTTGTTCGTCGATCAGCGCTTCCTGAGCGGCGAAGCCCGGGTAGATTTCCACGCCGAGGTTTTCCGCCTGCTGGGCCAGCCAGCGGCACAGGTTGCCGAGGGAAATAATGTAGTTGCCTTCGTTGTGCATGGTCTTGGGCACAAAGAAGTCAGGAATCTTCTGCGCGCTGTCAGCGTTTTTCAGCACGAAAATATCGTCGCGGGTCACTGGCGTGTTCAGCGGCGCGCCGAGTTCTTTCCAGTCCGGGAACAGTTCATTCAGAGCCCGTGGTTCGAACACGGCACCGGAGAGGATGTGTGCGCCGACTTCGGAGCCTTTTTCGACCACGCAGACGCTGATTTCCTTACCGGCTTCGGCGGCCTTCTGCTTCAGACGGCAGGCGGCGGACAGGCCAGCGGGGCCGGCACCGACGATGACCACGTCGAATTCCATGTATTCGCGTTCCACAGGCTATCTCCTACTCAAGGCTCAACAGTTTTTTTTCTAATTTGGAGGTTTGGTGTCGCATCCGCTACTCCTTTACGTTAACGTCAAGGGGAGTAGGGGGAACCGACCTTTCTCTCTAGGCGGCGCATTATATCTACACCACTCCAAGCGTCCAATACAAACGTTTGTTTGAATCGGCTCCAGCCCAGAGAAATCAAAGAAGCGCGGCTTATGAATGGTCATTTTGCTGTATTGACCGGAATGGGCGTTCCGGTCAAGATACGGGCGGTTTTGCGCTCGTCGTAGGCAGACTGGCGGTTTCAAGAGCACGTCTAAAGACAGGGCAGAGGCAGTGGAAGGTGATGCGTAGCGCAGTCTGGCGCGCAGTTTACACCGCATGAAGATCAATGACTTGTCGGTCACCCCTGACGAACGGTCGCAGGTCTTCATGCCGTGCAGCTACCTGACACCCGAGCCGGGGTTTTTAGAGGTGCCCTTTTAGCCTGATGAGCATCAACCGCCAGGTTCGCCTAGGCGACTTTCTTTTCACCGGAGAGTAACGAGGAATCCATGAAGGTTCTTGTAGCTGTCAAACGCGTTGTGGATTACAACGTCAAGGTTCGCGTCAAGGCGGACAATTCCGGCGTCGATCTCGCCAACGTCAAGATGTCGATGAACCCGTTCTGCGAAATCGCAGTGGAAGAAGCCGTGCGCCTGAAAGAGAAAGGTGTTGCGACTGAAATCGTCGTCGTCTCCATCGGCCCGACCACCGCTCAGGAGCAACTGCGTACCGCACTGGCTCTGGGTGCCGACCGCGCCATCCTCGTCGAATCCGCTGAAGAGCTGACTTCGCTCGCCGTGGCCAAGCTGCTCAAGGCTGTGGTCGACAAGGAACAGCCTCAGTTGGTGATCCTTGGCAAACAGGCCATCGACAGCGACAACAACCAGACCGGCCAGATGCTCGCTGCACTGAGCGGCTACGGTCAGGGCACGTTCGCTTCGAAAGTCGAAGTCTCCGGCGACAGCGTTGCCGTGACTCGCGAAATCGACGGCGGCGCGCAGACCGTTTCCCTGAAACTGCCAGCAATCGTCACCACCGACCTGCGTTTGAACGAGCCGCGCTATGCGTCCCTGCCAAACATCATGAAAGCCAAGAAGAAGCCTCTCGAAGTGCTGACTCCGGACGCTTTGGGCGTTTCCACCGCCTCCACCAACAAGACCCTGAAAGTCGAAGCGCCGGCTGCACGCAGCGCGGGCATCAAGGTCAAGTCGGTGGCTGAACTGGTCGAGAAACTGAAAAACGAAGCGAAGGTAATCTGATCATGACTATCTTGGTAATCGCTGAACACGACAACAAGGTGCTGGCCCCGGCCACACTGAACACCGTGGCTGCTGCTGCCAAAATCGGCGGCGACATCCACGTTCTGGTTGCAGGCCAAGGCGCTGGCGCCGTGGCTGAAGCCGCTGCGAAAATCGCAGGCGTGAGCAAAGTCCTGAACGCTGATAACGCCGCTTACGCGCATCAGTTGCCGGAAAACGTAGCTCCGCTGGTAGCCGAGCTTGGCGCTGGCTACAGCCACATCCTGGCTGCCGCGACGTCCAACGGCAAAAACATCCTTCCGCGCGTTGCTGCGCAGCTGGACGTTGACCAGATTTCCGAGATCATCTCGGTCGAAAGCGCTGATACTTTCAAGCGTCCGATCTACGCCGGTAACGCCATCGCTACCGTGCAGTCGACTGCTGCGATCAAAGTGATCACCGTGCGTGCCACCGGTTTCGACCCGGTCGCGGCTGAAGGTGGTTCGGCCGCTGTTGAAGCTGTAGCCGCTGCGCACAACGCTGGCACTTCGAGCTTCGTTGGTGAAGAACTGGCCAAGTCCGACCGTCCAGAGCTGACCGCTGCCAAGATTGTCGTTTCCGGCGGCCGTGGCATGCAGAACGGCGACAACTTCAAACACCTGTACGCCCTGGCCGACAAGCTGGGCGCTGCGGTCGGTGCTTCGCGCGCCGCCGTCGACGCAGGTTTCGTACCGAACGACATGCAGGTCGGTCAGACCGGCAAGATCGTTGCGCCACAGCTGTACATCGCCGTCGGCATCTCCGGCGCGATCCAGCACCTGGCCGGCATGAAAGACTCCAAAGTGATCGTTGCGATCAACAAGGACGAAGAAGCGCCTATCTTCCAGGTCGCCGATTACGGTCTCGTGGCGGATCTGTTCGAAGCCGTCCCTGAGCTGGAGAAGCTGGTCTAATCCAGCGGCTTCACTTATAAAGAGCCCGACCTGTTGGTCGGGCTTTTTTTTGTCTCGGATTTGAGTGGGAGCGTTTCGCCATGGATCTGCGCTGCACAATGTTATTGGGATTGGCGCTGTTGCCGGGGCTGGCAATGGCTGCTGGCAAATGCGAGCGCCTTGTCGTCACCGGCAGCCCGGATGCGCCGCCGTACTTGTGGCAAGACCCGCAGAATCCCAAACAGCTGATCGGCGCGAGTGCCGATCTGTTGCAACAAGTGGCCAAAGATCTCGGCATTAAGGTCGAGTTGCTCTACGCCGGCAAACGCTCGCAAGCCCTTGATGAAACGCGCAGCGGGCGCATGGACATGCTGGCCGATGCATCGCTGACGCTGAACGAGCTGCAACACTTCGACTACATCTATCCACCGTTGCTGGAAAACGACTATCTGGTGTGGACGCGCAAGGGTTCGACACTGGTCTACAGCGAGGCGAAGGACCTGCACGGCCACCCCGGCGCATTGTCGGAAAAGTCTCGAATTACCCAGGCATTCAGCGCGTTCGCCGAGCAGAATCTGACCCTCACGCGGTCAGCCAGCCTCACTCAAGCCTTTCAGAAACTTCTGTTGGGGGAAGTGGAATATGTACTCGCCGGACGCTACTCCGGGATGGCCGCCGCACAGGCGTTGGGCATGGCCAATGATCTGCTGGCGTTCGAGCAACCCATCGACCGACCGGGTCTGTTCCTCGCGATTTCCCATAACTCGGCCTGCAACGATCCGTGGTTGCGCGGACAGCTAGCCAAAAAGATGACAGAATTGCCCGCGTCCGGACTGACGGAGGCTGTGCTGCAACGCAATATCGAGCGCTGGAAGGCGCAGCAGCAACAGCCGCAACAACCCGTCAGTGCCCCAAAACAGTAGGGATTCTTAGTGAGTATTCGACCTCTTTTCGCGGCTGTGGCCGTTCTGGCCCTGGCCGGTTGCGCAACCGATCCGGCACCCAATGAACAAATGCGTCTGACCGAGCAGGCCATCACCCAGGCCAAGGCTGTAGGCGCCACCGCCGACGAAGTGCCGGAAATGAAACTGGCCGAAGCCAAGTACGACCGCGCCAAAGGCAACATGGCAGACGAGTCCTACCGCAATGCGCGCATGCGTGCCGAACAGGCTGAACTCGATGCTCGTCTGGCTGAAGCCAAGGTATTGACCCAGAAAAGCGAAGAACAGGTCAATGTGCTGAACACCCGCATCGTCCGACTGCGCAAGCAACTGGGAGATGCCCAATGAGCCTCCAGTCGAAACTCCTCGGCGGTTTGATCCTCGCCGGATGCGCCAGCCTTTATGGCTGCGCCGGGCAGCACAGCGAATCCGCCCTGCAGGAGGCCGGGATCGACTTCCAGAAGGTCAAGGAAGACTCCAACGTGTTGCGCATCGCGCCGAAAGACGTGATCCGCGCCGGCGAGTCCCTGGCCCGTGCTGATCGCCTGTCGACCTATTGGGGCAGTGGCTCGGACGTGGTGCATTACGCCTACCTGAGCCGGCGCTACAGCGAAATTGCCCGCGAGCACACCAATCAGGTGCTCAACGAAGAGCGCGCGGCCAAGCTCGAACTGGAACGTCAGCGCCTGCAACTGGCTCTGCGTGAATCCAAGTTGCTCAGTGTGCAGCAGCAGGGCAAGTGGCTCGAAGAACAGATCGTCGCGCTGGCCACCACTCAAACCGACCGTGGTCTGGTGATGACCTTGGGCGACGTGTTGTTCGACACCGGGGAAGCCGAGCTGAAAAACTCGGCCAACCGCGTGGTGCTGAAAATTGTCCAGTTCCTGCAACTGAACCCCAAGCGTGTAGTGCGCATCGAGGGCTACACCGACAGCACCGGCGGCAAGCAGGAAAACCTCAAACTGTCCCGCGACCGCGCGCAATCGGTGGCCGATGTGCTGATGGATCTGGGCATCGACGACAAACGCATTCAGGTCGAAGGCTACGGTGACGAATATCCGGTGGACGCCAACGCTTCCGAGCGGGGGCGTGCGCAGAATCGTCGAGTAGAAATTGTGTTTTCCGACGAAAAAGGCCAGCTCGGCGCCGCCCGCTGAGGGTTGCGTCTCTGGGAAGCCCGGCCTGTCATGCAGTGCCGGGCTTTTTTACGTCTGTCGAATGGCTCGCAAATCCGTACAGTCGGGGGCAGACACCGCACTGTATGGTCGAGTAATGTGGCAACTGTCCCAGTACACTTCTAAACTGTTCCGGTATTGTTTCACACAAGAATAAAATGCCCGTGAAATCGAGTGCTGCGTCATGACCAATCTCTTGCTCTACCAACGTATTGCTCAGCAACTGGCCGAAGACATTCGCCGTGGTGTCTATCAACCGGGGGAGCGCGTGCCTTCGGTGCGCAAGATGAGTTCGCAGCTCAACGTCAGCCATGCGACGGTGCTGCAGGCTTACGCCAATCTCGAAGATCAGGGGCTGATTCGAGCGCGCCCGCAGTCCGGTTATTACGTGCACCAGACGCCAGCATTGACGGCGCCGACGCCGGACATCGCCAGGGTCGAGCGGCCAGGTCTGGTCACCCGCAGCAGCATCATTCAACAGGTTCTCGTCGAGTCGCGACGCGAAGGCGTGTTTCCGCTGGGCGCAGCGGTGCCGAGTGTGGACTACTTGCCCGTGCGCGCCTTGCACCAGCAACTGGCCAAAGTGACGCGGTTCCATAGTCCTCGCGCATTCAGTTACATGTTCAGCCCCGGATTCGAGCCGTTGCGTCGGCAAGTCGCGATCCGCATGCGTGATGCCGGCGTGGTGGTCGATCCGTCCGAGGTGGTGATCACCCACGGTTGCGTTGATGCCTTGCAGATGTCGTTGCGCGTGCTGACCCGCCCGGGCGATCTGATCGCCGCCGAGTCGCCGACTTATTACGGTCTGCTGCAGCTGGCCGATCTGCTCGGCTTGAAGGTCATCGAAATTCCTAGCGATCCTGCCACCGGCATGAGCCTGGAAGCCCTGCAACTCGCCGCGAACCAATGGTCGATCAAAGCGCTGGTGCTGACTACGCGCTTGAGCAATCCGCTGGGCGGCACCATGCCCGAAGAGCGGCAGAAGCAGTTACTGCGCCTGGCGTCGGATTTCGATATCCAGATCGTCGAAGATGATATCTATGGCGAACTGATGTTCGAGCAAGGCAAAACCAAAGCCCTCAAGGCTTACGACCGACTGGATCGGGTGATCTACTGTTCGAGCTTCTCCAAGACCCTGTCGCCCGGTGTGCGCATCGGCTGGATGATCGCCGGCAAGTATCAGCAGGAAATCCAGCGCCTGCAGACGTTCAGCACCCACTCGGCCTGCAGCGTCACGCAAATGGCCATCGCCGCTTATCTGGAAAACGGCGGTTATGACCGGCATTTACGTTACATCCGCCAGGAATACCGAAAAAACCTTAGCGCCTTCCAGTTGGCGGTGCAGCAGTACTTCCCCGAAGGCACGCAAATGACCCGGCCCACCGGCGGTTTCATCCTCTGGGTGAGTCTGCCGGGGCGGGTCAATACGCAGGAGTTGCATGTCAGGGCATTGCAGCAGGGCATCAGCATTGCGCCGGGGCTGATCTTCAGCAATACCGAGCAATTCAACCACTGTATCCGCCTGAACTGCGGGATTCCGTGGAACCGCGAGGCGGAGCGGGCGTTGATGACGCTCGGTCTGCTGGCGACTCAACTGTGCCAGGAAACCGCTGGCGGATTCTGAACGAGCGGAGGGTGAGGCTTGTCTTGTGGCGCCCGACAAGCGAGCATATGGCCTTCTGCCGTTTGCCACTGTTGGGTTCATGAAAGCGATTGCTCCTGCCGCTTGGGTTTTGCTGGGTCTGCTGATGACCGGTCATGCGCCGGGCGTCGTGGCCGCTGTGGTTCAGGACAAACCAGCGGCGACGAGTGCGGCGAAAAAAACCACGCCAGCGCAGAAGGCGGCTTCCGCGAAGAAAACCCAGCAAAAAGTCATAAAGAAACGCAAGCCAGTCGCTTCAAAATCGAAACCCGCCAGCGAAGTGGTAAAAACCAGGTTGCCGTCGGCCAAACTTGATTTGAGCCTGCCCAAGGACATGGTTGAGGAATTGAAACCCCAAGGCACGGTTGAGTTGCCCAAGCGCGAGGCGATCCTCCCGCAGATGTTTGGCGAGAAGAACAACGGCTTCCAGCTCAACGGCCGTCTGCTCAGCAACGAAATGCAGTTGCAACTGCGCAACGAAGAGCGCCGCGAAGTCGAAGGCGCTGCGCTGGATTTCGAATTCAAACAGTAAATCCAAACCGTCCGTGACCCGCAGAGCAGACGCTTTGTCGGAGACTGGCCAGTCACATCCAGTTATCGCTAAAAACCCCGGTTCAGGAATTTGAAACAGCCGTTTTAGCGGTTACTCTGTTCCGCGTCCCTTTTACACATCGCCCGTCGCGAGGATTTGTTCGTCATGAAATGCCGTGAAGGCTGTGGCGCCTGTTGCATTGCCCCGTCCATCAGTTCGCCGATTCCCGGCATGCCTGATGGCAAACCTGCCGGCGAACGTTGCGTGCAACTCTCGGTCGAAAACCTGTGCAGCATTTTCGGTCAGCCGGAGCGCCCGCCAGTCTGTTCCGGCTTCGCGGCGGATGTCGAAGTCTGCGGCAGCAGCTCGGAAGAAGCGATCAGACTGATCGGCTGGTGGGAGCAAATGACGGCGGCGTGATGTGTCAAACGAACGGAACTTCAACAATAAGGAACAAGACTATGGGTTCGCTGCATCGTATCGCTGTGTTGTGTGGTTTGACCGCCGTGCTGGCGACCTCCGTTGCTCAGGCTGAAGACTGGAAAGTCGCCAAGAACGAGGACGGCATCAAGGTTTCCCTGAGTGAAGTGCCAGGTTCGGACTACAAGTCCTACCAGGGCGTTGCGCTGATGAAGACCACCGTCGCCAAACTGCGCGCATTGCAGGAAGACGTTTCCGGCGCGTGCGCCTGGATTCACGAATGCAAGACCCAGAAGCTGCTCAAGCACGAAGGTGACCAGAGCTGGACCTACACCCAGTTCAATACCCCTTGGCCGGTCACCCCGCGTGACTCGGTGCTGAAAATAACCACCGTTGAAGGCGCTGATGGCAGCCTGACCCGTAACCTCGAAGGTCTGCCGAAGTACATTCCGGAAGAAAAAGGCTTTGTCCGCGTCACGCAGGTCAAAGGCTTCTGGAAGTTCGTGCCCAAAGGCGATCAGGTCGAAGTGACCTATCAAGTGCACACCGAGCCTGGTGGCAGCGTGCCGGCAATGGTTGCCAACAAGTTCGTGGTAGATGCACCGTTCAACACGCTTAAAGCTCTGAAAGAACGCGCCGAGAAGTAATCACCGCGCCTTCAGACAAAACGCCCCGAACGATTCGGGGCGTTTTGTTTTGCCGCTTTATTGTGTTTCCAGATATGCGTTGAACGAAATTTTCACAAAGCGTTCAAGACAATTCGCCCGCGCTGTTTGCACGCTGTCCCGCTCTGCCTTCGCATTGAATGAAAGTGTCTGGCAGCGGGGCAGTAATCAATGGCAATGGTGCGGGTGATCGTGCAACATTTGCGCACCGCGCACGCCCCGGGGTCTGGAATGACCAATAGAGGGCATGGCGCCGCTGTATTTTTGCAACTTCAACTTCCAATGGGTCCTAAAACGACATGGCACACCCGGACGCCCTGAATCAGCAGCGATCTTCCAGTCGCCTGCTGCAACCGACCGTCAAATCGCATCTGGCCTACACGCTGTTGTGCGCGCTGGTCATGATGGTGATGTTTTCCGTGCTGCGCCTCGCGCTGCTGGTCTACAACCGCGAGATGATCCTCGACACCCCGGCTTCGACGTTCCTTGAAGCCTTCGCCAACGGCCTGCGTTTCGACCTGCGCCTGGTGGTCTACTTGTGCATCCCGCTGGTGCTGGCACTGTTCAGTGCCCGTGCCATGGCTGCGCGCGGTTTCTTCCGCCTGTGGCTGACCGTGGCCTCGAGCATCGCGCTGTTCCTTGGCCTGATGGAGATGGACTTCTACCGCGAGTTTCACCAGCGCCTCAACGGCCTGGTCTTCCAATACGTGAAGGAAGATCCGAAAACCGTAATGAGCATGCTCTGGTACGGTTTTCCGGTCGTTCGCTATCTGCTGGCGTGGGTCATCGGTACCGTCATTCTGACCCTGGCGTTCAAGGGCGCCGACCGTGCCACCCGTCCACGCGGCCCGTTCAGTGGCGGCAGCGTCGGCACCCGTCAGGTCGCGCCGTGGTACACGCGTCTTGCGGTGTTCGTGGTCTGCCTGCTGATCTGCGTCGTCTCCGCTCGCGGCACCCTGCGTCAGGGCCCGCCGCTGCGGTGGGGTGACGTGTACACCACGGAATCGAACTTCGCCAACCAGCTCGGCCTCAACGGCACGCTGTCGCTGATCGCGGCCGCCAAGGACCGCATGGGCGAGGATCGCGACAACATCTGGAAAGCAACGCTGCCGCAGGAACAAGCGCAGAAAGTGGTGCGCGAGATGCTGGTGATGCCGGATGACAAACTGGTCGATGACGACATCGCCGCCGTACGTCGCGACTACACCCCGCCGGCCGACAAGACCCTGCCGATCAAGAACGTTGTCGTGATCCTGATGGAAAGCATGGCCGGTCACTCGGTCGGTGCATTGGGCGCGCCGGGCAACATCACGCCATACCTGGACAAACTGTCGAAGGAAGGTCTGCTGTTCGACCGTTTCTTCTCCAATGGCACGCATACCCATCAGGGCATGTTCGCCACCATGGCTTGCTTCCCGAACCTGCCAGGTTTCGAGTACCTGATGCAGACCCCGGAAGGCAGCCACAAGTTGTCCGGTCTGCCGCAGTTGCTCAGCGCCCGTGACTATGACGATGTGTATGTCTACAACGGTGACTTCGCCTGGGACAACCAGTCGGGCTTCTTCAGCAATCAGGGCATGACCAACTTCGTTGGCCGTAACGACTTCGTCAACCCGGTGTTCTCCGATCCGACCTGGGGCGTGTCCGACCAGGACATGTTTGATCGTGGTCTGGTCGAGCTGAAGGCACGGGAAAACGGCAAGCCGTTCTACGCGCTGCTGCAAACCCTGTCGAACCACACGCCTTACGCGTTGCCGACGCCATTGCCGGTTGAACGCGTGACCGACCGTGGCAGCCTCAACGAACACCTGACCGCCATGCGTTACTCCGACTGGGCACTGGGTCAATTCTTCGAGAAGGCGCGTAAAGAGCCATATTTCAAGGAAACCCTGTTCGTTATCGTCGGCGACCACGGTTTCGGCAACGAACGCCAGATCACCGAAATGGACCTGGGCCGTTTCAACGTGCCGATGCTGATGATTGCGCCGGGCATTCAAGAGAAGTTCGGTACCCGCGACCACACCGTGGGCACACAGATCGACATCGTGCCGACCATCATGGGCCGTCTCGGTGGTGAAGTGCGTCACCAGTGCTGGGGCCGCGACCTGCTCAACCTGCCGGAAGGCGACACCGGTTTCGGTGTGATCAAGCCGTCGGGCAGCGAGCAGACGACCGCCATCGTCACCGCTGACCAGATTCTCGTGTTGCCGAAAGAGAAAGAAATGGCGCCGAAGATCTATCAGTACCAATTGGGCGCGAACCCAAGTGCCGAGGTGATTGCGAACGCACCGCGCACGGCCGAATTGAAAGAAAAACTCGAGGCGTTCCTGCAAACGGCGACCAAGAGCCTGATGGACAACACCGCCGGAGTGGTTAACGGCAAACCGGACTGACGCTCTATGCAGTGATCGTTCGCGCAATAAAAAAGAGGCCCTGAAAAGGGCCTCTTTTTTTGTCGGTTAAATCGTTATATCCGGCCAAGTAGCAATAGCACCAACAGCACCACCAAGACCACACCGATAATGCCCGACGGGCCATAACCCCAACTTCTTGAGTGCGGGAAGACCGGCAGACCACCGATCAGCAACAGGATCAGGATAATGATAAGAATTGTGCCCATGTCGATTTCCTTGTTGAGAGAGTTCGAGAAGTCTTGTTGTTCAAGGGGCGACTGGAGACTAAGTAATTCCAGACGGCTTACAAATTCCGACCTGAGCGAATGAACAAAAATTCAATGTTTTTTTAATGTATTTGGATTACTCGCTTATTTCCTTTGAAGCGAAAGATCAAAAGATCGCAGCCATCGGCAACTCCTGCAGGAATCGGTTTGGGATCTGCCGAAGGCTGCGATCTTTTGATCCTCCATTCAGCAACTTGATGGAGCGTGGGCCCCCGTCGATCCTTCGCTACACTCGGCGCATCTTCCCCAGAACAACAAGGCTGTCTGCTATGCAAAATCGCATGATGATCACTGGCGCGGGCTCAGGCCTGGGTCGCGAAATCGCGCTGCGCTGGGCGCGTGAAGGCTGGCAACTGGCCTTGTCCGACGTCAGCGAGCCGGGCCTGCAGGAAACCCTGAAAAGGGTGCGCGAGGCGGGCGGCGATGGTTTTATCCAGCGCTGCGACGTGCGTGATTACAGCCAGCTCACCGCTTTCGCCCAGGCCTGCGAAGAGAAACTTGGCGGCATCGACATCATCGTCAACAATGCCGGAGTGGCGTCGGGCGGATTCTTCAGCGAGTTGTCGCTGGAAGACTGGGACTGGCAGATCGCGATCAACTTGATGGGCGTGGTCAAAGGTTGCAAGGCGTTCCTGCCGCTGCTGGAGCAAAGCAAGGGCAAGATCATCAACATCGCGTCCATGGCCGCATTGATGCAAGGCCCGGCCATGAGCAACTACAACGTGGCCAAGGCCGGTGTAGTGGCGCTGTCGGAAAGTCTGTTGATCGAACTGGCGCAACAGGAAGTCGGCGTGCACGTGGTCTGCCCGTCATTCTTCCAGACCAACTTGCTCGATTCGTTCCGTGGTCCGACCCCGGCGATGAAAGCGCAGGTCGGCAAGTTGCTGGAAAGTTCGCCGATCACCGCCGCGGATATCGCCGACTACATCTACCAGCAAGTCGCCGCCGGCGAGTTCATGATTCTGCCCCACGAACAGGGGCGCATGGCGTGGGCGATCAAGCAGAAAAACCCGCAGCTGCTCTACAACGAAATGACTTCGATGGCCGAGAAAATGCGCGCCAAGGCCAAACAAAACAACGGCTGATCTTGTTCGTTGTGTGCGGCGTCGTTAGGGTGGCCGCAATGGTCACCCTGTCGAGACACCTGAATGCTCAATTACCTGTGGTTCTTCCTCGCGGCATTGTTTGAAATTGCCGGTTGCTTCGCCTTCTTCATGTGGCTGCGTCAGGGCAAAAGCGCGCTGTGGGTGATTCCCGCGCTGCTGAGCCTGACGCTGTTTGCGCTGTTGCTGACCCGTGTCGAAGCCAACTACGCCGGACGTGCCTATGCCGCTTACGGCGGAATTTACATCGTCGCTTCAATTGGCTGGCTGATGGTGGTCGAGCGGGTTCGTCCATTGGGTTCGGACTGGATCGGCGTGGCGTTGTGCGTGATCGGCGCCAGCGTGATTCTGTTCGGGCCACGGTTCTCTGCAGCCTGAGACGTCATTTGTGGGAAGCGTCTTACGGCTCGGTGTTATCTGGTCTGTAAGGCAAAACTGATTTGCTCGCCGCACATTGAACAGCGGCTGCAAGCCGCGCATCTTCAGGGTTTGCTAATTCTGAAGGACGAACCCCATGCTAGTACTCAGCCGTGTTGTCGGTGAGTTGATTTCCATTGGCGACGACATTTCCCTGCGCGTTCTGTCCGTGAACGGTTCCAGCGTGCGCTTCGGCGTCGAGGCCCCGCAAAAGGTCAATGTGCATCGTGCGGAGGTGTATGAGCGGATCAAGCGCAAGCAGGGTGTGGAGAGGATCCGCTGAGGATTTTCAGTCGAATAGATGCTTGGGCACGTCGTGCTTGAGCATCAACTGGCATTGCTCGCTTTCCGGGTCGAAGACGATCAGTGCCTGACCCTTGGTCAAAGCCTGACGCACGCGCAGCACGCGAGTCTCCAGCGGCGTGTCATCGCCGTTGTCGGTGCCGTCGCGGGTGACGAAATCCTCGATGAGGCGAGTGAGGGTGTCGACTTCAAGAGCGTCGTAGGGGATGAGCATGGGGCACCTCGGCTGAATCAATGGCGGGATGCTACGGCGATTGCGGTTGGCCTGCCAGTTTTGTGTTGCCTGTTCTGGCCTATTCGCGAGCAGGCTCGCTCCCTCGGGCAATTACATTCCGAATGTGGGAGCGAGCCTGCTCGCGAAGGCGATGGTCCTGCCAACAAAGATTTAACTGTCGGAACGCTGCCCCACCAGGCTATCCACCGACGGCACCCGGGTGTCGCTCTCCATCTGCGTGTCATGTTCAATCTGATGACTGAAGCGATCCAGCGATGCATTGGCGGGTGCCGCATCGCTGGCGAATACCGGCGGACTCAGAATATACGCGCCGAGCAAGCGACTGAGCGCCGCCAGACTGTCGATGTGCGTGCGCTCGTAGCCGTGGGTCGCATCGCAACCAAAGGCCAGCAGGGCGGTGCGGATGTCGTGGCCGGCCGTCACTGCCGAATGCGCGTCGCTGAAGTAATAGCGGAACATGTCGCGGCGCACCGGCAATTCGTTTTCACTGGCCAGGCTCAGTAGATGCCGCGACAAGTGATAGTCGTAAGGACCGCCGGAGTCCTGCATCGCCACACTCACCGCGTGCTCGCTGGAATGCTGGCCTGGGGCAACCGGCGCAATATCGATGCCGACGAATTCGCTGACGTCCCAAGGCAGTGCTGCCGCCGCGCCACTGCCGGTTTCCTCGGTGATGGTGAACAGCGGATGGCAGTCGATCATCAATTCCTCGCCGCTGTCGACGATGGCCTTGAGCGATGCGAGCAGCGCTGCAACGCCAGCCTTGTCATCGAGGTGACGGGCGCTGATATGCCCGCTCTCGGTGAATTCCGGCAGCGGGTCGAACGCCACCACATCGCCGACGCTGATGCCCAGCGAATCGCAGTCGGCCTTGGTTGCGCAATAGGCGTCCAGACGCAATTCGACATGATCCCAGCTGATCGGCATCTCATCGACTTGCGTATTGAACGCGTGTCCCGAGGCCATCAGCGGCAACACGCTGCCGCGAATCACGCCGTTGTCGGTAAACAGGCTGACGCGACTGCCCTCGGCAAACCGGCTCGACCAGCAACCGACCGGTGCGAGGGTCAGGCGTCCGTTGTCTTTGACCGCGCGGACGGCGGCGCCGATCGTATCCAGGTGCGCGGAGACGGCCCGGTCCGGGCTGTTTTTGCGGCCCTTCAGGGTGGCGCGGATGGTGCCGCGCCGGGTCATTTCGAAGGGAATGCCGAGTTCCTCCAGACGCTCGGCGACGTAGCGCACGATGGTGTCGGTGAAGCCGGTGGGGCTGGGAATGGCGAGCATTTCCAGAAGGACTTTTTGCAGGTAGTTAAGATCCGGTTCAGGGATTTTGCTGGTCATGGAAACTCCTGATGGGTTGAGCACATCGATGGTTTCGATGAGGAAAAAGGGTGATGAATCTGAGGGCCTCTTCGCGAGCAGGCTCACTCCCACATTTGAAATGCGTTCCCCTGTAGGAGTGAGCCTGCTCGCGATGGCGTCAGCCCAGACAAAGCAGAATCAAGAAACAGCCGGCTGACTATGCGGGAACAACAGATCGACAAAGCGCTCCGCCGTCGGTTGCGGTTCATGGTTGGCCAGACCCGCGCGTTCGTTGGCTTCGATGAACACGTACTCCGGCTGATCCGCCGCCGGCACCATCAAATCGAGGCCGACCATCGGAATGTCCAACGCCCGCGCCGCGCGTACCGCCGCGTCGACCAGCGTCGGATGCAGGATCGCCGTGACATCTTCCAGCGTGCCGCCCGTGTGCAGATTCGCCGTGCGCCGCACAAACAGATGCTCGCCGGCGGGCAGGATGCTGCTGTAGTCGTAACCGGCCGCGTGCAAGGTGCGCTGGGTTTCCTGGTCCAGCGGGATCTTGCTTTCGCCACTGGTCGCCGCTTGCCGACGCCGGCTCTGCGCTTCGATCAATGCCCCGATGGAATGGTGACCGTCGCCGACCACTTCCGCTGGCTTGCGAATGGCGGCCGCAACCACTTCAAAGCCGATCACCAGGATCCGCAGATCGAGGCCTTCGTGAAAACTTTCCAGTAGCACGCGGCTGTCAAACTGCTTCGCCGTTTCGATGGCTTGCTGCACCTCTTCGATGCTCTGCAAATCCACCGCCACGCCCTGGCCCTGTTCACCGTCGAGCGGCTTCACCACCACCCGTTGATGCTCATCGAGAAACACCAGATTGTCGTCGGCGTTACCCGCCAGTTGTTGCGACGGCAGATTCAGACCGGCGCCTTTCAACACTTTATGGGTAAGGCTTTTGTCTTGGCACAGGCTCATGCTGATCGCGCTCGTCAGGTCGCTCAGCGACTCCCGGCAACGCACCCGCCGACCGCCGTGGCTAAGGGTGAACAACCCGGCATCGGCGTCATCGACCTGTACGTCGATACCACGACGATGGGCTTCCTCGACGATGATCCGCGCATAGGGATTGAAGTTCGCTTCCGGCCCCGGCCCAAGAAACAGCGGCTGATTGATGCCGTTTTTGCGCTTGATGGCGAAGGTCGACAAGTTGCGGAAACCGAGCTTGGCGTAGAGACTTTTCGCCTGGCGGTTGTCGTGCAGCACTGACAGGTCCAGGTAGCTGAGACCGCGACTCATGAAGTGTTCAATCAAGTGCCGCACCAGTACTTCGCCGACACCCGGGCGCGAACACTGCGGATCGACCGCAAGGCACCACAGGCTGCTGCCGTTTTCCGGATCGTTGAACGCTTTGTGATGGTTCAGGCCCATAACGCTGCCGATCACCGCGCCGCTGTCCTCGTCCTCCGCCAGCCAATACACCGGGCCGCCCTGATGATGGGGCGTGAGCAGGGTGGCATCGATTGGCAGCATGCCCCGCGCCTGATACAGCAGATTGATCGCCTGCCAGTCCGCCTCGCTCTGCGCCCGGCGAATGCGAAACCCGCGAAATACCCGGGTGGCCTGGCGGTAATCGCTGAACCATAGACGCAGGGTGTCCGACGGATCGAGAAACAGTTGTGTCGGCTCCAGACCGAGAATCTGCTGCGGCGCAGCCACGTAGAGGGCGATATCGCGCTCGCCCGGCTGCTCCTTGAGCAGCTCCCGGGCCAGTGAGGCCGCGTCGGGAAACGTGTGGCCGATCAACAACCGGCCCCAGCCGCAATGCACGGCAATCGGATCGGCGGCGAGGGCGCTGCCGTCTTCGGCCAGGCGTGCCTGCAAGCGTTCATAGGACGGGGTCTGACCGCGAATCAGCCGTTGGTTGATGGCCGTGGCGTGGGGTTTCATCGATCAGATTCCTTGTTCACTGAGCCACAGGTTCAGGGCTGCCAGTTGCCACAGTTTCGAACCGCGCAACGGCGTCAGTTGGCCTTGCGGATCAGTCAGCAGCTTGTCGAGCATGGCCGGGTTGAACAGGCCGCGATCCTGACTCGGATCAAGCAGCAGCTCACGCACCCAGTTCAGCGTTTCGCCTTGCAGATGCTTGAGACCCGGTACCGGGAAATAGCCTTTCTTGCGGTCGATCACTTCACTTGGAATGACCCGGCGCGCAGCCTCTTTCAGGACTTGTTTGCCACCGTCAGGCAGTTTGAATTGGCCGGGTACACGGGCCGACAGTTCGACCAGTCGATAGTCGAGAAACGGTGTGCGCGCTTCCAGGCCCCAAGCCATGGTCATGTTGTCGACGCGTTTGACCGGGTCGTCCACCAGCATCACTGTGCTGTCCAGACGCAGCGCTTTGTCGACGGCGGCATCGGCGCCAGGTTGTGCGAAGTGTTCCTTCACGAACTCGCCGGCGGCGTCATGGGCTGTCAGCCATTGCGGTTGCACGGTGGCGGCGTAATCGTCGTAGCTGCGGTCGAAGAACGCGTTGCGATAGGCGGCATAAGGATCGGCCGCGCCGTCGACTTGCGGATACCAGTGATATCCGGCGAACAGTTCATCCGCGCCTTGGCCGCTCTGCACGACCTTGCAGTGCTTGGCGACTTCGCGGGACAGCAGGTAGAAAGCGATGCAGTCGTGGCTGACCATCGGCTCGCTCATTGCACGGAACGCGGCGGGCAGTTGCTCGATGATTTCTTTCTCGTCGATCCGCAACTGATGATGTTGGGTACCGTAGTGCTTCGCGATCAGATCCGAGTACTGGAATTCGTCGCCGCGCTCGCCGCCCGCGTCCTGGAAGCCGATGGAAAAGGTCGACAGATTTTCCACGCCGACTTCACGCAACAGGCCGACGAGCATGCTCGAGTCGACGCCGCCGGACAGCAGCACACCCACATCCACCGCCGCCCGTTGACGGATCGCCACCGCTTCGCGGGTGCTGTCGAGCACGCGGTCGACCCAGTCTTCCAGCGTCAGGTTTTTCTCGTCGTCGTGTGGGCCGTAGGGCAGGGTCCACCAGGTTTTCTGCTCGGTGGTGCCGTCGGCTTCGACACGCATCCACGTCGCGGGCGGCAGCTTTTCGATGCCAGCCAACAGGGTGCGCGGTGCCGGCACCACGGCGTGGAAATTCAGGTAGTGATTGAGCGCCACCGGATCGAGGATCGGGTTGATGTCACCCCCCTTGAGCAGCGCAGGCAGGGCCGAAGCAAAACGCAAGCGCTGGCCGGTGCGCGACAGGTACAGCGGCTTCACGCCGAGACGGTCGCGGGCGATGAACAGACGCTTGGCGTCGCGCTCCCAGATGGCAAACGCGAACATGCCGTTGAGTTTCGGCAGCAGCGCTTCGCCCCAGGCGTGGTAGCCCTTGAGCAGCACTTCGGTGTCGCCACCGGAATAGAAGGCGTAACCCAGCGCTTCGAGTTCGGCACGCAATTCCGGAAAGTTGTAGATCGCGCCGTTGAACGCGAGGGACAGGCCCAATTGGCTGTCGATCATCGGCTGCGCCGAGCCGTCCGACAGGTCCATGATTTTCAGGCGACGATGACCGAGGGCAATCGGCCCTTGGGCATGAAACCCCCACGCATCGGGGCCGCGAGGGGCCAGGTGATGGGTGATTCGTTCGATGGCTGCAAGGTCTGCAGGTTGTTGATCAAAACGTAACTCGCCAGCTAATCCGCACATAAGGTCCTTACCGGTTTTTCCGTTGGGGAGGGTCATTCTTCACCGTGCCGAAATGGCCGGTACTCAGGAACTGACCCGTGCCAGTTGTGGGAGTTTTAGAACGATCAGTTATAAGCAGCTTTGCCAGACCGGCGGGCGGCTACCACAAAGCCCGGACACTGATGCGGTACATAGTTATGACAAACATGCGGATTACTGCTGATTGCGTGGGCAACCCGTTGGGTGCCACCCCGGATATCGGCAAGACACGGCACCGTCCAGGGTCACCACGGCCGAGCGTTCGCCGCAATTCCTGACGTTTCTGGCGAAGCAATCGTTCTGGAGCGATTTTCTCAAACGGCATCACCCGCGCCAGTTCAGCACCCTCGACACGGTCTTCCCGCCCCGGCTGGAGGCGTTGTTCGAGCAGGCCGATACCCCGACGACGGCGGATTATCTCAAACAGGTCGAGGACATCGCGAGGGAAAGGGACACTGTGGAAAGCGCGGTGATGAAGCGTTTGACCGATGACATCATCCGGCAGAACGATCAGGGGCTGTGCATCTTGCCGGAGTTCTGAGTCGTGTCAGACCCGCGATCACTTGCCCCGGATCAGGCGACGCAAAACGAACCGGTTGGGATGGCAGGCGTGTGCGACTTCTCGGGGCAGCGGCAGCGGCTCGTTGTCCAGCCAGGCTGCCAGCAGCTCACCCGAGAGCGGCGCCGTGATCAGACCGCGCGAGCCATGACCGCTGTTGACGTACAAGCCGTCGAGCCACGGGCAGGGGATATCCGGTATTTGCCGGGCGTCCTTGCTCAGGGCGGCGTAGGTCTGCATGAATGCCGAGTGGTCGGCTACCGGGCCGACAATGGGCAAGTAGTCAGGGCTGGTGCAGCGGAAAGCGGCGCGGCCCTGAAGGCTGTCGGGCGTCAGTTCGTCGATGTGCAGGCGCGTGACCAGATCGGCGGAGATCTCTTCGAGCATCGCCAGATTGCCCAGGTGTTCGGCAGTGGTCGGGGTCAGGTCGTCGTTGTTGAAATCGAAACTGGCGCCGAGGGTGTGCTCGCCCAACCGGGCGGGCGCGACATAGCCTTCGGCGCATACCACGGTGGTCAGGGCCTGGCTGTGCGCGGTTTCGGCCAGTCGGGTGATCTGCCCGCGAATACGCTTGAGGGGCAGTTCGGCACTTTGCGCGAAACGTTTGATCTCGGCAGCGCCGGCCAGCACCACGACCGGCGCGCTGGCGAGCAAGCGGTCGCCGGCAAAGGCCTGCCACTGGTCGTCGACCTTGCGCAGCTCCAGGACCTCGCGATGACTGAGCCATTCGATGTTCGGGTGTGCGGCCTGTGCCTGACACAGGGCGGGCGGATGAACCCAGCCACCCTCGGGGTAGTACAAACCACCATGGGCCAGACCCACTCCGGCGCGGGTCTGCGCCTCGGGCTGATCGAGCCAGTGCAGCAAATCCTCCGGAAACGCTGCCGCCAGTTGCGCATGACGCTCGGCCTCCCTGGCATTGAACGCCAATTGCAGCACGCCGCAATCATCCCAATCGGAGCCCCGTTGCAGGCTTTCCAAAAGGCGACGGGTAAAGCCGAATCCACTGACAATCAGTTGCGACAATGTGGTGCCGTGGGCCGACAACTTCAGATACAGCACGCCTTGAGGATTGCCCGAAGCCTCTCGGGCAACGGCATCGTGACGATCCAGCAGACTGACCTGCCAGCCCCGTGCGGCGAGGCTGGCGGCACTGGCACAACCGGCCAGGCCGGCCCCGATCACCAGGGCGCGGCGCTCACCGGTCAGCGGAGCCGGGCGGGCGAACCACGGTTTCCCGGCCGCTGGTGGCGCCACGTGCGCCGGCCAGCCGATGAACTCACCGCGCAGAATCTCCCATTTGTGGCCGATCCCCGGCGTGCGTTTCATCTTGAATCCGGCCGCATTGAGCAAGCGTCGCACCCAGCCGGTGCTGGTGAAGGTGCTGATGGTTGCGCCGGGGGCGGCCAGTCGTGCCAGCTCACTGAACAGTTCGGCGGTCCACATGTCGGGGTTTTTCGCCGGGGCAAAACCGTCGAGAAACCATGCGTCGACCTGCCCGTCGAGCTGCGGCAATTGCTCCAGTGCATCGCCGATCAGCAGCGTCAGGGTCACCCGCCCATCGGCCAGGACGATGCGCTGAAACCCTTGATGGATCGCCACGTAATGCGTCAGCAATTGCTCGGCCAATGGCTTGAGTTCTGGCCACAGTGCCAAGGCTCGATGCAGGTCGGCGGGGCTCAGCGGGTATTTTTCGACGCTGACAAAGTGCAGTCGCGCACCGGCCACGGCGTGTTGCTCGAACAACTGCCAGGCACAGAGAAAATTCAGCCCGGTGCCGAAGCCGGTTTCGCCAATGACCAGCCGCCCGCTTGCCGGCAACCCGGCGAAACGCTCGGCCAGACGGTTTTGTTCGAGGAACACGTAACGGGTTTCGTCCAGACCGGACTTGTCGGAAAAATACACGTCATCGAACACGCGCGAACGCGGGCGTCCTTGGTCATCCCAATCGAGTTGGGCGTGGGGTAATACGGGCTTCATGGCAGGCTCGGCAACGACAAGGCGGCCATTCTAGCTGATCGTGCGGGGGCTGCTTGATCCATGGCAAGGCTGACAAGAGCGAGCACAAGGACAATCGCCCATTTGGGCAAAGTAGATCCTCTCGCCACAGGGTTTTTATCCCGCACGCAAGGCGCAGGAATTTCTACCCTCTACCAGTGCCCAATCCGCTAGTCTTGATGAATCCTGGAAGGAGCCGTCCCATGTTTGAATCCGCTGAAATCGGTCACGCCATCGACAAAGACACCTTTGATGCGGCCGTCCCTGCATTGCGTGAAGCCTTGCTTGAAGCTCAGTTCGAATTGCAGCAACAGAAGCGTTTCCCGGTGATCATCCTGATCAACGGCATTGAGGGCGCGGGCAAGGGCGAGACGGTCAAATTGCTCAACGAGTGGATGGACCCGCGCCTGATCGAAGTGCGTACTTTCGATCAGCAGACCGATGAAGAGCTGGCGCGGCCACCGGCCTGGCGTTATTGGCGGATGCTCCCGGCCAAGGGGCGGATGGGGATTTTCTTCGGCAACTGGTACAGCCAGATGCTGCAGGGGCGGGTGCATGGCTTGTTCAAGGACCCGCGTCTGGATCAAGCGATTGCCGGTGCCGAGCGTCTGGAAAAGATGCTCTGCGATGAAGGTGCACTGATCTTCAAGTTCTGGTTTCACCTCTCCAAGAAACGGATGAAAGCGCGGCTCAAGTCGCTGGCCGATGACCCCTTGCACAGCTGGCGCATCAGCCCGCTGGACTGGCAGCAATCGCAGACCTACGACAAGTTCGTCAAATACGGCGAGCGTGTGCTGCGCCGTACCAGCCGCGATTACGCGCCGTGGCATGTGATCGAAGGCGCCGACGCCAACTACCGCAGCCTGGCGGTTGGCAAGATTCTCCTTGAGGGTCTGCAAAATGCGCTGAAACGCCCGGACGTGCATACCCACGATGTCAGCGCTGCGCCGTTGGGGACGCCGGTCGATCAATTGAATTTGCTCGACAGTCTCGACCTGACCCAGCGCCTCGACAAGAAAGACTATGAAGAACAATTGATCACCGAACAGGCGCGGCTTTCGGGCCTGATGCGCGACAAACGCATGCGTCGCCACGCACTGGTCGCGGTGTTCGAAGGCAACGATGCGGCGGGCAAGGGCGGGGCGATCCGCCGCGTCGCGGCGGCGCTCGATCCGCGTCAATACAACATCGTGCCGATTGCCGCACCGACTGAAGAGGAGCGTGCGCAGCCGTATTTGTGGCGTTTCTGGCGGCACATTCCGGCACGCGGCAAGTTCACCGTGTTCGACCGTTCCTGGTATGGGCGGGTGCTGGTGGAGCGGGTCGAGAGGTTTTGTACACCTGCCGACTGGCTGCGGGCCTACGGCGAGATCAATGATTTCGAAGAGCAATTGGCCGACGACGGGGTGATCGTCGTCAAGTTCTGGCTGGCCATCGACAAGGACACGCAGATCGAACGCTTCCAGGAACGTGAGGCGATTCCGTTCAAGCGCTTCAAGATCACCGAAGACGACTGGCGCAACCGCGACAAATGGGATGACTATCGGGCCGCCGTCGGCGATATGGTGGATCGCACCAGTTCGGAGATTTCGCCGTGGACGCTGGTCGAGGCCAATGACAAGCGCTGGGCGCGGGTGAAGGTGTTGCGCACCATCAACCGGGCACTGGAGGAGGCTTTCGAGAAATCCGACAAGCACGCCAAGAAGCACAAGGACTGAGTCGATAGATGCGCATACGCGGGGTGAATGATCGTCGCGGTCGTTGATGTGGTGGACTTATGCTCGGACCACTCTCAACTGACAACGACAATGAGGTATGCCATGCGTGAAGTGGTGATCGTCGACAGCGTGCGGACTGGCCTGGCCAAATCCTTTCGCGGCAAGTTCAACCAGACCCGTCCCGATGACATGGCGGCTCATTGCGTCAACGCGCTGCTTGAGCGCAACGCCATCGACCCGGCCAGCGTCGAGGACTGCATCGTCGGCGCCGGCTCCAACGAAGGTGCGCAGGGCTACAACATCGGCCGCAACGTGGCGGTGCTGTCGCGCCTGGGCACCGGCACCGCCGGCATGACCCTCAACCGTTTCTGTTCGTCAGGTCTGCAGGCGATTGCGATTGCCGCCAACCAGATTGCTTCGGGTTGCAGCGACATCATCGTAGCCGGTGGTGTCGAGTCGATCAGCCTGACGATGAAAAGCGTCAACACCGACCACCTGATCAACCCGCTGCTCAAACAGCAGACGCCGGGCATCTATTACACGATGGGCCAGACCGCCGAAGTGGTGGCGCGGCGTTATGCCGTCAGCCGTGAAGCGCAGGACCGTTATTCCCTGCAAAGCCAGATTCGCACCGCCCAGGCCCAGGCAGCCGGTTTGTTTGACGATGAAATCGTGCCAATGGCGGTCAAGTATCGCGTCGAGGACAAGAACAGCGGCGAAGTGCAGATGCTCGATGGCGTCGTGGATCGCGACGACTGCAACCGCCCAGACACGACTTATGAAAGCCTGGCAGGGTTGAAACCGGTGTTTGCCGAGGACGGTTCGGTGACGGCGGGCAACTCCTCGCAACTGTCCGACGGCGCCTCGATGACCCTGGTGATGAGCCTGGAAAAGGCCCTGCAACTGGGGCTCAAGCCGAAAGCGTTTTTCCGTGGTTTTACCGTGGCCGGCTGCGAGCCGGACGAGATGGGCATCGGCCCGGTGTTCTCGGTGCCGAAGTTGCTCAAGGCCAAAGGCTTGCAGGTCGCGGATATCGATCTGTGGGAGCTGAACGAGGCGTTCGCGTCGCAGTGCCTGTACAGCCGTGACCGGCTGGAGATCGACAACGACAAGTACAACGTCAATGGCGGTTCGATTTCCATCGGCCACCCGTTCGGCATGACCGGGTCGCGGCAGGTCGGGCATCTGGTGCGTGAGTTGCAGCGGCGCAATGTGCGTTACGGCATCGTCACCATGTGCGTGGGTGGTGGGATGGGGGCGACGGGGTTGTTTGAGGCGGTGCGTTAGATCTTCTGAATCTGCGTTGCCCGTTCGGGCCTCTTCGCGAGCAAGCCCGCTCCCACATTGGAATGCATTTGAAGTGTGGGAGCGGGCTTGCTCGCGAAGGCATTGACCGGATTTACCGATTGGAATCCAGAAGCTGCATCCGCGCGATATAGGCCTTTATCTCCAGCTCTGCCTTTTCGGCGCTCTCAAACGGCCCCTCAAGGGTATTTTCCCGAGTGCTGAAAAACAGTTCGCCATTGACCCGGCACACGCGGTCGCTGCGAAAGTGCGTGGCGGGGGCGCTGTCCTGGGCGCGCATTCCTAACATGATCGGTCTCCTTGGGGGCGGCGCTGGATGGGGTGCAATCAGCTTATGCCTGAAGCACTTGGGTGGCGCGGCGAGCCGATCAACGGCGGTGCGTCAATTTAGTGCTGCGACCTGCACAATTTCATTCGCGTCCTGGCCTCAACTGTCCCTGTGTCGCGCAGGGCGGCAAGCCTAGAATGAGCGCTCTCGTCAGCAGGTTTTGGGGTTCGCATGCACATTTCATCGGGGCGCTGGGTGTACGGCCTGTTCCTGGCGCTGCTGACGGCGTTCCTGTGGGGCATCCTGCCGATCAAGCTCAAACAGGTCTTGTTGGTGATGGACCCGGTCACCGTGACCTGGTTTCGTCTGCTGGTGTCCGGCGGTTGCCTGTTCATTTATCTGGCTTCGGTCAAGCGTCTGCCGAGTCGCAAAGTGCTCGGGCCCAAGGGCGGCTGGCTGGTGCTGATGGCGGTGCTCGGGCTGGTCGGCAACTATGTGCTGTACCTGATGGGCCTGAATCTGCTCAGCCCCGGTACGGCGCAACTGGTGGTGCAGATGGGCCCGATCATGCTGTTGATTGCCAGCCTGTTTGTATTCAAGGAACGCTTCAGTATGGGGCAGGGCATCGGTCTGGCGGTGTTGCTCATCGGTTTCGTGTTGTTCTTCAATCAGCGTCTGGCCGAATTGCTGACGTCGCTGTCGGACTACACCGCCGGCGTCTTGCTGGTGCTCTTGGCGTCGACGGTCTGGACCTTCTACGCCTTGGGCCAGAAGCAATTGCTGACGGTGTGGAATTCGTTGCAGGTGATGATGGTGATCTACCTGTTTTGCGCGCTGTTGCTGACGCCATGGGTGCATCCGCTGGAAGCGTTGAGCCTGAGCCCGTTGCAGGGCTGGCTGTTGCTGGCGTGCTGCTTGAATACCCTGATTGCCTATGGCGCGTTTGCTGAAGCGCTGGCGCATTGGGAGGCGTCGCGCGTCAGTGCGACGTTGGCGATTACGCCGTTGGTGACGTTTGGCGCGGTGGCGATTGCGGCGAGGATCTGGCCGGACTATGTGCATGCCGAACAGATCAACGGATTGGGTTATGGCGGGGCGGTGCTGGTGGTGCTGGGGTCGGCGCTGGTGGCGTTGGGGCCTTCGTTGATTGCCGGTCTAAAAGCGCGACGGATGCGGATAGCCGCAGGTTAACCGAGGCAGCGTTCTTCGCGAGCAAGCCCGCTCCTACATTTGTTCGCATTCCTGACATGGGATAGCGGTCAATTGTGGGAGCGGGCTTGCTCGCGAAGACGGACTTTCAGGCGCTACAACTCTCAGCCCTTGGCCCCCGCCTCGATCATGTTCTCCGGCCGCACCCACGCATCGAACTCTTCATCGGTCAGATAACCCAGCGCCAACGCCGCCTCACGCAAGGTCAGCCCCTCGCTGTAAGCCTTCTTGGCGATTTCCGCGGATTTGTCGTAACCGATATGCGGGTTCAACGCCGTCACCAACATCAACCCACGTTCCAGATGCCGCGCCATCACTTCGGCGTCCGGCTCGAGCCCGGCAATGCAATGCTGCTGGAAGTTGCTGCAACCATCGCTGAGCAATCGGATCGATTGCAGCAGGTTGTGGATGATCACCGGTTTGAACACGTTCAACTGCAAGTGCCCCTGACTGGCGGCAATGCCGATGGTCACGTCGTTGCCCAGTACCTGACAGGCCAGCATCGACAGCGCCTCGCACTGGGTCGGATTGACCTTGCCGGGCATGATCGAGCTGCCCGGCTCGTTCGCCGGCAGCCGCACTTCAGCGAAACCTGCGCGGGGGCCCGAGCCCAGCAGACGCAAATCATTAGCGATTTTCATCAGGGCCACGGCGAGGGTTTTCAGCGCGCCGGACAGACTGGTCAGCGGTTCGTGGCCGGCGAGGGCGGCGAACTTGTTCGGCGCAGTGACAAACGGCAGACCCGACAGCGCGGCCAGTTCAGCGGCAATGGCCTCGCCAAAACCGTGGGGCGAGTTCAGCCCGGTGCCAACCGCCGTGCCACCCTGGGCCAGTTCGCACACCGCCGGCAGTGCGGCGCGGATCGCCCGTTCGGCGTAATCCAGTTGCGCTATAAACCCGGACAACTCCTGGCCGAAGGTGATCGGCGTCGCATCCATCATGTGCGTGCGCCCGGTTTTCACCAGTTTCATGTGCCGCGCGGCCAGTTCGGCAAGACCGCCGGACAGTTCGGCAATCGCCGGCAGCAACTGCTCCTGCACGGCGTGCGCGGTGGCGATGCTCATGGCGGTGGGAAAGCAATCGTTGGAGCTTTGCGAGCGGTTGACGTGATCGTTCGGGTGCACCGGCGTTTTGCCGCCGCGCGGGTTGCCGGCCAGTTCATTGGCGCGACCGGCGATCACTTCGTTGACGTTCATGTTGCTTTGCGTGCCGCTGCCGGTCTGCCAGACCACCAGTGGGAACTGGTCGTCATGCTGGCCGTCGAGCACTTCATCGGCGGCCTGTTCGATCAGGCGGGCAATGTCGGCGGGCAGGTCGCCGTTGCGGTCGTTGACCCGGGCGGCGGCTTTCTTGATGAGGGCCAGAGCGTGCAGTACCGGCAGCGGCATGCGTTCCTGACCAATGGCGAAGTTGATCAGCGAGCGTTGCGTCTGAGCACCCCAGTAAGCGTCGTCCGGGACTTCGATCTGGCCCAGGCTGTCGGTTTCGATACGGCTCATCGTGCACACTCCTGTTGGTCTGTTTGCGCAGTTTAGGCCGGCATCGGCCCGGGTGGTTCCCTCGAAACGATTGTTGACCGGTAAAATCCGGCCAATCAAGCGCGGCAAGGCTCGGGGCTTGAGCCGCGGCGTTTTTTAGGCGCAGAATGGTCGCCCTTGGGGTTTGACCTCGCCTAGCTGAAAAGGAAACTCGATGACTCGTCTTCGTGCCATCTGCACCGCGGTTGCACTGGTTTGCGCCAGCGGCCAGGTGCTTGCCGATACCGCCAGCCACAACGCCAGTGCTGAAGCTTTTCTGACCCTGGCGCACGCTGACAAGCTGGGCACTCCGGTGTACATGCAAGTGCAGCAAATGTTCGCACAGCGTTTTGAGCAGACCAAAGCCCCGGAAGCCAAGAAAGCCGTTCTGGAAACCTACCAGGCCAAGGCCAACGCCGCGCTCGACCAAGCCATTGGCTGGAACAAGCTGAAGCCGGACATGGTCAAGCTGTACACCAGCAATTTCAGCGAATCGGAGCTGAAAGACCTCGTTGCGTTCTACAAGTCGCCGCTGGGCAAGAAAGTCCTTGAGAAAATGCCGCAACTGACCCAGCAATCGGCCCAGATGACCCAGGCCAAGCTGGAAAGCGCCGTGCCTGTCGTCAACAAGCTGCTCGACGACATGACCAAAGAGCTGGACCCGAAAGGCGCTGCTGCGCCGGCCAAGAAGAAGTAAGCGGAGTTCGTGATGACCATGCAACAACGCATTGAATCGACGCTGGGCCTGCTTCAGCCTGAGCATCTGCAAGTGCTGGATGAAAGCCACATGCACAGTCGCGGGTTGCAGACGCACTACAAGGCTGTGGTGGTCAGTGCGCAGTTCGACGGCCTGAACCGGGTCAAGCGCCACCAGAAAGTCTACGGCACGCTCGGCGAGCTGATGGGCGAGTTCCATGCGTTGGCGCTGCACACCTACACCCCGCAGGAATGGGCAGAAATCGGCGCCGCCCCGGCGTCACCGACCTGTGCCGGAGGAAAGCACTAAAAGCAGCTGCAAGCTTTGAGCTCCAAGCCGCAAGTCAAAGCACCGCGCTGTCAGCTTGTCGCTTGAAGCTCGCCGCTTGAAGCTGCTTTTTTGCTAGAATCCGCAGCGCGCCGCTCACCCGGCGCGTTTTTTTTCGTATCCGGTTCACCCTTTGCGAGGGTAGCCACCTGGAGATATACCCATGACACAACCGATTGTCGTGGCGGCACTGTATAAGTTCGTCACCCTCGAAGATTACGTCAACCTGCGCGAGCCCCTGCTGCAAGCGATGGTCGACAACCAGATCAAAGGCACCCTGCTGATCGCCGAAGAAGGCATCAACGGCACGGTGTCCGGCACCCGCGAAGGCATCGACGGCCTGCTCGCCTGGCTGAAGAACGATCCACGCATGGTCGACATCGATCACAAAGAGTCGTACTGCGACGAGCAGCCGTTCTACCGCACCAAGGTCAAACTGAAAAAAGAGATCGTCACCCTGGGCGTCGAGGGCGTCGACCCGAACAAAAAAGTCGGCACTTACGTTGATCCGCAAGACTGGAACGCGTTGATCAGTGATCCGGAAGTGCTGTTGATCGATACGCGCAACGACTACGAAGTGGCGATCGGCACCTTCGAAGGCGCCATTGATCCGAAAACCACCAGTTTTCGCGAATTCCCCGACTACATCAAAGAACACTTCAACCCGGCCGTGCACAAGAAGGTCGCGATGTTCTGCACCGGCGGCATTCGCTGCGAGAAGGCGTCGAGCTACATGCTCAGCGAAGGCTATGAAGAGGTTTACCACCTCAAGGGCGGCATCCTGAAGTACCTCGAAGAGGTGCCTCAGGAAGAAACCAAATGGCAGGGTGACTGCTTCGTCTTCGACAACCGCGTCACCGTGCGTCACGACCTCAGCGAAGGCGACTACGATCAATGTCATGCTTGCCGCACACCGGTCAGCGTTGAAGATCGCGCCTCCGAGCATTATGTGGCCGGTATCAGTTGCCCGCATTGCTGGGACAAACTGAGCGAGAAGACCCGCCGCAGCGCCATCGATCGGCAGAAGCAGATCGAACTGGCCAAGGCCCGCAACCAGCCGCACCCGATCGGCTACAACTATAAGCAAGCATCCACCGAGGCTTAATCATGTCTGCGCGTCTGCTCTATGTGATGGACCCGATGTGTTCGTGGTGCTGGGGGTTCGCTCCGGTGGCCAGGGCATTGGTCGAGCAGGCGCAAGCAGCCGGGGTCGAGTTGCATCTGGTGGTCGGTGGTCTGCGCACCGGCAGCGGTTCGGCGCTGGAGCCGACCACGCGGCGCTACATTCTTGAGCATTGGCAAGCGGTGACCGAGGCCACCGGCCAGCCGTTCAAGTTCGAAGGTGCGCTGCCTGACGGTTTTGTCTACGACACCGAACCGGCCTGCCGCGCCATCGTCACGGCGCGCACGCTGGCGCCAGATTGCGCATGGACATTGCTGGGCTTGATTCAGCAAGCGTTCTACGCCGAAGGCCGCGACGTCACCCAGGCCAGCGTGCTGGTCGAGCTGGCGGAGAAGGCCGGCGTGCCGCGCATCGAATTTGCCGCGCTGTTTGATCGTGCCGATCAGCACGAAGCGACTCTGGCGGATTTCAACTGGGTGCAGGACCTTGGCATCGCCGGTTTCCCGACCCTGCTCGCCGAGCGCAACGGCCAACTGGCGTTGCTGACCAACGGCTATCAACCGCTCAGCGAGCTGTCGCCACTGCTCGGCCGCTGGCTGGAGCGCGCAGCCTGTGCCTGACCTGGCCGATGACACGCCAGCCGTAAAGCGTGTCGACCGGCTGAGCTGGGCAGAAGTCCGGCGACTGGCGCTGACTCACAAAAAATCCTTGTGGATCGCCAACGGCGTCGCCGTGCTGGCGACGCTGTGCAGCGTGCCGATTCCGCTGCTGCTGCCGTTGCTGGTGGATGAGGTCTTGCTCGGTCACGGCGATGCCGCACTGAAAGTCATGAACCACGTGCTGCCATCGATGTGGCAACAAGCGGCGGGTTATATCGGCCTGATGCTGGTGGTGACGCTGACCCTGCGCTGCAGTGCCCTGTGTTTTGGCGTGTTGCAGTCGCGGCTGTTTGCGCGGCTGGCCAAGGACATCGTCTACCGCATTCGCGTGCGCCTGATCGAACGGCTCAAGCGGATTTCCCTCGGCGAATACGAAAGCCTCGGCAGCGGCACGGTGACCACCCACTTGGTCACTGACCTGGACACCCTCGACAAATTCGTCGGCGAAACCCTCAGCCGTTTTCTGGTGGCGATGCTGACATTGGTCGGCACCGCCAGCATCCTGATGTGGATGCACTGGAAACTGGCTTTGCTGATCCTGCTGTTCAACCCGCTGGTGATCTACGCCACGGTGCAGTTGGGCAAACGCGTCAAACACCTGAAGAAACTCGAGAACGACAGCACCGCGCGCTTCACCCAGGCGCTGAGCGAAACCCTCGATGCGATTCAGGAAGTGCGCGCCGGCAACCGCCAGGGCTTCTTCCTCGGGCGCCTCGGATTACGCGCCCAGGAAGTGCGCAACTACGCGGTCAACTCGCAGTGGAAAACCGACGCCTCCAACCGCGCCAGCGGCCTGTTGTTCCAGTTTGGTATCGATATTTTCCGTGCGGCGGCCATGCTCACGGTGTTGTTCTCCGACCTGTCGATTGGCCAGATGCTCGCGGTGTTCAGCTATCTATGGTTCATGATCGGCCCGGTGGAACAACTGCTCAACCTGCAATACGCGTACTACGCGGCGGGCGGCGCACTGGCGCGGATCAACGAATTGCTGGCGCGTGCCGATGAGCCGCAGTATCCGGGCGGTGTCGATCCGTTCAAGGGGCGCGATACCGTGGGCATTCAGATTCAGGGGCTGAGCTTCGGTTACGGCGATGAACTGGTGCTCGACCAGTTGCACCTGTCCATTGCGCCGGGCGAGAAAGTCGCGATTGTCGGCGCCAGCGGTGGCGGCAAAAGCACCCTGGTGCAATTGCTGTTGGGTCTCTACACGCCACTGGCTGGAACCATCCGTTTCGGTGGTTCGACCCAACAGGAAATCGGCCTGGAAACGGTACGGGAAAACGTCGCGGTGGTGCTGCAACATCCGGCGCTGTTCAACGACACCGTGCGCGCCAACCTGACCATGGGCCGCACCCGCAGCGACGAGGCCTGCTGGCAGGCGCTGGAAATTGCGCAGCTGGAGCCGGCGATTCGCGCGTTGCCGGACGGCCTCGACAGCATCGTCGGGCGCTCCGGCGTGCGCCTGTCCGGCGGTCAGCGTCAGCGCCTGGCGATTGCGCGAATGATCCTCGCCGAACCGAAAGTGGTGATCCTCGACGAAGCCACTTCGGCCCTCGACGCCGCCACCGAGTACAACCTGCATCAGGCCATGGCGCGTTTCCTCAACGGCCGTACCACCTTGATCATTGCCCACCGGTTGTCAGCGGTGAAGCAGGCGGACCGCGTCCTGGTGTTCGATGGTGGGCAAGTGGCCGAGGACGGCGATCATCAGCAACTGATCGCGGATGGCGGTTTGTACGCCAAGCTGTATGGCCATCTGCAACGGCTCTAGATCAACTCCACAACACCTGCAATGCCCCTCTGAACCATCGTGGCCGAACTCTTTCATGACCACGGAACATGACGCGCACGGGCGCATGGTCGTGGCGATATCGACCGAGCGCAGCTCTTGGGGTCGGGGTACTTTTCCCGTATTACCTGGTGAAAGGACTGAACCTCGTCGAGCGACTTTTCAGTGCCGCTGACTTTGTAGGTGGTGTTGCCGCCGTCCAGACGGCTGCTTGTAACGATGCACTGGTCGCCAATGCTGTCGACTACCGTCGGCTCTCCCTGAACGCTTTGCAGGTGTTTTGGCAGTCCCCAGTCTCTCGATGAGGCGAGCAGCGCTTGCCAGAGATTTCGCGCGTGACTGTGCTCAATGGACAACGGCGAATGACTGCGCGGTGAAAAGAAGAAATCGTGGAGCGCGATGCTGCTACTTTTTACCTCATGCCGGGCACTCAACATCGCCGTATATTCAGCCTGTTGACCGGTGTGACGCTCTAAGGGCGTGGGCGTTGAAGTCGTTGAACTCATGGTAAAGGGCTCTTGAATGAGAAAGAGCCGCAGTGTCAAAGCTTCGCTTGCCGTCTGTGCGGTACATAGGTATCGCAGGTTCGTTCGAGTCCATGCTTGCCGGAAGGGAAATCGCCCCCTAGGCTAGCTTGAGCAGTCTCCTCTTGAAGATGGCAGTGCGTGCACAAAGGAACTCATGAAGCAAAAAAGGACTCTCGGAACGCCACGGTTGTTGGGCATCGTCTGGCCATTTATTGCCGTCGTGTTGTTTCAGGCTTTGTTGGGGGGCGTGAGCCTCTACGTCCTGTCGGCTGTTCGTGGCTATGTAGCCGGCGAAAGCCTCTGGTCCAAGGGCCAGAAGGACGCCATCTATTACCTGAACCTCTACGCCGATAGCCGCGACGAAGCGATCTTCCTCAAGTACAAGCAAGCGATTGCCGTGCCGCAGGGCGGTCATGAGTTGCGACTGGCCCTTGATCGCCAGCCACCGGATCTGCGGGCGGCGCGGGAGGGCATTCTCAAGGGGGGCAACCATCCGGATGACATCCCCAGCTTGATCTGGCTGTATTTGAATTTTCGCCATTTCAGCTACCTCGAAACCGCCATCGACCGCTGGACGCTTGGGGATGCCTATCTGGTCGAACTCGATAGCGTGGCGCAAGAGATGCACCGCAGCATCGTCGACAACGTTGCCACCGAAGCCGATGTCCAGCGCTGGAGGGCCCGGATCTTTGCCATCAATGACGGTGTAACCCCCGCCGCCAAAGCTTTCAGCGATGCCTTGGGCGAAGGTTCGCGGATGATTCTGCGCCTGCTGCTGTTCACCAACCTGGCGACCGCGCTGGGGTTGATCGTGCTGGCGCTGTGGCGCACGCACAAACTGCTCAAGCAGCGCCATGCCTTTGCCCAAGCGCTGCAACTGGAGAAGGACCGCGCGCATGTGACACTGCAATCGATTGGCGATGGCGTCATTACCACTGACGTCAGCGGCGCCATCGACTACATGAACCCTGCTGCGGAAGCGATGACCCACTGGAAGGCTGAGCAAGCCTCCGGGCTGCCGCTGGCAGCGCTGTTCAACCTGCTTGACGACAACGCCCAGGCCGAAGGGCTGACGCTGATCGAGCACATTCTCAGCGGCCAGCTCAGTGGCGGCAGCGAACACTCCAAACTGATTCAGCGCCTCGACGGCAGCACCGTGTCGGTGACCCTGGTCGGCGCGCCGATCCGCAATGCCGGCAAGGTCAGCGGCACGGTGCTGGTGCTGCACGACATGACGCAGGAGCGGCAGTACATCGCCAACTTGTCCTGGCAGGCCACACACGATGCGCTGACCGGGCTGGCCAACCGCCGGGAGTTCGAATATCGCCTCGAGCAGGCGTTGCACAACCTCGCGCGTCAGTCAGGGCGGCATGCGCTGATGTTCCTCGATCTGGACCAGTTCAAACTGGTCAACGATACCTGCGGCCATGCGGCAGGCGATGAATTGCTGCGACATATCTGCACGTTGCTGCAATCGGGCCTGCGTGAGGGCGACACGCTGGCCCGGCTTGGCGGTGATGAATTCGGCATTCTCCTGGAAAACTGTGCGCCGGAGGCAGCGGAAAAAATTGCCGAAAGCCTGCGCCAGACCGTGCAGAACCTGCACTTCGTCTGGAAAGGGCGACCGTTCCTCACTACCGTGAGTATTGGTCTGGTCCACGTAGTGCAGACCCCGACCACCCTCGAAGCCTCGCTGCGCGCTGCCGACATGGCCTGCTATATGGCCAAGGAGAAAGGCCGCAACCGCGTCCAGGTTTACCACGCCGACGATTCCGAACTGTCGCTGCGCTTCGGCGAAATGGCTTGGGTGCAGCGTCTGCACATGGCGCTGGAGGAAAATCGCTTCTGCCTGTATGCCCAGGAAATTGCACCGCTCAAGCCGGGCCACAGCAACGGCGGGCACGTCGAGATTCTGCTGCGACTGCACGACGAAGCCGGGCGGATGATTTTGCCTGACAGCTTTATTCCTGCCGCCGAACGTTATGGTTTGATGAGTCAACTGGATCGTTGGGTAGTGCAAAACGTTTTTAAAGTAATTGCTGATTGTATTGCACAAGAACATCAAGGCCCATTAGCAATGTGTGCGATTAATCTGTCAGGCATTACTATCGGAGATGACGCTTTTCTGCACTTTCTAAGAGAGCAGTTTGTTAACTACGCAATACCGCCTGAAATGATTTGTTTTGAAATTACAGAAACCAGTGCGATTTCAAATTTAGGTAGTGCAATAAAATTTATCAATGAGCTCAAAGGCTTAGGTTGCCACTTTTCATTAGATGACTTTTGTGCCGGAATGTCTTCATTCGCTTATCTGAAACATTTACCTGTAGACTTCCTGAAGATCGATGGGAGTTTCGTTAAGGATATGCTGGACGACCCGATTAACCGCGCAATGGTCGAAGTGATCAATCACATCGGGCATGTCATGGGCAAGAAGACAATTGCCGAGTTTGTTGAAACAACCCAGATCGAGCAGGCATTGCTTGAAATTGGCGTGGATTACGCTCAGGGTTACGTCATTGAACGACCGCAGTTGTTTACCTGTGACAGTTTGCAAAGTCGGCCCGCCAGACCGCAGCCGTTGTTATTCAAAGCGCCTGGCACGTTCCGTTGAAGTCTCTCGCCGATCCTTACAATCACAAATCAAAAGGAGCCGAACAGTGATCGACACATTCAACCGAACCGGACCACTCATGGAAGCTGCAAGTTATCCTGCCTGGGCACAACAGTTGATTCAGGATTGCAGCGAGAGCAAGCGCCGGGTTGTCGAACATGAACTCTACATGCGCATGCGTGATAACAAACTCAGCGCCAGGACCATGCGTCAGTACTTGATTGGCGGCTGGCCGGTGGTCGAGCAGTTTGCGTTGTACATGGCGCAGAACCTCACTAAAACCCGGTTCGCCCGTCACCCCGGCGAAGACATGGCGCGTCGCTGGTTGATGCGCAATATCCGCGTCGAACTCAATCATGCCGATTACTGGATGCATTGGAGTCGCGCCCACGGCGTCAGTCTGGAAGACCTGCAAGCACAGCAGGTTCCGCCCGAACTGCATGCCTTGAGTCACTGGTGCTGGCACACCAGTTCGTCCGATTCACTGATCGTCGCCATTGCCGCAACGAACTACGCCATTGAGGGCGCCACCGGGGAGTGGTCGGCGTTGGTGTGTTCTACCGGTGTCTATGCTGCGGCGTTCCCGGAAGAGCACCGCAAACGCGCGATGAAGTGGCTGAAGATGCACGCGCAGTATGACGATGCTCATCCATGGGAAGCGCTGGAAATCATTTGCACCCTGGCCGGGATGAACCCGAGCAAGGCGCTGCAGACAGAACTGCGTCAAGCGGTGTGCAAGAGCTACGACTACATGTACCTGTTCCTCGAGCGCTGCATGCAGCTTGAAACTTCGGAGCGCTTGCTGGTGAGCCGAGAGCGCAGGGCTGTCGTCGAGAGCTGATTTTCGGCTCACACACAACCAATGTGGGAGCGGGCTTGCTCGCGAAGACGTCGTGTCAGTCAGTAGAGATTTGACTGACACGATGCTTTCGCGAGCAAGCCCGCTCCCGCTTTGTTCTGTGCTGGTCGAAAGATCTCAGCCCGCCATCGCCAAGCGGTTGCGACCTTCGCGCTTGGCCACATACAACGCACTGTCGGCACGGCGCAGCAAGCTGTCAGCGGATTCGCCCGGCAGCAACGTCGAGCAGCCCAGGCTCACAGTCAGCTCGATCAACTGCCCATCTGCGTAGTATTCGGCCGCCTGAGTCGCGTAACGCAACCGTTCGCCGACCATCGCAGCAGGTTCGCGACTGGTGTTGGACAGCAGAATCAGAAACTCTTCGCCGCCGTAACGGAACACCATGTCGACATTGCGCAGTTGGGCCTTGATTGTCGCGGCGATGGCTTTGAGCACATCATCGCCGGCGCTGTGGCCATGGCTGTCATTGACCCGTTTGAAGTGGTCGATATCGAGCATCAGCAGTGACAGCGGTTGCAGATGCCGACGGGACATCTCGATTTCCCGTTGCAGGGTCTGTTCCATGGCGATGCGGTTGCCGGCACCGGTCAACGGATCGCGCAGGGCGCTTTGCGTGGCTTCGCGGTAGAGCAGGGCGTTGCGCATCGGAAACAGCAGGGAAGACAACAACGATTCGAGGTTGCCTTGTTCCTGGTCGCTGAAGCGCTGATTGCGACGAAACACCACTTCGCCCATGTGTGCACCTTCATGGCTGAGGCTGTAGCTGACCGAGTGGTGGCCGCGTGTGCCGAATTCCAGACGCAGGTCGCTGCCCTGATGCACATAGCTCAAGGCGTCCAGCGGCACGAGGCGCTGAACTTCGCGGAAAAACAAACCGAGGATGCGTTGCGGCTCAAGGCTGGTTTGCAGTTGCAGGCTCATTTGCTGGCGCAGTTGCGCCAGGCTGGCCGGTCGCTCCAGAAGCGGAGGCAGTTGACCAAAGCCCAGGCGTTGCAATTTGGCACTGTCAAAGTCAATTGCATTGGTCTGGGAGGGTGATTTCATATGGCGTGAGCCCCTAAGCAGTAAGTCTGTCTTACAGGCTGGGTGAGAGCGGCTATGGGCTGCGCGTCATACTGATCCATCAGTCCCGTAGGACATTTGGCGTAAGTTTAGTCTGCCTGATGACGATTAGTCAGCTATCGAAATCGGACTTGCCCCATTGCCTTCACACGGCATGCTTTGAGGGAATTTAGAGCGAAAGTCGTGCCATTCGGTTCGTATTTTTTTAACCCTTTAGGAATCAATGGGTTGGAAGTGGCTGGGAAAGAGGGGTGGTGGTTTTTTGACTTAAACAAGACAGAGGTGAGCGGCAAATCCATGCCGCGACGGAAACCCGCCACGGCAACAAATACGACGTATGGCATTACTGAGCGTTGAATGCCTGCCCGTTGATACCGGTGCTGTCCGGGCCCATCAGGTACAGGTATACCGGCATGATCTCCTCTGGTGTCGGGTTGTTCAGCGGATTTTCGCCCGGATAGGCCTGGGCGCGCATGCTGGTACGCGTGCCTCCCGGGTTGATGCTGTTGGAGCGTACCGGCGCCACACCGTCGACTTCATCGGCGAGGGTTTGCATCAAGCCTTCGGTGGCAAACTTCGACACGCCATAAGCGCCCCAGTAGGCGCGACCTTTGCGACCGACACTGCTGGAGGTGAATACCACGGATGCGTCTTGCGACAGCTTGAGCAGCGGCAGCAACGTGCTGGTCAGCATGAACATGGCATTGACGTTGACTTGCATGACGCGCATGAAGTTTTCGCCGGACAACTGCTCGATCGGCGTGCGCGGGCCAATGATCGAGGCGTTGTGCAGCAGGCCGTCCAGATGGCCGAACTCGGTTTCGATCATCGCTGCCAGCTCATCGTATTGATGGGGCAGGGCGGTTTCGAGGTTGAACGGAATCACGGCGGGTTGCGGATGACCGGCGGCTTCGATTTCATCATAGACTTGCGTCAGATTGGCCTCGGTCTTGCCCAGCAGCAACACGGTGGCGCCGTGGGCGGCGTAGGTTTTCGCAGCGGCCGCACCGATGCCACGACCGGCACCGGTGACCAGAATGACCCGATCCTTGAGCAATTCGGGACGAGCGGAATAATCAAACATAAAAACCTCATCAAGAGTCAGATCGTTCCCACGTTCCCCATGGGAATGCAGCCAATGACACTCAGCAGTTACACAGAGCGCTATCGAGCACCTTGCGCAACTCCGACGGATGATCCACCACCACATCCGCGCCCCAGTGCCGTGGGTTGTCGTCCGGGTGAATGTAGCCAAAGGTCACTGCAGCGGTTTTGGTTCCGGCATCACGACCGGATTCGATATCGCGCAGATCATCGCCGACAAACAGAACCGTCGCCGGGTCCAGATCAAGCATCTTGCACGCAAGGATCAGCGGCTCCGGGTCGGGTTTGCTGTTCTTCACGTGATCCGGGCAGATCAGCAGCGCCGAACGCTCGGCCAGCCCCAGTTGCTGCATGATCGGCTCGGCAAAACGCAGCGGTTTGTTGGTGACCACACCCCAGATCAGATTGGCCTTTTCGATATCGGCGAGCAGCTCGCCCATGCCCTCGAACAGTTTGCTGTGCACCGCGCAGCCGACCAGGTAGCGCTCAAGGAACTCCAGGCGCAGTTCCTCGAAGCCCGGCGACTCCGGGTCCATCGAAAACGTCACCGCCACCATGGCCTTGGCGCCACCGGAAATTTCATCGCGGATGTGCTTGTCGTTCATCGGTGGCAAACCACGGTCCGCGCGCATCGCCTGGCAGATGGCGATGAAGTCCGGCGCCGTGTCGAGCAGGGTGCCGTCCATGTCGAAGAGAACTGCTCTGATGGCCATCGGCTTACTCCTCGCGCAGGGTCTGGATCATGTAGTTGACGTCAACGTCGTTGGCCAGCTTGTAGTGCTTGGTCAGCGGGTTGTAGGTCAGGCCAATGATGTCCTTGACGGTCAGACCGGCCATGCGGCTCCAGGCACCCAGTTCGGACGGCCGGATGAATTTCTTGAAGTCGTGGGTGCCGCGCGGCAGCAGCTTCATGATGTATTCGGCGCCGATGATGGCGAACAGATAGGCCTTCGGATTACGGTTGATGGTCGAGAAGAACACCTGGCCGCCCGGTTTGACCATGCGGAAGCAGGCTCGGATCACTGACGACGGATCGGGCACATGCTCGAGCATTTCCAGGCAAGTGACCACGTCGAACTGCTCGGGCATCTCTTCGGCCAGGGCTTCGGCAGTGATCTGACGGTACTCGACGCTGACGCCGGATTCCAGTTGATGCAGTTGCGCAACGGCCAGCGGCGCCTCGCCCATGTCGATGCCCATGACGGTGGCGCCGCGTTGGGCCATGGCTTCACTGAGGATGCCGCCGCCGCAACCGACGTCGAGGACTTTCTTGCCGGCCAGATTGACGCGCTCGTCAATCCAGTTGACCCGTAGCGGGTTGATGTCGTGCAGCGGTTTGAATTCGCTTTCGCGGTCCCACCAGCGATGGGCCAAGGCTTCGAATTTGGCGATTTCGGCGTGGTCGACGTTGCTCATGTTAAATCCTCTGAAACTTGAAAAAGTCTGTAGCCCCGGCATTCGCGCCGGGGGGTTCACGATTCGGTGTGGCCGCTGATGCGCTGGCCCCAGGCCCGGGCGGTGGCGCCCAGTTGCTCTTCGTCCATTCGCGTCAGGCGGCGGTCGTCGAGCAATGGTTTGCCGGCTACCCACAGGTGTTTCACGCAGTCGCGACCGGTGGCGTATATAAGCTGCGAAACCGGGTCGTACACCGGTTGTTGCGCCAGGCCGGACAGATCGAACGCAACGATGTCGGCGGCCTTGCCGATTTGCAGCGAGCCGACTTGCGCCTCGATCCCCAGTGCCCGCGCGCCATTTAGCGTGGCCATGCGCAATGCGCGATGGGCGTCCAGTGCGGTGGCCGAACCGGCGACGGCTTTGGCCAGCAGCGCGGCGGTGCGGGTTTCGCCGAGCAGATCCAGATCGTTGTTGCTCGCCGCGCCATCGGTGCCCACGGCCACGTTGACGCCAGCCTGCCACAATCGCTCGACCGGGCAGAAGCCGCTGGCCAGTTTGAGGTTGGATTCCGGGCAGTGGATCACGCTGGTGTTGCTTTCTACCAGCAATGTCAGGTCGTCATCGCTGATCTGGGTCATGTGCACCGCCTGGAAGCGCGGGCCGAGCAGACCGAGGCGGCCGAGGCGGGCCAGCGGACGTTCGCCGCGTTGCTCCAGCGCTTGCTGGACTTCGAACGCGGTTTCATGGACGTGCATGTGGATCGAGGCGTCCAGTTCCTCGGCAATCACGCGGATTTTTTCGAGGTTCTCGTCGCCAACGGTGTACGGTGCATGAGGGCCGAATGTGATCCTGATGCGTTCGTGGTGCTTCAGGTCGCCGAACAACTCGACGCCTTGACGAATCGCCTCATCGGCATTGCTGGCGCCGGGGATGGGGAAGTCGAGAATCGGAATCGCGATCTGTGCGCGGATGCCGCTGTTGTGCACGCGCTCGCTGGCGACCTTGGGGAAGAAATACATGTCCGAGAAGCAGGTGATGCCGCCCTTGATCTGCTCGGCGATGGCCAGATCGGTGCCGTCGCGGACAAAATCTTCATCGACCCATTTGGCCTCGGCCGGCCAGATGTGATTTTCCAGCCAGGTCATCAGTGGCAGATCGTCCGCCAGGCCACGGAACAGCGTCATTGCCGCGTGGCCGTGGGCGTTGATCAGTCCGGGGGCGAGCAGCATCTCCGGCAATTCACGGACTTCGGTGGCGTTACACTTCAATGCTTCGGCGCGCGGGCCGATAAACACGATGCGACCGTCGCGGATGCCCAGGCCATGCTCCTTGAGCACAACGCCTGCCGGTTCGACGGGTACCAGCCAGGTCGGCAGCAATAGTAAGTCGAGCGCAATGGCAGGTTTCGGCATCGAGGGTCGGGTCCAGTGCTTTTGTAAAGGATGGCGAAGTATACCCGAGCGTCTTCGCGGGGGGATCGCTATAATCGGCGGCTTTTGTTCATGAGTGCGGGGTGTGGGATGCGCGATCGACTGTTGGCTGCGGAAAAAGTGAAGGCCATCGATTGGCGTGACGGCGCGCTGCACCTGCTGGATCAGCGTATTTTGCCGTTCGAGGAAACCTGGATTGCCTACACCAGCGCCGCCGGCGTGGCTGAGGCCATTCGCTCGATGGTAGTGCGCGGTGCGCCGGCCATCGGTATCAGTGCCGCTTATGGCATCGTCCTTGCTGCGCGAGCGCGAATTGCCGAAGGTGGCGACTGGTACGCGGCGCTGGAAGAGGATTTTGCGCTGCTGGCCGATTCGCGACCGACTGCGGTCAACCTGTTCTGGGCTCTTGGCCGCATGCATGATCGCCTTGATCGCCTGAAAGAAAACGCCGATCCGCTGGCGGCGCTGGAAGCCGAAGCCGCTGCCATCCACGAAAGCGACCGCGAAGCCAACCTGACCATGGCGCAGCTCGGCGTTGACCTGATCCGCAAGCATCAGGGCAATGCTCAGGCGATTCTGACCCACTGCAATACCGGCGCGTTGGCCACCGGTGGTTTCGGTACGGCCCTGGGCGTCATTCGCGCCGCCTTTATTGAAGGCATGGTCGAGCGCGTTTATGTCGACGAAACCCGTCCGTGGCTGCAAGGGTCGCGTTTGACCGCATGGGAACTTGCCAACGAAGGCATCCCGGTCACACTCAACGCTGACGCCGCCGCTGCACACATCATGAAAACCAAAGGCGTGACCTGGGTGATCGTTGGCGCCGACCGCATCACCGCCAATGGCGACGTGGCGAACAAGATCGGCACCTACCAACTGGCGGTCAACGCCATGCACCACGGTGTGCGTTTCATGGTGGTGGCGCCGAGTTCGACCATCGACATGAATCTGGCCAGCGGCGACGACATCCCGATTGAAGAGCGTGACGGCGCCGAATTGCTCGAGGTTGGCGGCAAGCGCCTCGGCGCGGACGTCGAAGCGTTCAATCCCGTGTTTGACGTGACGCCGGCGGACCTGATTGATGCGATTGTTACCGAGAAGGGCATCGTTGAACGCCCGGATACGGCGAAACTGGCCCAGTTGATGTGCCGCAAACGCCTGCATTGATGGGCTTGATGTCTGCGTTGGCCCCTTCGCGAGCAGGCTCGCTCCCACAGGTTTTGTGATCAGCATGGAACCTTGTGGGAGCGAGCTTGCTCGCGAAAGGGCCTTGAAAGTCAATAAACATCCACAAATCAGCCCCTGATTCTGCATTCAAAGAAGCTCTGAGCCCCTCTCGTCCCCGTTAAGCCTGTCACCGGTCAACTAACTATGCTCCATGCGCATCTGGGGGATAGGTGCGTGGCGGCCTTTGTGATAACATCCGGCGTTTTCCGAGGCAGCTCCACGGAGCTGTCTTTACTGCGCAAATCCACGATCCAGTGTTGATTTGTCGTAAGTCGGCGCATGGCACTCGGCCGGCCCCGACGAGCTTCGTTGGTCCCATATGGATATGACGAAGTTTCACCAGAAAAAGGAATCAGGCTTCTCATGGGCGAACTGGCCAAAGAAATCCTCCCGGTCAATATCGAAGACGAGCTGAAACAGTCCTATCTCGACTACGCGATGAGCGTGATCGTCGGCCGTGCACTGCCGGATGCGCGCGATGGCCTCAAGCCCGTGCACCGTCGCGTACTGTTCGCGATGAGCGAGCTGGGCAACGACTTCAACAAGCCGTACAAGAAATCTGCCCGTGTTGTCGGTGACGTGATCGGTAAGTATCACCCGCACGGTGACACCGCCGTGTACGACACCATCGTTCGTATGGCTCAGCCTTTCTCCCTGCGCTACCTGCTGGTTGACGGTCAGGGCAACTTCGGTTCGGTCGACGGCGACAACGCTGCGGCCATGCGATACACCGAAGTGCGCATGACCAAGCTGGCGCATGAGCTGCTGGCTGACCTGCACAAGGAAACCGTCGACTGGGTGCCGAACTACGACGGCACCGAAATGATCCCTGCGGTCATGCCGACCCGTATTCCCAACTTGTTGGTCAACGGCTCCAGCGGTATCGCCGTGGGCATGGCGACCAACATTCCGCCGCACAACCTCGGTGAAGTCATCGACGGTTGCCTGGCGCTCATCGACAATCCCGAGCTGACCGTCGATGAACTGATGCAATACATCCCCGGCCCGGACTTCCCGACGGCGGCGATCATCAACGGTCGTGCCGGCATCATTGAAGCCTACCGCACCGGTCGCGGGCGCATTTACATGCGCGCCCGCTCGATCATCGAGGACATCGACAAGGTCGGTGGCCGCCAGCAGATCGTCATCACCGAACTCCCTTACCAGTTGAACAAGGCGCGTCTGATCGAAAAGATCGCCGAGCTGGTCAAAGAGAAGAAGCTGGAAGGCATCACCGAACTGCGCGACGAGTCCGACAAGGACGGTATGCGCGTCGTGATCGAGTTGCGTCGCGGCGAAGTGCCTGAGGTGATCCTCAACAACCTCTACGCCCAGACCCAGCTGCAATCGGTCTTCGGCATCAACATCGTTGCGCTGATCGACGGCCGTCCACGCATTCTGAATCTCAAGGATCTGCTGGAAGCCTTCGTGCGTCACCGTCGCGAAGTGGTCACCCGTCGTACCGTGTTCGAACTGCGCAAGGCGCGCGAGCGTGGTCATATCCTCGAAGGTCAGGCCGTTGCCCTGTCGAACATCGACCCGGTCATTGCCCTGATCAAGGCGTCGCCGACCCCGTCGGAAGCCAAAGAAGCGCTGGTCAGCACGCCGTGGGAATCCTCGGCAGTGGTGGCGATGGTTGAGCGTGCCGGCGCCGATTCGTGCCGCCCGGAAAACCTCGATCCGCAATACGGTCTGCGCGACGGCAAATATTTCCTGTCGCCAGAACAGGCGCAAGCCATTCTGGAACTGCGTCTGCACCGCCTGACCGGTCTGGAACACGAAAAACTGCTGGCCGAGTATCAGGAGATCCTCAACCAGATCGGCGAGCTGATCCGCATCCTCAACAGCGCCGTGCGCCTGATGGAAGTGATCCGCGAAGAGCTGGAAGTGATTCGCGCCGAATACGGCGATGCGCGTCGCACCGAGATTCTCGATGCCCGTCTCGACCTGACCCTGGGTGACATGATCCCGGAAGAAGAGCGCGTCGTGACCATCTCCCACGGTGGCTACGCCAAGACCCAGCCATTGGCTGCGTACCAGGCTCAGCGTCGTGGCGGTAAAGGCAAGTCGGCCACCGGCGTCAAGGATGAGGACTACATCGCTCACCTGCTGGTTGCCAACAGCCACACCACGCTGCTGCTGTTCTCCAGCAAGGGCAAGGTGTACTGGCTCAAGACCTACGAGATTCCGGAAGCGTCCCGCGCTGCCCGTGGCCGTCCGCTGGTCAACCTTCTGCCGTTGAGCGAGGGTGAGTACATCACCACCATGCTGCCGGTCGATCTCGAAGCCATGAAGCGTCAGGCTGACGAAGAAGAGGCCGAAGGCGTCGAGGCTGACGTCGAAGAGATCGAAAACAGCAACGAAACCGAAGAAGAGCGCCGCGCCCGTATCAAGGCTGCCGACCGCAAGAAGGCACCGTTCATCTTCATGTCGACTGCCAACGGTACCGTCAAGAAGACTCCGCTGGTGGCTTTCAGTCGTCAGCGCAGCGTCGGCCTGATCGCCCTGGAGCTGGACGAAGGCGACATCCTGATTTCCGCAGCCATTACTGATGGCGAGCAGGAAATCATGCTGTTCTCCGACGGCGGCAAGGTGACCCGCTTCAAGGAATCCGAAGTTCGCGCCATGGGCCGCACGGCTCGCGGTGTGCGCGGTATGCGTCTGCCAGAAGGGCAGAAGCTGATCTCCATGTTGATCCCGGAAGAAGGCAGCGAGATTCTCACTGCATCCGAGCGCGGCTACGGCAAGCGCACGGCGATCACCGAATTCCCTGAGTACAAGCGTGGCGGTCAGGGCGTTATCGCCATGGTCAGCAACGAGCGTAACGGCCGCCTGGTCGGCGCGGTTCAGGTGCAGGACGGTGAAGAGATCATGCTGATCTCCGATCAAGGCACGCTGGTGCGTACCCGTGTCGACGAAGTGTCGAGCCTGGGTCGTAACACTCAAGGTGTGACGCTGATCAAGCTGGCCAAGGATGAAACCCTGGTCGGGCTGGAGCGCGTTCAGGAACCTTCGGAGGTTGAAGGTGAAGAACTCGAGGGTGAAGAGGGCGAGGAGTTCGAAGGCACCGTCGTAAGCGACGATGCCGGTGAAGACCAGCAACTCGACGCCGCAGCAGACGAAGAACCGCAAGAATAAGCGGACAAGCAAGGGGGCGGATGAGAATTCGCCCCCTTGTTATTTGTCCGGTATGAAATATCGACACCCATGAAGATCCAGTGTGGGAGCGGGCTTGCTCGCGAAGACGGACTGACATTCGGCGGAGATGTTGTCAGTCCAGCCGCTTTCGCGAGCAAGCCCGCTCCCCCATTCGATTCGTGTCGGCTGATGATGTAATGCGTGATATCACCAAATCAGAGCGAGATTGGATGTGAGCAAGCGAGCCTATAACTTCTGCGCCGGTCCTGCGGCGCTTCCTGAAGCTGTCCTGCAACGTGCTCAAGGTGAACTCCTTGATTGGCACGGCAAGGGCCTGTCGGTCATGGAAATGAGCCATCGCAGCGATGAGTTCGTCTCCATCGCCACCCAGGCCGAGCAGGATCTGCGTGACCTGCTGAATATCCCGTCGAACTATAAAGTGCTGTTTCTGCAAGGTGGCGCCAGCCAGCAGTTTGCGCAGATTCCACTGAACCTGCTGCCGGAGAACGGCTCGGCCGACTATATCGACACTGGTATCTGGTCGCAGAAAGCCATCGAAGAAGCCTCGCGCTACGGTCACGTCAATGTTGCCGCCACCGCCAGGCCTTATGACTATTTCGCCATTCCGGGCCAGAACGAGTGGAACCTGTCGAAAGACGCCGCCTACGTTCACTACGCGCCGAACGAAACCATCGGTGGTCTGGAATTCCAGTGGATTCCGGAAACCGGTGACGTACCGCTGGTGGCTGACATGTCTTCGGACATTCTGTCGCGTCCGGTCGATATTTCGCGTTTCGGCATGATTTACGCTGGCGCACAAAAGAACATCGGCCCGAGCGGCATCGTCGTCAATATCATCCGCGAAGACTTGCTGGGCAAGGCGCGCGCGCTGTGCCCGACCATGCTCGACTACAAAGTCGCGGCGGATAACGGCTCGATGTACAACACCCCGCCGACCCTGGCCTGGTACTTGTCCGGTCTGGTGTTCCAGTGGCTGAAAGAGCAGGGCGGTGTTGAAGCGATCGCCAGGCTCAATGACGTCAAGCAGCGCACGCTGTACGACTTCATCGACGCCAGCGTCCTCTACAGCAACCCGATCAACAAGTCGGATCGCTCGTGGATGAACGTGCCGTTCCGTCTGGCTGATGATCGTCTGGACAAGCCGTTCCTTGCCGGCGCCGAACAGCGCGGTCTGCTCAACCTCAAGGGCCACCGCTCCGTAGGCGGCATGCGCGCCTCCATCTATAACGCCGTCGACATCAACGCTGTTAATGCGCTGGTGGCGTACATGGCTGATTTCGAGAAGGAACACGGCTGATGTCCGAGCAAGAACTCAAGGCACTGCGCGTTCGCATTGACGCTCTGGACACCAAAGTCCTGGAGCTGATCAGTGAGCGTGCGCGTTGCGCCCAGGAAGTCGCGCGAGTAAAGATGGCCTCGCTGGCCGAAGGCGAAGTGCCCGTGTTCTATCGTCCTGAGCGCGAAGCTCAGGTGCTCAAGCGCGTGATGGAGCGTAACCAGGGGCCGCTGGGCAACGAAGAGATGGCGCGGCTGTTCCGCGAAATCATGTCGTCGTGCCTGGCGCTGGAGCAACCGCTGAAGGTGGCCTATCTGGGCCCTGAAGGCACCTTCACCCAGGCCGCCGCCATGAAGCACTTTGGTCACGCCGTGATCAGCAAGCCGATGGCAGCCATCGACGAAGTGTTCCGTGAAGTGGCAGCCGGTGCAGTGAATTTTGGCGTGGTGCCGGTGGAAAACTCCACCGAGGGCGCGGTCAATCACACGCTGGACAGCTTCCTCGAACACGACATGGTCATCTGCGGCGAAGTCGAGTTGCGCATTCACCATCACCTGTTGGTTGGTGAAAACACCAAGACCGACAGCATCAGCCGCATCTATTCCCACGCGCAGTCGCTGGCCCAGTGCCGCAAGTGGCTGGACGCGCACTACCCGAATGTCGAGCGTGTCGCGGTGTCGAGCAACGCCGAAGCGGCCAAGCGGGTTAAGGGCGAGTGGAACTCGGCGGCGATTGCCGGTGACATGGCGGCCGGTCTGTATGGCCTGACCCGACTGGCCGAGAAGATCGAAGATCGTCCGGACAACTCGACGCGCTTCCTGATGATCGGCAATCAGGAGGTGCCGCCGACCGGCGACGACAAGACCTCGATCATCGTCTCGATGAGCAACAAGCCGGGCGCGCTGCACGAGTTGCTGGTGCCTTTCCATGACAATGGCATCGACCTGACCCGCATCGAAACCCGTCCGTCGCGCAGCGGCAAATGGACCTACGTGTTCTTCATCGACTTCGTCGGCCACCATCGTGATCCGTTGATCAAAGGTGTGCTGGAAAAGATCAGTCAGGAAGCAGTAGCACTCAAAGTGCTGGGTTCCTACCCGAAAGCAGTTCTCTAAGGGGCGGTAGCAAATGAGTGGCAACTTCCTCGCTCTGGCACAGCCGGGCGTGCAACAACTTTCGCCATACGTTCCGGGCAAGCCTGTGGACGAACTGGCGCGCGAGCTGGATCTGGACCCGGCGAAAATCGTCAAACTGGCCAGCAACGAAAATCCGCTGGGTGCCAGCCCAAAAGCCTTGGCGGCCATCCGCGAAGAGCTGGCTGATCTGACCCGTTATCCGGACGGCAACGGGTTCGCGCTGAAATCCCTGCTGGCCGAACAATGCCGCGTCGAGCTGAACCAGGTCACTCTGGGCAACGGTTCCAACGACATTCTTGAGCTGGTCGCGCGCGCCTATCTGGCGCCGGGCCTGAATGCGGTGTTCAGCGAGCACGCATTCGCGGTGTATCCGATTGCCACTCAGGCGGTCGGGGCGCAAGCCAAAGTGGTACCGGCCAAGGATTGGGGGCATGACCTGCCCGCAATGCTTGCGGCAATCGATGCTGACACCCGTGTGGTATTCATCGCCAACCCGAACAACCCGACCGGCACCTGGTTCGGCGCTGAAGCGCTGGACGAGTTCCTGCAGGATGTTCCGGAGCATGTGCTGGTGGTGCTTGACGAGGCTTACATTGAGTACGCCGAAGGCAGTGATCTGCCGGACGGGCTGGATTTCCTTGCGGCTTACCCGAATCTGCTGGTTTCGCGCACCTTCTCCAAGGCCTATGGCCTGGCGGCATTGCGCGTCGGCTACGGTCTGTCGACTCCGGTAGTCGCTGACGTGCTGAATCGCGTTCGCCAGCCATTCAACGTCAACAGCCTCGCGCTGGCGGCAGCCTGCGCGGCGCTGAAGGATGAGGAATATCTGGCGCAAAGCCGTCAGCTCAACGAAGCGGGCATGCAGCAGTTGCAGGCCGGTTTCCGTGAGTTGGGTCTGAGCTGGATCGAATCCAAAGGCAACTTCATCTGCGTCGACCTGGCTCAAGTGGCGGCCCCGGTATTTCAGGGCTTGCTGCGCGAAGGCGTGATTGTGCGTCCGGTGGCCAACTACGGCATGCCGAATCATCTGCGGGTGACCATCGGTCTGCCGGCGGAAAACAGCCGCTTCCTCGAAGCGCTGCGCAAGGTTCTGGCCCGTGGTTGATGTCACTGCACTGCAACCTGCTGCACCTATGATCGGTCGCCTTGTGGTGGTCGGTCTGGGGTTGATCGGTGGTTCGTTTGCCAAGGGCTTGCGTGAAAGTGGCGTGTGTCGCGAAGTGGTCGGGGTCGATCTCGACCCGCAATCGCGCAAGCTGGCGGTCGAGTTGGGCGTGGTTGATCGCTGTGAGGATGACCTGGCGGCGGCATGCCAGGGGGCTGATGTCATTCAGTTGGCGGTGCCGATCCTGGCCATGGAAAAAGTGCTTGCGCGTTTGGCGAGCATGGATCTGGGGCAGGCAATTCTGACCGATGTCGGCAGTGCCAAAGGCAATGTGGTGCGCGCGGCGACCGAAGCGTTCGGCGGCATGCCGGCGCGTTTCGTGCCGGGCCATCCGATTGCCGGTTCCGAGCAGAGCGGGGTGGAAGCCTCCAATGCCGAGTTGTTCCGTCGTCACAAGGTGATTCTCACGCCGCTTGAGCAAACTGATCCGGCTGCGCTGGCTGTTGTCGATCGTCTGTGGCGTGAACTGGGCGCTGACGTTGAGCACATGCAGGTCGAGCGTCACGATGAAGTGCTGGCTGCGACCAGTCATCTGCCGCACCTGCTGGCCTTCGGTCTGGTCGATTCGTTGGCCAAGCGCAATGAAAACCTTGAGATCTTCCGGTACGCTGCGGGCGGTTTCCGCGATTTCACAAGAATCGCCGGAAGCGACCCGGTGATGTGGCACGACATCTTCCTCGCCAATCGCGAGGCTGTTCTGCGCACACTCGATACATTTCGCAGCGACCTCGACGCCTTGCGCGACGCGGTCGATGCAGGGGATGGGCACCAATTGTTGGGCGTTTTCACTCGCGCCCGGGTTGCCCGCGAGCATTTCAGTAAAATCCTGGCCCGCAGGGCCTATGTGGACGCTATGAACTCCAACGATCTGATCTTCCTGGCTCAACCTGGTGGCCGCCTGTCCGGTCGGATTCGCGTACCGGGTGATAAATCGATTTCCCACCGTTCGATCATGCTCGGTTCGCTGGCCGAAGGCGTCACTGAAGTCGAAGGCTTCCTTGAGGGCGAAGACGCCCTGGCGACCTTGCAGGCGTTCCGCGACATGGGCGTGGTCATCGAAGGCCCGCACCACGGTCGCGTGACCATTCACGGCGTCGGCCTGCATGGCCTGAAGCCTGCGCCGGGCCCGATCTATCTGGGCAACTCCGGTACGTCGATGCGTCTGCTGTCTGGCCTGCTGGCTGCGCAGAACTTCGACAGTACCCTGACTGGCGATGCGTCGCTGTCCAAGCGTCCAATGAATCGCGTGGCCAATCCACTGCGTGAAATGGGTGCCGTAATCGAAACCGCTGCCGAGGGTCGTCCACCGATGACCATTCGCGGTGGTCACAAGCTCAAAGGCCTGACCTACACCATGCCGATGGCCAGTGCTCAGGTGAAGTCCTGCCTGCTGCTCGCCGGTCTGTACGCAGAAGGCAAGACCACCGTCACTGAGCCAGCGCCGACCCGCGACCATACCGAGCGCATGCTGCGTGGTTTCGGCTACCCGGTGTCTGTGGATGGCGCCACGGCTTCGGTCGAGTCCGGCGGCAAATTGACGGCTACCCATATTGAAGTACCTGGCGACATTTCGTCGTCGGCGTTCTTCCTGGTCGCGGCATCGATTGCCGAAGGTTCGGAGCTGGTGCTCGAGCATGTCGGCATCAACCCGACCCGTACCGGCGTTATCGACATCCTGCGCCTGATGGGGGCGGACATCACCCTGGAAAACCAGCGTGAAGTCGGCGGTGAGCCAGTCGCTGACCTGCGCGTGCGAGCAGCTAGACTCAAAGGTATCCAGATTCCTGAGGCGCTGGTTCCGTTGGCCATCGACGAATTCCCGGTGCTGTTCGTGGCCGCCGCCTGTGCTGAAGGGCGCACCGTGCTGACCGGCGCTGAAGAATTGCGGGTCAAGGAGTCGGATCGCATCCAGGTCATGGCGGATGGCTTGCTGGCGCTGGGCGTCAAGTGCCAGCCGACGCCGGACGGCATCATCATCGACGGCGGCCAGATCGGCGGCGGCGAAGTGCACGGTCATGGCGATCACCGTATCGCGATGGCTTTCAGCGTAGCGTCGCTGCGCGCCACGGCACCGATCCGCATCCATGACTGTGCCAACGTCGCGACATCGTTCCCGAACTTCCTCGCATTGTGCGGGCAGGTCGGTATTCGTGTTGCACAAGAGGCTCAATCGTGAAGAACATTGCTCCGGTCATCACCATTGATGGGCCTAGCGGCTCGGGCAAAGGCACGGTCGCCGGGATTCTGGCCAAGCGTCTGGGCTGGAACCTGCTGGATTCCGGTGCGCTTTATCGCTTGCTGGCGTTTGCCGCGCACAACCATGGTGTCGACCTGACCAATGAAGAACTGCTGAAAACACTTGCCGCTCATCTGGATGTGCAATTCATTGCGGCGACCGAAGGTCAGCTGCAACGGATCATTCTGGAAGGCGATGAAGTCAGCGATGTCATTCGCACTGAAAGCATCGGCTCCGGCGCTTCGCAAGTGGCTGCGTTGCCCGCCGTGCGCGAGGCGCTGCTGCAACGTCAGCGTGCTTTCCAGGAAGCGCCAGGCCTTGTCGCGGATGGTCGCGACATGGGTACGGTGGTGTTTCCCGATGCGCCGCTGAAGATTTTCCTGACCGCCAGTGCCGAGGAGCGGGCGCGCCGTCGATATTTGCAGTTGAAGGGCAAAGTCGAGGGTGTTAGTCTGTCGAGTCTGCTAGATGAGATCCGTGCACGCGACGAGCGTGACACCCAGCGAGCGGTAGCCCCGCTTAAGCCGGCGGCTGACGCCATACAGCTGGATTCCACGGAGTTGTCCATCGATCAGGTGCTTGAACGCATCATGAGCGAGATCGCCATTCGCGATATCGTCGGGTGACCAAGAAGGTTGCAGGGGACCAGTCATAGTCCTGCAGCGCTTCTTTTTAATGAAACTAACCCACACCGTCTGGGGTGTGGAGATGGGCGTATCCTTCGCCCTCATTTACAGGAATTAAAATGAGCGAAAGCTTTGCGGAACTCTTTGAAGAAAGCCTAAAAACCCTGAACCTTCAGGCAGGCTCCATCATCACCGGTGTTATCGTTGATATCGATTACCAAGCTGGCTGGGTAACCGTTCACGCTGGTCTGAAGTCTGAAGCACTCATCCCGCTTGAACAGTTCTACAACGACGCTGGCGATCTGGCTATCAATGTCGGTGACGAAGTTCACGTTGCTCTGGACTCGGTTGAAGACGGTTTCGGTGAAACCAAGCTGTCCCGTGAAAAAGCCAAGCGCGCTGAATGCTGGATCGTTCTGGAAGCAGCCTTCGCAGCTGAGGAAGTGGTCAAGGGCGTTATCAACGGTAAGGTTAAAGGCGGCTTCACTGTCGACGTTAACGGCATCCGTGCGTTCCTGCCAGGTTCCCTGGTTGACGTCCGTCCAGTGCGCGACACCACGCACCTGGAAGGCAAAGAGCTGGAATTCAAGGTCATCAAGCTGGACCAGAAGCGCAACAACGTTGTCGTTTCCCGTCGCAGCGTCCTGGAAGCCGAGAACTCCGCCGAGCGTGAAGCTCTGCTGGAATCCCTGCAGGAAGGCCAGCAAGTCAAAGGTATCGTCAAAAACCTCACCGATTACGGCGCATTCGTCGATCTGGGTGGCGTGGACGGCCTGCTGCACATCACCGACATGGCCTGGAAGCGCATCAAGCATCCTTCCGAGATCGTCAATGTTGGTGACGAAATCGACGTCAAGGTTCTGAAATACGATCGCGAACGCAACCGTGTTTCCCTGGGCCTGAAGCAACTGGGTGAAGATCCATGGGTTGCTATCAAAGCCCGTTACCCAGAAAGCACTCGCGTTACCGCTCGTGTAACCAACCTGACCGACTACGGCTGCTTCGCTGAGCTGGAAGAAGGCGTTGAAGGTCTGGTACACGTTTCGGAAATGGACTGGACCAACAAAAACATCCACCCTTCGAAAGTCGTACAAGTCGGCGACGAAGTGGAAGTTATGGTTCTGGACATCGACGAAGAGCGTCGTCGTATCTCCCTGGGCATCAAGCAGTGCAAATCTAACCCATGGGAAGATTTCTCTGGCCAGTTCAACAAGGGCGATAAAATCTCCGGCACCATCAAGTCGATCACCGATTTCGGTATCTTCATTGGTCTGGACGGCGGCATCGACGGTCTGGTTCACCTGTCCGACATCTCCTGGAACGAAGTTGGCGAAGAAGCTGTTCGTCGTTTCAAGAAGGGCGACGAGCTGGACACCGTTATCCTGTCGGTTGACCCGGAGCGTGAGCGTATCTCCCTGGGTATCAAGCAACTGGAAAGCGATCCGTTCTCCGAGTACGTCTCGGTTAACGACAAAGGCGCAATCGTTACTGGCACCGTGAAAGAAGTTGACGCCAAAGGCGCCATCATCGTTCTGGCTGACGACATCGAAGCAACTCTGAAAGCCTCCGAAATCAGCCGTGACCGCGTTGAAGACGCGCGCAACGTTCTGAAGGAAGGCCAGGAAGTAGAAGCCAAGATCATCAGCGTTGATCGCAAGAGCCGCGTAATCCAGCTCTCGATCAAGTCGAAAGACGATGCTGAAGAGAAAGAAGCTATCCAGAGCCTGAAAGCAGCTCCGGAAGGCGAAGCAGCTGACACCACTATGGCGGCACTGCTGCGTCAAGCAATGGCCAAACAGAACTAAGTTCTGCTTGATCATTAAAAAGGGCGACTTCGGTCGCCCTTTTTTGTGCCTGCGATTTGTAGGCTTCGCTCCCATTCCATTGATCGGGGCTATGGGTGAAACCAATCCGTTTCCTGTGCGGTCTGTTTCTTTAATCGGATCAATCGCCTATTCGCGTCTAAGCTAGGTCTTAGTGTGTAGTCGTCAGGCGTAGCCTGGCATAAGGAAGTGGATGAACAAGTTAATAGTCTTCGTGGCGGTATTGGCGTTGGCGGGCTGTACCACGAGCGCCAAGACCCATGCGGTGCGTGGAGTCAGCGGAATCCAGGTCGACTGTTCCGGGTTAGGCTCTGGCTGGGAGAAGTGTCAGAAGCGCGCGGCAAAAGAGTGCAAGGGTGCAGGGTACAAAGTGATCACGCGCTCCGACGATGCCAGTGACGAGGATGACTTTCCATTCGGCTTCAATCCGGCGGGCTATCTGACTCGAACCATGCTGGTGATATGCCGCTAAGTCTGCAGCGCGCCGGCCGGGTGCTTGATGCCCTGAAAATGGGCGTTTATAGGCTGAAGAAGATATGTCAATCCCTGGGCTGTTCAAAATCTTCCGGGCGTGCTAAAACCTTTCAAGCGCTGATCTAGCTGCTTGAAAAAGAAGGGAAAAATATGACGAAGTCGGAGTTGATCGAACGAATTGTCACCCATCAAGGGCTACTCTCATCGAAAGATGTGGAGCTGGCCATCAAGACCATGCTTGAACAAATGTCCCAGTGTCTGGCTACCGGTGATCGTATCGAGATCCGTGGCTTTGGCAGCTTTTCTCTGCACTACCGTGCACCGCGCGTCGGTCGTAATCCGAAGACCGGTCAGTCTGTCAGTCTTGACGGCAAATTCGTTCCACATTTCAAGCCCGGTAAAGAGCTGCGAGATCGGGTGAATGAAGAGGAGGAAGAGGTTTGATCGTCTCTGCTGAAAATCAAGGGGGTACCTATGCGTAACCTCAAGCGCATACTTCTTGGTGTTTTCCTGCTTGTGCTGGTGTTGGTTGTCCTGGCCTTCGTCCTCGAGAACCAGCAATCGGTGTCGTTGTTGTTTCTTGGCTGGGCCGGACCTCAACTTCCGGTGTCGCTGGTCGTCGTCACGGCGCTGCTGGCTGGCATGATTATGGGGCCGATGCTGGGCTGGTTTCTGGGACGCGCGTCCAGAGCTGGTCGCAAACGTCTTGTCTGAAAACGACAGGGGCAGGGCGTCTGTCGAAATTGCACCTCGGCCTGCCTATATCCATTAGTAAAACGTTCATTAAGCTGTAAAATGCAGCCCTTGTTCGATAGTGGCCTATTCCCACATCGATTCAGACTGACTCTGACAGCAGCCTGTTGTAAAGACGGCTACTGCATTCATGGATTAGGCAGCGCTCATAGTTGGCGCCGTCCGCAGCTCAAGGGTATGGTTTCGCGTGAAAATTCTAGTAACCGGCGGCGCCGGGTTTATCGGCTCGGCAGTCATCCGTCATATCATTTCCAACACCACCGATTCTGTCGTTAACGTCGATAAACTGACTTACGCCGGCAATCTGGAGTCGCTGGCCGAGGTCAGCCAAAACTCGCGTTACGCATTCGAGCGCGTTGATATCTGCGATCGCGAGCAGGTCGACCGTGTTCTGCGTGAGCACCAGCCGGATGCAATCATGCATCTTGCCGCTGAGTCCCATGTTGATCGCTCGATCTCCGGCCCGTCCGAGTTCATCCAGACCAACATCATCGGTACTTACACTTTGCTGGAATCCGCGCGCCACTATTGGTCGGCGCTGGACGATACCCGCAAGAGCAACTTCCGCTTCCACCATATTTCCACTGACGAAGTTTACGGTGATCTCGAAGGCCCGGAAGACCTGTTCACCGAAACCACGCCTTACCAGCCAAGCTCGCCTTACTCGGCCAGCAAGGCCAGCTCCGATCACCTGGTTCGCGCTTGGGCTCGCACCTATGGTCTGCCGACGCTGGTCACCAATTGCTCGAACAACTACGGCCCTTGCCACTTCCCTGAGAAACTGATCCCGCTGATCATTCTCAATGCGCTGGAAGGCAAGCCGCTGCCGGTTTACGGCAAAGGTAACCAGGTTCGCGACTGGCTCTATGTAGAAGATCACGCTCGTGCGCTGTACAAAGTCGTGACCGAGGGTGTCATCGGCGAGACTTACAACATCGGCGGTCATAACGAAAAACAGAACATCGAAGTGGTGCATACCCTGTGTGCGTTGCTCGATGAGTTGCGCCCTGATTCGGCCCATCGTCCGCATGCCAGCCTGATTACCTATGTTCAAGATCGCCCTGGTCATGACGTGCGTTATGCAATCGATGCGAGCAAGATTCAGCGTGAGCTAGGCTGGACACCGGAAGAGACTTTCGAGACTGGTATTCGCAAGACTGTTGAGTGGTATCTGAATAACACTGAGTGGGTTGAGCACGTGAAGAGCGGTAGCTACCAGCAGTGGATCGATCAGAACTACGCGGATCGTTCGAACAAGGCATGAAGATCCTTCTTTTAGGAAAGGATGGTCAGGTGGGGTGGGAGCTGCAGCGCTCCCTCCGGCCGCTTGGCGAATTGATCGCACTGGGTCGGCATGGCGTTGACGGTTTGTCTGGCGACTTGACCGATCTGGCGTCTCTGCGCGAAACGATCCGCAAGGTCAAGCCTGACGTGATCGTCAATGCGGCCGCTTACAACGCCGTCGACACTGCCGAGTCCGAGCCAGAGCAGGCTGATCTGGTGAACGCGCAAGCTCTCCAGGTGCTGGCTGACGAGGCTCGTGAGGTGGGGGCGTGGTTGGTCCACTACTCGACTGATTACGTTTTTGGCGGTCAGGGTGAAACCCCTTGGCTGGAAGGCGACGAACCGCAGCCGCTGAATCGCTACGGCGAAAGCAAGCTGGCAGGGGAGCGTGTCGTCCAGTCCTCAGGTTGCCGTTACTTGCTGTTTCGTACCAGTTGGGTGTACGGCGCTCGCGGCGGCAACTTCGCCAAGACCATGCTGCGTCTGGGCAAAGAGCGCGAAAAGCTCAATGTCATCGCGGATCAGGTGGGAGCGCCGACAGGTGCCGATCTGATTGCGGATGTGACCGCACTGGCACTGCAGCAAGCGCTCCAGCGTCCGGAATTGTCCGGTTTGTACCATCTGGCGGCCGCCGGGGAAGTGTCATGGTACGGCTACGCCTGCCATGTACTGGATTTTGCCAAGGCCAATGGCGAGGCGCTTGCTGTAAAGGCAATCGAACCTATTGAGGCAACGGCTTATCCAACTGCCGCACGTCGTCCTTTGAACTCGCGCTTGAATACACAAAAGCTGCGCGACAATTTTTCTCTACACTTGCCGGATTGGCAAAGTGGTGTAACTCGAATGCTTAGGGAAGTTCTGAACAAATGACCACCAATAATCGTAAAGGCATCATCCTCGCCGGCGGCTCGGGCACTCGTCTGCATCCGCTAACCCTCGGCGTGTCGAAGCAGATGCTGCCGATTTACGACAAGCCGATGATTTTCTATCCGCTTTCGGTGCTGATGCTTGCCGGCATGCGCGAGATCCTGATCATCTCCACGCCGGAAGATCTGCCGAACTTCCGCAAGCTGCTGGGTGATGGCAGCCTGTACGGGATCAAGCTGACCTACGCCGAGCAGTCTACCCCGGATGGTCTCGCACAAGCATTCATCATCGGTGAAGAGTTCATCGGCAATGACCCTTGCTGTCTGATCCTTGGTGACAACATCTTCTACGGCCAGCATTTCTCGGACAACCTGCGCTCCGCCAATGAGCAGAAGAGTGGTGCCACGGTGTTTGGCTACCACGTGTCCGATCCGGAGCGCTTTGGCGTGGTCGAGTTCGACGCGACAGGTCGTGCCTTGAGCATCGAAGAGAAGCCGTCGAAGCCGAAATCCAACTACGCGGTGACCGGTCTGTATTTCTACGACAACGATGTCGTGGAAATTGCCAAGAACATCAAGCCGTCGGAGCGTGGCGAGCTGGAAATCACTGATGTGAACAGCGCCTACCTCAACAAGAAGTCGTTGAATGTCGAGATGCTCGGCCGTGGCTTCGCGTGGCTGGATACCGGTACCCACGACTCTCTGCTGGAAGCCAGTCACTTCGTACACACTATCGAGCAGCGTCAAGGCTTGAAAGTGGCGTGCCTCGAAGAAATTGCCTACAACAATGGCTGGATTACCAAGGAGCAACTGGCTTCACAGGCAAATGCCTTGAAGAAAACCGGTTACGGCCAGTATCTGCAAAAACTGCTGGACTCGCCTTCTCGCTGATTCGAAAGCCTGGTGCTTTCAACCGGTGGGTTTAATCGCTGCTAGCAGGAACGGCATGCCAGTAAAACATCCCAAGATTGCGGTTTTGCTGGCTGCCTACAATGGCATGCAGTGGATCGAGGAGCAGGTAGCCTCGATCCTCGGTCAGCAGTCCGTCGACGTCACTATTCATATCAGCGTTGATTTGTCCGATGACGGCACCGAGGCTTGGTGCAAAGCTCTCGCAGAGGTCGACAGTCGCGTGATTCTCCTGCCTCCCGCCGGGCGTTTTGGTGGTGCGGCGCGCAATTTTTTCCGTTTGATTCGAGATGTTGATCTGAGCGATTACGACGCTGTGTCGTTTGCAGATCAGGATGATATCTGGGAGTCCGACAAGCTGCTGCGCGCTACACAAGTCATGGCCTCACGCGGAGTCGATGCCTACTCGAGCAATGTCACGGCCTTCTGGCCGGATGGCAAGACGATCCTGCTCGACAAGAGTCAGCCACAAGTTGCCTGGGACTTTTTGTTCGAGGCGGCGGGGCCAGGCTGTACTTACGTGTTTAGCCCTGCGCTGGCCCGGTCACTGCGTCAACAGGTTATTGAGGATTGGGAGCGACTGCAGCAAATCAGTCTGCATGACTGGTATTGCTACGCGTTCGCTCGCAGCCATGGCTTCAAGTGGTTCATTGATTCTCGGTCGAGCATGCTTTATCGCCAGCACGAGAGTAACCAGGTAGGGGCCAATACCGGGTTGTCATCATTGTTTCAACGCTATGTCACCATCCATGAAGGCTGGTGGTTCAAGCAGGTTCAGGCGATTTCATTGCTTGTCGGCGCGGATAAAACGCCCTTCGTCAGGAGCTGGTTGAGCCTGCGGCGGCGTGATTTGCTGCGGTTATCCGTCAGTGGCGGCCAATGCCGTCGTCGGCCGCGTGACAAGTTTCTGTTTTTTTTCGTCTGCTGCCTGACGGCTGTCGTTGGCAGGAAGCCGTGATTGGGCGGGAGCCGGTTTTGCGATTTCGCTTCGCCTGCTCGAAGCCCAACACCGGGAATGAAAGTTCTCTATAATCGCCCGCTTCATGAAGGGAACGTATGGAGCCGGTACCGCCGAAGCACTGGATATGATTCTTCAGGCTTTCGACCGGTGTTTTAATTGCAGTGGAGCAAACATTGTCAAGCCCCTTATCAGCGGATTCCGCGAACTCCGACCTGAGTGTCGATACAGTCGAAGTGCCGGAGCTGGATGAGTCTGTCGCGATATTGATGTGCTCCTATAACGGTGAGCGATTTCTTTCCGAGCAATTGACCTCCATCGAACAGCAGAAACATGCGCATTGGCGTCTGTTCGTCTCCGATGACGGATCATCCGACTCGACGCTGGAGATTCTCAAGTCGTTTCAGGCGCGTATGGGGGAGCAGAAAGTGACATTGCTTTCCGGCCCTCGAACGGGGTTTGCCAACAACTTCATGTCGGTGACCTGTCTGGAAGGCATCAGCGCTGATTTTTATGCCTGGTCCGATCAGGATGATGTCTGGGCTGCCGATAAGCTGAGCGCTGCTTTGAAGTGGCTGCGTCAGGTACCCGTTGGTGTACCTGCGCTGTACGCCTCCCGGACGACGGTGGTCAATGAGGCCGGTGTCGAAGTGGGAATGACCCCCGGATATTGCCGCGCCTTCAGCTTCCCCAATGCGCTCGTACAGAATGTCGCTGCCGGAAACACGATGGTGTTCAATCGCGCAGCGCATGAGCTTTTGAAGGCTGGGCCGACTCGGGGCATTGTCGCCCATGACTGGTGGGCCTATATGTTGGTGACCGGCGCCGGCGGGCAGTTTCACTTTGATCAGGTGCCGCATCTTTTCTATCGGCAGCATGAAACGAATTCGATAGGCGCCAATGCGGGATTCATGGCTGCCCTGACGCGTATCCGCAAGATGTTTCAGGGACGTCTGCGGCGCTGGATCGATCAGAACATCAGCCACCTTGAGCGGGTGGAGCATCTTCTGACCGAGCAGAACCGCGAGGTGTTGAGCCGGTTCAAGTCCGCTCGCAATCGGGGCGTGGCTGGACGCATCACCGGGCTATGGCGCTCGGGTATTTACCGCCAGACGCTCTTGGGAAATCTTGGGCTTGCAGTAGCGACCATTTTCAAAGGAGTTTGATGATGAATGGTTCGAGAAGGGGTTGAAAATGAGTTTTTTTGAGGTCGCAGGTTAATGCAGAAATTTTCAGCGGCGCCTGGCGTCATGTTCTCCAGTGTCTGGCGTAATCGCGCATTGATCGTTGCTTTGATCAAGCGCGAAGTCATCGGCCGCTACCGCGGCTCCTTTATGGGCATTCTCTGGTCGTTCTTCAATCCGATCGTGATGCTGGCGATCTACACATTCGTGTTCAGCTTCATTTTCAATTCGCGCTGGGCAGGAGCCGGTGATTCGAAAGCCGAGTTCGCGTTGATTCTGTTCGCCGGCCTGATGGTTTTCAACCTGTTCGCGGAGTGCGTCACGCGCGCGCCCAATTTGATCATTTCAAACGCCAATTACGTGAAGAAGGTCGTGTTTCCACTGGAAATCCTGCCGTGCGTAATTGCCGGCTCTTCCTTGTTCCATGCGTTGGTCAGTCTGATTGTGTGGTTGCTGGCTTACGGGGTGTTTTTTGGCGTCCCGCCGCTCACATTGTTTTATCTGCCATTGGTCATCGCGCCTCTGGTGCTGATCATCCTGGGCCTGTCATGGGGGTTGGCCGCCATCGGCGTTTACATGCGAGATGTCGCGCATTTCATTGGTCTGGTGACCAGTGGCCTGATGTTCCTCGCGCCGATTTTCTATCCTGCGACGGCGGTGCCGGAGGAGTATCGGCATCTACTGTTGCTCAACCCGCTCACCGTGGCTGTGGAGAACGTGAGGGCCGTACTGTTTTTCGGACAGCAGCCTGATTGGCCGTTGCTCGGCATCTACACATGTATAGCGATTGCAGTGGCTTACCTGGGGTTCGCCTTCTTCCAGAAGACTAGAAAGGGGTTTGCCGATGTCCTCTGAAATCGCGATCAAGCTGCAGAATGTCAGCAAGTGTTATCACATTTACGACAAGCCTCGCGATCGTCTCATGCAGATGGTTGCTGGTCAGCGCAAACAATATTATCGGGAGTTCTGGGCGCTCAAGGACGTCTCGTTCGAAATCAAAAAAGGCGAGACGGTCGGTATTGTCGGCCGTAATGGCAGCGGCAAATCGACGTTGCTTCAGGTCATCTGCGGTACGTTGAACCAGACCGTAGGCGATGTTCAGACCCTGGGCCGGATCGGCGCGCTGCTCGAACTCGGTTCCGGTTTCAATCCGGAATTCACCGGGCACGAAAACGTCTACATGAACGCCGCGATTCTTGGTCTGAGCCGTGCGGAAGTGGATGAGCGCTACGCCGACATTGCGGCATTCGCCGACATTGGCGAGTTCATTCATCAGCCTGTCAAGACGTACTCCAGCGGCATGATCGTGCGCCTGGCGTTTGCCGTTCAGGCAATGGTCGATCCGGACATTCTCATTGTCGATGAGGCGCTGGCGGTCGGAGACGAGCGCTTCCAGCGCAAGTGTTTCGCCAGGCTCGATGAGCTGAAGGCCAAGGGTACCTCGATTCTCTTCGTGTCCCACTCTGGGCCGCAGGTTGTCGAATTGTGTGATCGGGCGATTTTGATGGAGCGTGGTGAACGCGTTTGTACCGGATCGCCGATGGAGGTGGTGCGAGCCTATCAAAAGCTGATCTACGCACCGGCCGAAGAACAGCCTCGATTGATCGAAGAGTTCCGCGCAATTGGTACGGACAGGATTGCTGTCGAGGCAAGCCCGGTAGAAGCCGAGCAGAATGCGCCAGAGCAAGACCAGTACTTCGATGCCGGAATGGTGCCTGAGTCGACCACGGTTTACCCCGAACAAGGGGCTCGAATCGACGCGTTCGAGGTGTTCGACAAAGAAGGGCGTCGTTGTAACGTCCTCAAGGCCGGCGGCGAATACGATATCGTCATGCGGGGCAAACTCACAGACGCGGTCTCGCGGGTTTTCTTTGCGATGCACATCCGGACGGTGTCCGGCGTCGTGATTACCGGGCAACGTTTTCCCGATGAAGGGAAATATTTTGACTGTGAAGGCGCTGAGCGCGAGTTTCGAGTCACGTTCAGCTGCAAGATGGTGATGCTCCCCGGCGTATACTTCGTCGGCGGTGGGGTGTGGTCGGAGAGTGAGCCAACCCTGTGCCACCGGATTCTGGATGCTTCGATGTTCAGGGTGGTGTCGGATCAGGGGGCGAGGTCGTTTGGTTATATGGATGTGTCCGTAGATGAACCGGCGCTTGAACTGCTCTAAAAACTTGATCTGCTAAGGGAGAATCAGTCCTTCCGATGCCTCGGGACAGGGATGTTCGAATGGGTGAAGAGGCCGGGCATTGGTCCGATATAGCGTGTATACCGGCAAAATTTCCCTTTGCATAAAAATCAATGAGAATTGAGAAAAAAGTGATGACGAGTAGTGATGACCAGCGCTTGCTGGACTATTTTTCCTGGAATAGCTGCGTCTCGGATGAGCGGAAGTTGTTCTACGTGGCCACTCCAAAGGTGGCGTGCACGTCCGTGAAATGGTGGTTTGCAGAGCTTGAGGGTGTTGTTCAGGCCGTTCAGCAAGCGAAAAGCAGTTCGGAAACAGATCCAGAATTGGCCATTCATGACACGTTGCTCGCCGTCGCCCCCGGATTGTTCGTCAGATCCCCCGAGCGACTTGCTCAGATAAAGGCCGATGAATACTTCAGCTTTGCGCTGGTGAGAAATCCCTACAAACGAATTTTTTCTGCCTGGCAATCGAAAATACTGCTGCGCGAGCCGTTGCAGATCGTTCCTTATGAAGGGCAGGATTTTGTCGAGTACCCGATTGAGCTCATGTCAGATGTGACGGGGGCTTTCGAGTGTTTTCTCGAATATCTGTACGTCCACGAGCGCGACAATTTCAAGGATTGTCATTGGACGCCTCAGTACGATTTGCTCCAGCCTGCACTTTTCCCCTACAGCGCCGTCTCAAAAATAGAAGATACTGCGGCGCTTGATGCTGCGCTACGCGCTCACCTCGCAGAGTCATATGTAAGTCCGTTTACGACTGCTCGCGCGAACGAGAGCATGATCCCCTATCTGCCGGAATTCATCAGCCCACGATCCAAGGAACTGATTGAAGAGCTTTACTCCAGGGATTTTGAGGAATATGGCTATTCAAAAGTCATTCCGCCTGCGAAGGAAAGCTTCTCGCAAGAGCAGTTGACGGTGGCGCTCAAGGGGATCGATCTTTTACGCGGCAGGCATCAACGCATGGGTGAAATGCGCCAATGTCTGAATGAACAGATGGCTGACCTGCTTAAGGATAAAGAGTGGCTTGTCGGAGAGCGCGACACTTGGGCTGCTTTCGCCAAGAGCAAAGAAGAGCAGATATATGCTCTGGAGGCGCACTGTAGCGCTCAAGAGACCCAATATAATGACCTGGAGGTCCACAGCCTCGCTCAACAAGCTCAACTTGAAGCGTTGCGCTCTGAATGCGAAAGTCTCGTAATTGAGCTGGGCCAGTCGAAGAAAGAAGCGAGCCAGTTGAAAGTTGATCTCGAACTTTCTCACGCGGAAATTTCAACGCATATTGCTGGTCGTGAGGCATTTGCATTGAAGCATAAGTATTACCTTGCAGCGTATCAATTTGTCGGGGCAATTTCTGCTCCGTTGCGCAAGGCATTGCGTGTAACTAATAAGCGTAACGGAGCGTAAAGTGGCGAAAGTTTCAGTTGTTCTTACCTCCTATAACCATGAAAAATTTATCGGGCAGGCAATCGATTCTGTGATCAATCAGACGTTTACTGATTGGGAGCTGATTATTGTAGATGACGTTTCGCCAGATGGTTCATGGGCCGTTATCGAAAGCTACAATGACCCGAGAATCATCAAGGTTCAGAACGATAGAACACGCCGTTATATCTACAACATCAATCGTGCTATCGAATCGCAAAGTTCCGGTGAATATATTGCCATTCACCACTCGGATGATGCCTGGGAACTGGACAAGCTGGAAAAGCAAGTGGCAGTGCTCGAAGAAAATCCCGGCATAGGTGCGGTGTTTTCGCATGTTCAATGCATTGACGAGAATAACCAGCCACTTGTCGTCGAATGGTTCAATCAGCCGAACAAACCGCGGACGGCCTGGTTGCGTTCGCTGTTCTTCAACGAAAACCAGTTGTGTCACCCTAGTGCGCTGGTCAGACGCAGTGCCTATGAGCAGGCGGGTCTCTATAGAAGCGCGCATGCGCAGACAGACGATGCCGAAATGTGGACACGGTTACTGAAGATTTTCGATATCCATGTTGTTCAAGAGCGACTGACCCTGCACCGTATTTTCTCGGATCAATCCAACGAGAGTGGGGAGCGGCCGGACAGGCGGGCCCGGATGTGGCTGGAATGGTACTTTCAGAAGAAACACTACATTGGCATGTCGCTGACCGACATACTTGAAGCGTTTCCCGAAAGTGAAAAGTGGGTAACGCCAAAAGGGGCCAATAGCGGCTACTTGCTGGCAATGTTCGCAATCCAGATCGGCGGTTGCCCTGGCACCCGGCTGTTTGGTGTCGAACTTCTGTATCAGTTGATGAATAGTAGCGAAGAGAGGGCAGAGATCGAAGCTATTCACGGTTTCAACTACCTGGATTTCATCGCGCTCACGGGGCAGGAAGAATTTTTCAACCCGGCAGCATTGTCGCCCGTAGTGCCGAGCCCCATCGTCAGCAATCCGCTGCGGCGCTTTGCCGGTAAGGTAGTGCGCAGGCTTCGCAGCTGGTAACAGGGCATCTGCCAGGATAACTGACCGAGCCATTTTTCCGCTTCTAAATGGGGCGGAGCGCTGGTTTTATCGTATGCAAAAGTAATCAGTAATGGTGGGGCAGTGAGTGAAGGTCGATCTGAAGATATTGAGTGGTGTCCTTTTTTTCGCCTTGATTGCGATAGGAGTGTTGTCCTTCGCTCGCTGGACAGGAGTCGGCAAGGCAGTTGAATTGCCCGTACCGGTCGCACCTCCGGTCGTTCTTCCGCAAGGGTTGGATGTGGCCGTGACGAGTACGGGGGTCACCCTGGAAGTACAAGCGTGTAACATCGAAAAGTTGGGGGATGAGTTTTTCCTGCATCTTTATCCGGCGAATGCCGCGAGCGCAGGCCCGGAAGGATTCATCAATCAGCAATTCAATCTGAAGACCTTGACGCCTGTCGAAACCAAAAAGCAGGAAGGTCTCGCGTCGTGTCTTTACCGCATAGAGTTCGCGCCGATGGCCATTACCCGCGTCGCGCTAGGTCAGTTCAGGGCACCGGAAGGACGTTGCTGTGACATTTTGTGGACTAAAGAAGTGAAAATTGATGAATAACCCTCAAGCAACAGGCGCTGTACAGAATGCCCATCGTTCCTTTGGCCTGGATGTTTGTCGGACCATTGCCTGCCTGCTTGTTGTGTTCGGACATATGCTCGGGCACTCGGCACCGCATCCAGTATTGGCCGGGTTTGCATTTCTGGCGACTTTCGGTGTTGATTTGTTCTTTTGTCTGAGTGGCTTCCTTATCGGCAGGATTCTGCTAAAAGAGGCGGCGCATTGGCGCGAACAGAAGATTGCCGGATTGACAGAGTTTTGGTATCGGCGCTGGATGAGGACTTTGCCGCTCTATATTTTCTTCTTTTTTGTTTCGTTGCGATTTGACTGGGCGGGCGCTACGACATTCGCCGAGCAGTTTCACTACTTAGTGTTTGCGCAGAACTTTGCATGGAACATGACGGATTTCTATCGTCTGTCCTGGAGCCTGGCGGTTGAAGAGTGGTTTTACTACACCTTTCCGCTTGTTATGTTGTTGATGATCGGGCTGGGCGCAGGCGTCAAGCGCGCAGCAGCGATCGTTATTCTGGTCTTTATGGTGGTGCCTTTTCTTGCGCGTATCGGATTGCCGATCCAGTCAGTGCGATATGACGATGCACGTTATGTAGTGTTGTACCGCCTTGATGCCATCGGTTTCGGGGTATTGATCGCTTATCTCTACTCTTGGCACCGACCGATCTTTGAACGTCTGGCCAAATTTTGGTATGTGCCATTTGCATTCGCTGTCGGATTGATTGTCCTGACTCGACAAGGGATGCCATGGACTGCTGGCAGCAAGCTGGAACAATCATTGTTTTTCACGTGCTCAGCGATATTTTTCGCGGCGTTAATACCTGCTTTTTTCAGACTGAGTGCTTCACGGCTTAATATTGTAAATCGGTTCGTGAAATATACCAGCCTGATTTCCTATTCAATTTATCTCGGCCATATTTTTGCTTTTATATTGGTAATTAATGTTTTGAATCGATATGGATTACACGAGCGTATTTACGATAATCCGTGGCTGGTCTACCCGATTTTCATTGTGTGCGTATACGCACTCGCTCATCTGACATACACATTCGTAGAGAAACCGTTCTTGCGGTTACGTGATGTTAATAGCTTGTCGGTAGTCAAGTTTTTGAAAGGTCTTCAGCGTTTTGGCGCAGGGAAGTAATTATTTATGTCGAACTCTGCGCAAATTGATGCTCTTCCAGGTGCCGATCCGGTTGAAATCGCGAATCGATACGAACCGATCAATGGTTTGAGTGTTGGTCTTCAGCAAGCTGACGTCCTTGTCGTCAGCAGTGCGAGCGCTACGCTCAGCAATTTTTCGAATCTGTATCGATCCCTTCTGGGTCAGACATTCCAGTCCTGGAAATGGCTGATTTGCTTTGAAGCTGGCACGGCACCGCAATTTGGCGATGAGTTCTTGCAAGCTATAGCTGTTGATAAGCGTGTGCAGGTACTTGATCGTACAGAGTGCACTTATGCGAATGACGTTTGGGCATTTCCTGAATATGTAGTTCTGGCTGATGCAGCAACAGCGTTTGATCCGACATTTATCGAGAAAGGTATCTGGTTTCTAGAGTCAAACCCTGAGTTCGCTTTTTGCAACTCCTTCGGCACAATAACGGGAGAACAGCGCACGCCAGTTCGGCACAGCTTGAGTCAGGGCAAATATTATCTCGAGCACCCTCATCCCAAAGTCAGAGGCATTGTGGTTCGCAAGTCAGCCATCTTGCAGCTATCTGAAGAAGTAGCGCCTCTCGTCGACGGCAGAGATCCAACATCCTTTCTCGCTCGCCTGGCGGATGCCGGTCATTGGGGTTTTACCATTGCAGAGTTCCTGCAGACCTTTAGCAAAGTATCGTCGGGACAAGGCCTTGACGCTTCACTCGCACTGCCGCTCAAGCCTGTTCCTAGCCCTCAGCGTCGTTATCCCTCTGCCTATGAAACATTGCCCGAGGGCGTTGCCTTCAATAATTCATTGAAAGGCAATGTGCGCGGTAGACGGGTCATGTTTTTGCTGCCGTGGATGGTGGAGGGCGGGGCTGATCGCGTCAATATTGATCTCATTCAAGGTCTCGTTGCGGGCGGCGCTGATGTAACGGTATGCGCTACCCTTGAGGCTGATCATCGGTGGCAGGACAAGTTTGCGGAGTGGACGGCGGATATCTTCATTCTGCCGAATATTCTTTCGCTGTCAGATTTTCCACGGTTCCTCTTGTATCTCATTGCCTCCAGACAGATCGACACTGTATTGGTAGCCGGGAGTACGTTGGGTTATCAGCTTCTTCCTTACTTGCGCACGCATGCGCCAGCGACGACGTTCCTGGACTTGAGCCATACCGAGGAAATGCACTGGCTCAACGGCGGGCATCCGCGATTTGGCGTCGGATATCAGGATGCACTGGACATGAACGTGGTCAGTACGCGCCATCTGTCCGAGTGGATGGTGGAGCGTAATGCTGATGCCGGGAAAGTTCGTGTTATGTACACGGGAATCAAGTCGCATCCGGTATCGCTTTCGCAAACTCAGCGAGCTGAAAAACAGCGTGGTCTAGGCCTCGATGAACAGGCCTTTACCATCATTTTTGCGGGGCGCATGTGTGACCAGAAGCGACCGCTGAAGCTGGCTGAAATTCTCCATGGGTTGAAACAGGTTGGCATTCGTTTCAATGCATTGATCATCGGTGAGGGCGAATTACGTCCGGCGTTCGAGGCATCAATCAAGCAGTATGGCTTGGGTGCAGAAGTTCATGTAATTGGTGCGAAACCGCATGCTGAGTGGCTCTCATTATTGGCAATTTCAGATGTGTTGCTGATGCCTTCGGAATACGAGGGCATCTCGGTCGCACTTCTTGAGTCAATGGCAGCAGGCGTTGTGCCGGTGGTCGCCGATGTCGGTGGACAGGATGAGTTGGTGGGGAACGAAACCGGGTATCTGGTCCCGCACGGCGAAGACGAGGTCAGTCGCTATGTTGACGTATTGCAGGCGCTGTCGAAAGATCCGGCGATGCGTGAGCGAAAGGCGCAGGCATGCCGGCAGTTGATCGAGGCTCATTACACTGCAGCCGCGACCAATCGTCAGTGGTTACAGATCTTGGATGAGGCTCAAGCCAACAGGGCGCAGTCACCGCAACCGTTCATGCCGGCAGGGCTCGCGAGAGAGCTGGCGACCACTGCGTTGGAGAACCGCCGTGTGACATCTTATCTGGATCATCTCTACTCTACGCATTGCCTGACAAATGATGCGCAAACTGAGATTCCAGTCAAGGCCGGAATTCTACGGTTGTTAATTTCACAAGTTCGCCAATATCCATTTGCTAGATACTTGCTGAAAAACCCATTGATTAAAAAGTTTGCGCAAAAGTTGAAAGTGTTGGTTTCTTGACGCTTTGTCGCTTTTGTGTTAATTTTTTTGTCATTTTTATTGGCTGATTAAATTCAATTTTTTTGTCATTTTTTCGATGTCAGTCGAGAGTTTTTATGAAAATTACAGTATTTGGTGGTGGCGGTTTTATCGGATCAACGATTGTTGATCGTTTGTTGTTAGATGGTCACTCTATTCGAGTTTTTGAGCGTCCTCGCGTAGTTGAATATCGTAAGTTTTTATCTCATGAATGTGTCGAATGGATGACAGGCGATTTGTCGTCCACCAGTGATATCAACAAGGCAGTAGAAGGTGCAGATGTTGTTTTTCATCTGGTCTCCACCACGCTGCCGAAAAGCTCGAATGAAGACCCGGTCTACGATGTCCAGAGCAATGTGGTTGCAAGTCTGCAACTGCTCAATGCAATGGTCGCGCACAAGGTTGGCAGAATCGTTTTCATTTCTTCCGGCGGCACTGTCTATGGCGCGCCGAAGTACCTGCCGATCGATGAAAAGCACCCGACAGATCCAGAAGTTTCCTATGGCATCACCAAGCTGACCATCGAGAAATATCTGCAGATGTACAACCATCTGTATGGCATCAAGCCTGTTGTTCTGCGGGTAGCCAACCCTTACGGAGAGCGTCAGCGCGTGGAAACGGCGCAGGGCGCGGTGGGTGTATTCATCCATAACGTTCTGAAGGGCTTGCCGATCGAGATCTGGGGTGATGGCAGCGTCGAGCGTGATTTCCTGCATGTCAGTGATGTGGCCGAGGCGTTTGCCAAGGCGGCTACTTACTCGGGTAGCGCCAGTGTCTTCAACATCAGTTCCGGCGTGGGTACGAGCCTGAACAGCCTCATGTCGATGATCGAAGACGTCAGCGGTGAGCCTGTTGCCCGCAACTACAAGCCGGGTCGTCCTTTCGATGTGCCGGTGAGTGTACTGAGCAACGATCTGGCGCGCGACGAATTGGGCTGGGAGCCCAAGGTTTCGATGAAGGAAGGGATCGTGCGAACCTTCGAGTGGGCCAAGAACGAACAGCAGAAGTGAGGGTAGTCGGGTGAGTTACCGTCTACTCGGTGCGAATGTTGGTCGCAAATGAAGGTTCTGCTTACGGTTCATCAGTTTTTCCCGGAGTTTTCCGCGGGTACTGAAGTTTTGACGCTGTCCGTCGCTCGCGTATTGACCGCCCTTGGCCATGAGGTCAGGGTTTTCACGGGCTATCCGGCTAGCGAGGCGCTCGCGGACGGTGAGCGCTTCGATCAATATCGTTACGACTCGATTCTGGTTGATCGTTTTCGGCACGCCTATGTGCCCATGGGCGATCAAACTTCAAAGATCGAAGTCGGTTATGACAATCATCTGGCCGCTGACTTTTTCGGGCATTTGCTGGAAGCGTTCAAGCCGGATGTCGTGCATTTCTTTCACCTCAATCGTCTCGGCACTGGCCTGATCGAAAAAGCGGTCGCTGCCGGTGTGCCTGCGTTTTACACGCCAACCGACTTCTGGAGTATTTGCCCGACCGGGCAATTGCTGCGTTGTGGCGGACGGACATGTGCGGGTCCAAGTACGGATGCGGGGAACTGTGTCGTGCATTTTGCTGCCAGTCAGATGCCTGAACGCATGGGCAGACTGGCCACTGCGGTTCCGGATGTCATCAGCGACATGCTCGTGCGTATTGCTTGCTCACCGCAGATGCCATCGGGTTCTCTGGGGCGCGAGGTGCGCGCATTGAAAGGGCGTCTTGAACGTAATGTCCGGCGACTGAATATGCTGCAGGGCATCATCGCGCCTAACCAGATGATCGAAACGCTGCTGGCCCGTTATGGCGTGCGAGCAGACATCGTGGTCAGATCGTCCTACGGCATCAACCTTGACCAGCCAGTTGTGGTGCGAGACAGAGCGCGCCGTGAGCGTCCGATGGTGTTGGGGTTCATTGGTACGCTCGCGTCACACAAAGGCTGCCATGTGCTGCTGGAGGCGCTGCAGCCGTTTTCTTCACGCGATGTACAGTTGAGAATCTACGGCAAGCAGACGGATTTCCCCGACTATGTGGCCGGTTTGCATCGGCTCGCGGCTGGCAACGAAACCGTTACGTTTTGCGGCACCTTCGCCAACGAAGACATATTCGATGTATTGGGCGGGCTCGACGCGCTGATAGTCCCCTCTGTCTGGAATGAAAACACGCCTCTGGTCGTCTATTCAGCGCAGGCTGCCGGTTGCCCGGTAGTGGCTTCAGATGTGCCTGGAATCGCTGAGGCCGTCACGCACGACTTCAATGGATTGCTGTTTGAGCCTGGTAGCGTCTCGGGCCTTGAAAGCGCATTGAAGCGACTGCTTGCCGAAGAGGGGTTAATGTCAAAGCTGTCGTCGAATTCCACGCCTCCAAAATCCGTTTCTGTTTATGTAAAAGAGTTGTTACAGATATGGGCATTAGCCAAGTAACACTGTCCGCTCTTATCCCCGTGTCGAGGTTTTTCTTGGCGCCGGCAGACGCGGGGTCTATTCTTCACGCTTAATTACGAACTTGGGTTTAATGCTCGCAGATCTAATGTCTGTCAGCGTTGAAAAACCTGATTTAAGTCAATGTGTATATAACTGCGGTGTAGTTTCGATGACGGAAAATCTTGTCGCTCATCAAATGGTTGTCGACCGGGAGCAGCGCAGCGCTCTTAAACAGCAGCGCCCGGTGGTTCTTTGGTTTACCGGGCTTAGCGGTGCCGGCAAGTCGACGATCGCCAACGCTCTTGAGCAGGCACTCCTTGAAGATAATCGTCATACCTATTTGCTGGACGGGGACAACATGCGTCTCGGTCTGTGCAACGATCTGGGGTTCAATGATCATGATCGGGCGGAAAACATCCGCCGGATCGCTGAAGTGGGCAAGCTGTTCGTTGACGCTGGCCTGATCGTCGTCAGCGCATTCATTTCCCCGTTTCGGCTTGATCGGGCGTTGGCCAGGAATGTGATCGGTGACGAGTTCTTCGTTGAGGTCTACATCAGTACGCCGTTGCCTGAGTGCGAGCGTCGCGATCCGAAGGGGCTGTACGGCAAGGCGCGCTCGGGCATGATCAAGAATTTTACCGGCATCGACTCGTTGTACGAGCCCCCGCTGAACCCGGATATCACGATCAACACACTTGAAGAAGATGTGTCCGCGTCTGTCGCGAAGATCATGCATTACCTGGTTGGGCGGATCGAACGTTGAAGACTCTGGTCATCATTGGTGCCGGATTCAGTGGTGCGGTAACCGCTGTTCAATTCCTCCAGATGTGCAAGCCTGATACTCGAGTGGTGTTGCTCAACCGTTCCGGTGAAATGGCCCGTGGTCTGGCCTATGGAACCAACAGTTCGAGGCACTTGCTGAACGTGCCGGCGGGGAACATGACCGCGCTGGTTGATCAGCCTGACCATTTCCTGCGTTTTTGCGAGACCCGCCTGCCGGGTACAGTGGCGGGGTCTTTTGTTCCTCGCAAGCTCTACGGTGAATACCTGTCAGGGCTGCTCGCCGAGGCTGAGCATCAGTGCCGTGAGGGCGTCAGTTTCGAGCGGATCACCACCGAAGCTCACAGTATTAAAGCGCAGGACGGAAAAGCTCGGATACGTATTGCTGATGGCCGGGAAATATTGGCCGATCATGTGATTCTCGCATTCGGCAACTTTGCACCGTTCAACCCGGCCATTACCTCCACTCCCCGGGCTGCAGGGCGCTATCTCGCTGATCCGTGGTCGGGGGAAATCGAGGTGCCCATCGATCCTCAAGCGCCGGTCCTGTTGCTGGGCGCAGGATTGACGGCACTGGATGTGGCCCTGACGCTGGATCAGCAAGGGCACACCGGGCCGGTGTACATGCTGTCACGGCGAGGCGTTCAACCGTTGCCTCATCGTACTTCGGGACATGTCGATAGCATCGCCGGTGAGGTGGTTCAGACGCTTCTGGCCTCCGCTCCGAGCGTGCGCAGCTATCTGCGCCAGATGCGTTCACTGGTTCGTGTTGCCGCGAAGGATGGCGTCGACTGGCGCGATGTCATCGCCGCCGTGCGTCCCATCACCGCACAACTGTGGGAGCGTCTGAGCGAGGCAGAGCGTCAGCGCTTCCTGCGTCACGTCCAGGTGTATTGGGACGCCCATCGCCACAGAGTCGCACCCGATTCGTATGCGGCGTTTTCCGCGCAGTTGGAGCAGGGCAGGCTGAAGCCGATGGCCGGCAGAATCCAGGATATCGAAGTGTTGCCCAATGGTTTGCGCGTTCGAGTCGGGCGGCGTGGCACTGCGGCACTAGAGACTCTGGATGTTTCGCATATCATCAATTGCACCGGACCTAATTCCAATCTGGCGCGGGTCGAAGATCGCTTGATCGTGCAATTGCGGCAGGCGGGGCTGATTCGATTGGATAAACTTGGCTTGGGCATTTGCGTCGACGAGGCGCTTTCTGTTCAGGATGAGCACGGTGCCCCCGTCAGTTGGCTGAGTTACGTCGGGCCAATGCTCAAAGCGCAATTCTGGGAGGCCACGGCTGTTCCAGAGCTTCGGCGTTATGCGCGTGATCTGGCCCTGAGGGTCGCCGCGAAAATCGCCTGATTCATATCGCGATAATCAGTGTCACGGGCTTGTCCTTCAAGGCATCACGGTTTCCACTGGCGCGTCGTTTGGCCTCGCTGTTTGCAGCGGGGTCCAATCCTCTTCTGGATAGTTTGATGGTCAGTAGTCGTGATGCAATTTCAAGCGTCAATATTCGTTACCGAGCCTGAACAATGAAAGTTGAAACAGTACTTGTCACCGGCGGCTCAGGCTTTTTGGGTGGTGCCTTGCTGCGACACCTGGATACCCACGGGCAGTATTCCCTGATTGCCGCGTTGCGCAGGGAATGTAGCGATCTACCCCAGTCCATTCGGCGTTTCCTGTTTGCGGATCTGACGGCTGATGTCGATTGGCGAGATGCGCTTGATCAGGTTGATGTGGTGGTGCATTGCGCGGCACGGGTTCATGTCATGGACGAATCCGCTGCTGATCCGCTGAGCGAGTTTCGGCGGGTAAATGTCGATGCCACATTGAATCTGGCCCGGCAGGCTGCAAATGCAGGCGTGAAGCGCTTCATTTACATCAGTTCGATCAAGGTCAATGGCGAATCAACTTTGCCTGGCATTGCGTTTACAGCAGATGACACGCCCGCGCCCCTCGACCCTTATGGCATTTCCAAACTTGAGGCCGAACTTGGCTTGAAGGCACTCGCAATCGCTACCGGAATGGAAGTGGTCATCATCCGGCCCGTTCTGGTGTATGGCGCGGGCGTCAAAGCCAACTTCCTCAGCATGATTCGCTGGCTACAACGCGCGGTGCCATTGCCGTTCGGTGCGGTGCATAACAAGCGCAGTCTGGTCAGTCTGGATAATCTGGTGGATTTGATCGTGACGTGTATGACGCACCCCTCGGCGGCTAACCAGATCTTTCTGGTCAGCGACGGACATGACGTTTCTACAACCGAGTTGTTACGCAGTCTGTCCGCTGCGCTGCACAAACCCTCTCTGTTATTACCATTGCCGGTGAGCCTGATGAGCGCTGCGGCGAAACTATTGGGTAAAGAAGCCGTCGCACAGCGCATTTTTGGTTCGCTGGAAGTCGATATCAGTAAGAATCAACGTCTGTTGGGCTGGGTTCCGCCGGTAACTTTTCCGCGAACTCTGGACGCCACAGTAAAACCATTCCTGGATGCTCGAAAAAATGAATGACTGGTGGCTAGTTCCGGTTGTTGCGATCCTGTCGTTCGCACTGACGGGTTTTTTACGTCGTTATGCGATTTCGCGCAGCCTGATCGATATTCCCAATCAACGCAGTTCCCACTCGATCCCGACACCGCGTGGTGGCGGGGTCGCCATCGTCCTGACTTTTATCTTCGCCTTGTGCGTTTTGTTCGCTGTCGGGCTGACAACCAGGGACGCGTTGATTGCCTTGGTCGGCGCCGGCGGTATCACGGCGGTTATCGGTTTTCTGGATGATCACGGTCACATCGCTGCCCGCTGGCGCCTGCTGGCGCATTTTTCTGCTGCCGCTTGGGGCGTTTACTGGGTAGGTGGGCTATCACCGTTGGTGATTGCCGGTGTCAGCGTTGATCTGGGATGGCTCGGGCATTTACTCGCGCTGTTTTATCTTGTCTGGATGCTTAATCTCTACAACTTCATGGATGGTATCGACGGTATTGCCGGTGTCGAAGCCGTCACGACGTGCGCGGGTGCCTGTCTGATTTACTGGCTCAGTGGCTTCCCGCAAATGTTGTGGCCACCTGCGTTGCTGGCGGTCTGCGCAGCCGGTTTTCTGTGCTGGAACTTTCCCCCGGCAAAAATTTTCATGGGCGATGCGGGCAGTGGCTTCCTCGGTATCATCCTTGGCGTGTTGTCGCTGCAGGCGGCATGGACTGATCCCGGATTACTGTGGGTCTGGCTGATACTGCTTGGCGTGTTCATCGTTGATGCAACGTTCACGTTGATGCGTCGATTGTTGCGCGGCGATAAAGTCTACGAGGCGCATCGCAGCCACGCCTATCAGTTCGCGTCCCGACGGTTCGGCAAACACTTGCCCGTGACGGCGGCGGTTGGGCTGATCAATGTGTTCTGGCTGCTGCCGATTGCGCTGTGCGTGAGCTACTTGAAAGTGGACGGTGCACTGGGGTTGGCTGTGGCGTACTTGCCACTTGTCTGGCTGGCAGTTAAGTACCGAGCGGGCGAACTTGAGCGATCTTAGTAGTTGGGCAGTGAGTTGCGTCGTGGGCGCTCCCTGCCACCCATAGCCGATTAGGGCTGCTGCGCAAGTGTCGGAAAACCGGCCGGGATGTGTATCATGCGCCCCCAGATAGATTATTGCCCGCCTGTCTCACGGACTGCGAAATCAGGTGGCGCATGACACGTTTCGGTTTGTGGACATTTATGGTTCGAGATAGGTGAGAGGCTGGGAAACACTGCACCGCTCATCACAGGTGCAGAAGCACTTGATCCCTTGAAACTGCTTAATTAGAAGGAATAGATTTTGGCTCGCAATAGTTTTTTCTCGAAGCTGTCCCGGCTCTTTGTCCAACGATCAGAGAGCGTTGAGACCTCCGAGTTGCCCCGGCAACCTGTAAGCGAGCTAAAGGCACCCGCTGATGCTCCTGTGGTTGAGCCGCCGGCGGTCGTTCAGGTTGGACATGGCGTGAGCAGGCTGCCAGACAATTTTGACGCGGCGCTCTATCTGAAAATGAATCCGGATCTCGGCACGGCAATTGATCCGGTTGCCCATTATCTGAATCACGGTTTTCAGGAAAGCTGGCGTATCGTGACTCTGCCTAGAATCAAAATGTCCGACAGTCGCCAGTTTGATCCTTCGCGTGAAACGGTCATGATCGTCAGTCACGAAGCATCCCGATCAGGTGCGCCGATACTTGCCCTTAACCTGGTACAACGTTTATCCGCCAGTTACAACGTAGTCGCTCTTTTGCTCGGCAATGGTCCGCTTCTTGAGGACTTCGAAGATGCAGCGGTTGCGACAATGGCGAGCCCGCGACTGAAAAACAATCTTCCCTATACACAGTTTGCCATTGAAAAACTGTGCAGCGAATTCAATTTTAAGTTCGCACTGGTTAACAGCATGGAGTGCCGGGTGGTTCTGGAACCACTGGCCCGGCATTTCGTGCCTGCCATTCCGTTGATCCATGAATTTGCGTCCGCCTATCCCAATTCCGCCGCGCTGTTTTCGGATGCCAAGTTGTGGTCTAGCGACCTGGTGTTTTCCGCGGACATCACGTGGCAAAGTGCCAAAGATCTATGTCCGGCCCTGAAACCTCTGAGCGCCCACATTATTCCTCAGGGTCATTGCGCGCTGCCCGCGCTAGCTGTCGAACAGGAAAAGCAGCAGTTGGAGTCTGATTACTTGCGCGGCAAGATGCGGCCTGCCACCGATACTGAGAGGAAGTTCGTAATTCTCGGCGCTGGCTATGTCAACTTCCGAAAAGGCGCCGACATCTTCATTCAATGCGCGATCAAAACCATGCTGACTCCCGGTGGGGAGAAGTTTCGTTTTGTCTGGATCGGTAAAGGCTTTAACCCTGATGTAGAAGATGGCTATTCGGTATATCTCGCCGATCAGATCAAGCGTTCGGGGCTGGAGGATCGCTTCGTGATGCTGGACGAGACGTCCGCTATTGCAACGGCGTATGAAGAAGCTGACCTATTGTTTATCTCTTCTCGATTGGACCCGTTGCCGAACGTTGCCATTGATGCTTTCGATGCGCGATTGCCAGTGCTCTGCTTCGACAAAGCGACAGGCATATCTGACTTCCTTTCATTTGCCGGACTACGCGATTCCTGCATCGCTGATTATCTTGATGTTGACAGCGCAGTGCGAAAAATTTTCGCACTGGCCGACTCCAGTGAACTGTATGCAGAGGCAGTCGCCAAGAGTCATGCAGCATCGAAAATCTACTTCGATATGGACAGGTATGTTGCGGAACTTGAGTCTGTCGGTGTTAAAGCCGCTGTACGCGCTCAACAGGAAAAACGTGATGTTCAGTTGATTTCGGACTCGGGCTTGCTCGACAGCAGTGAGCGAGACGCGCGCTTGTATGTTCGCGCATGGGCCAGCGGCATAAACCCGCAGTTGCCTCGCTCAGACTTCCAGCCCGATGTCTATGCCGAACAACATGGTGTGGAAATCCCGGGCGGCGACCCATTTGCCGATTACATTCGCACGGGTTCTCCGAAAGGCGTATGGAACAACGCCTGACAGGTTCACCTCACCTGCGGCGAAAGAAACGCTCCACCAGCCTGCCCAAGAGCATCGGCTTGCTCTTTGCGAGATGTTCTTCGACAGGCTGGGTTACACCGCTTGATTGATCCGAATGCGCGTAACATTCAAGCATCGGAGCCAGCAGCGGGGCAATCATTTGCGCATGGGCAGAAGGGTCGTAGTGATGATCGCTCGGATCGGGGTTTCGAAGCGTTTCTTTGAGAAATCCCGTTGCGTCCATCGACAGACTGTCCATATTTATATGACTGATGCCCTGCTTGGCGCAAAAAGCCTCCATCAAACTATTGAACTCAATAGTCAGCCGGGTTCTTTCAGCAAGAGTGGCCTGCACTTCCTTGCGCAAATTGGCAACCTCGCCCCAATCCATGCCATCTCGAATGGTTGGAAGGGGGGTGCTGATGCAGATCACATGATGGGTCTGTTGAATGTCTTGAAGAAGCTTCCGATAGTTATCAACTGCCGTTTGCAACATTTGCGATACGGCGCTGCCGTGCTTTTGCGCTCGATACCAAATCACAAAACCGGTGTCGACCTCACCTAGCATTACGATCGCCGTTTTGGCGGTTGTCGCCTCCAGCGCTGCAGTGAACTGTGGCATGGCCTGAGTTACGGCGTTTGGATTTTTCAATCCGGAAACGGTTGCCCCTCCTACCGAAGTCACTTCGAACGTGTATTCGGGAAGCAGTGCTCTCAGTGTTTCGGAGTTGAATACCGATGCGTGAGAGTCGCCGAGTACAACTACTGGGATCATTGTCTGATTAATTCCTGGTTCATCTGGGTTGCGAGAAGGCAATGGTGAAATTCTATAGGGTCACCGCGTTTAGTCCGAGAGCGAATTCACCTTTTCTCGGGCCAATTATTCAGATGAAGACGCCAGCATTGAGGTTACAATGCTCGCCGTCGACTGTTTAAGGAGGGAGCCAAGTGCTCGAGCGGCTGAATGGATAAAGTGCGGACTGTCTTGCTGGGTTTGCCTCGTAAGCAAAAACGTTTGCTGCAGGTGGCTACCGACGTCGTTCTGGTCTGGGTTGCTCTCTGGTTGTCGTTCATCGTGCGCCTCGGCATCGATGACATGTACAACCCCTTGAAGGCCCACATCTGGCTCTTTGCCTTCGCCCCTGTCATCGCCATTCCACTCTTTATTCGCTTTGGCATGTACCGGGCGGTGATGCGTTACTTCGGTAACGATGCCCTGATTGCCATTGTCAAGGCAGTCAGCCTGTCCTCGCTGATACTGGCCGTGGTCGTTTACTGGTACAGCAATCACGAAGCGGTGGTGCCGCGCTCGATCATCTTCAACTACTGGTGGTTGAGCATGATGATCATCGGCGGGCTGCGCCTGTGCATGCGTCAGTTTTTCATGGGCGACTGGTTTACCGCAGCTCAACACGTACCGTTTACCAGCCGCGATGACGGTTTGACCAAGGTTGCCGTGTACGGTGCCGGTGTCGCCGGCAACCAGTTGGTCGCGGCTCTGCGCATGGGCCGCGTCATGCGTCCGGTGGCCTTCATCGACGATGATCCGGGGATTTCTGATCGTTCGATTTCCGGGCTTCAGGTCTATAAACCCAAGCATATTCAACACATGATCGACGTCACTGGTGCCCAGGAGATACTCCTCGCGCTGCCGTCGTCGACCCGCGCCAGGCGCCGGGAAATCCTCAACCTGCTCGAGGGTTTCCCGCTGCACGTGCGCAGTGTGCCGAATTTCACCGACCTGGCCAGTGGTCGGGTCAAGGTCGAGGATATCCAGGAAGTGGATATCGCCGACTTGCTCGGACGTGACGCTGTACCGGCCCAGCCGGATCTGTTGGCGCGTTGCATCACGGGCAAGGTGGTGATGGTCACAGGCGCGGGTGGTTCGATCGGTTCCGAGTTGTGCCGGCAGATCTTCACCCTCGGGCCGACCACGCTCGTGTTGTTCGAACACAGCGAATTCAACCTCTACAGCATTCTCTGCGAACTTGAGCAACGGGGTTGCCGGCAGTCGGTTCCGGTGCGTCTGTTGCCTATCCTCGGTTCCATCCGCCATCAGGACAAGCTGCTGGATGTGATGAAAACCTGGAAAGTCGACACCGTGTATCACGCTGCGGCCTATAAGCATGTGCCGATGGTTGAGCACAATATTGCTGAAGGTGTGCTGAACAACGTGATTGGCACCCTCAATACGGCGCAGGCAGCCTTGCAGTCGGGCGTATCGAATTTCGTGCTTATTTCCACTGATAAGGCCGTGCGCCCCACGAACATCATGGGCAGCACCAAGCGTCTGGCCGAGTTGACACTGCAGGCCCTCAGCCGTGAAACCGCCCCGGTATTGTTTGGTGACAGTGCCAACGTGTCGCGGGTCAACAAAACCCGGTTCACCATGGTGCGTTTCGGCAATGTCCTCGGCTCCTCGGGGTCGGTGATCCCGCTGTTCCACAGCCAGATCAAGTCCGGTGGCCCGCTGACGGTCACTCACCCGAAAATCACCCGCTACTTCATGACCATTCCTGAAGCCGCCCAACTGGTGATCCAGGCCGGCTCCATGGGGCAGGGCGGGGATGTGTTCGTGCTGGACATGGGCGAGCCGGTGAAAATCGTCGAGCTGGCTGAAAAAATGATCCACCTGTCGGGCTTGAGCATCCGCTCCGAACGCAATCCGCAGGGTGATATTTCCATCGAGTTCACCGGGCTGCGGCCAGGTGAAAAGCTCTACGAAGAGCTGTTGATCGGCGACAACGTGGCGGCCACCCAGCACCCTATGATCATGACGGCGAGCGAAGATCACCTGCCGTGGGATGTGCTGAAAACCCGCTTGAACGAATTGCTTCTGGCCGTGGAGCGCGATGATTACGCACGCGTCCGTCAACTGCTGCGCGAAACCGTCAGCGGCTATATGCCGGACGGCGAGATCGTCGACTGGATCTATCAGCAGCGCCGCCTCGAGCCCTGATTGTTTCACATTCTGTAACTGTCACATTTTTGACTTGTCTCCAGCATGACCTACTTTTGGAGAGCAGCTTGGGAAAAAGCTGCTTTCTCAAATGATGATGGAGCGTCACTTATGCGTACCGGTTACTTCTGTTCCCTGATTTTTGCCCTGCTCACCAGCGCGTCGATTACAGCAATAGCGGCACCCGTGGCTCCCGAACAGGCGCCGAAAGCTGCTGTGGTGATTGATGCCGCGGCCACTGCTGAAAGTCCAAAACTGAACCTGAACGACGCGGACGCCGCAACGCTACAAAAAGAGCTGTCTGGTATTGGGGAAGCCAAGGCCAATGCGATTGTTGCCTATCGTGAAACAAACGGGCCTTTCTCCTCGGTGGATGAATTGCTGGAAGTGAAGGGCATCGGCAAGGCGATCCTGGATCGTAATCGTGAAAAGCTGGAAGTGAACTAAGCTCATTGTTCAACGCCAAGGGGGCCGGTCATTGACCGGCCTTTTTTGTTCGCTTCGCCGCAGTCTGCCGCCGTAGATTCACAGGGCATTCGTCGGTTGATTAAAAATTACGGCTATCATATTCGTTTTTGATTATGCCTATAATAAATCACCGCCCCGGATTCCCTGTTCTTCGGCGGCCATTCTCATTTCGCGCATTTTCAGGAGTACTGGCATGACTTCCGCAAAAAACCAAGGTATGGCTCTCGTCACTGGCGCATCGTCTGGTATCGGGGCGATTTACGCCGAGCGCTTGGCCGCGCGCGGTTTTGATCTGCTGCTGGTGGCCCGTGACCAGGAGCGTCTCGAAAATGCTGCGCGCACTTTGCGCGAGACGCATGGCGTTCAGGTTGAAGTGCTCAAGGCCGACCTGACGCAGAAGGATGACGTACTCAAACTGGAGCAGCGTTTGCGCAGCGATTCGAACATCAGCCTGCTGGTCAACAACGCAGGTGTCGCCGCCGATGGGCTTTTGGCCAACTCCGATATGGAGCAACTGGAGCGACTGATCCAGCTGAACATCACCGCCGTCACGCGTCTGGCCTCGGCAGCGGCTGCCAGTTTCGCCAAGGCCGGTCGCGGCACGATCATCAATATCGCCTCGGTAGTGGCCTTGTTCCCGGAGCGTTTCAATGCCACCTACAGCGCCAGCAAAGCCTATGTGCTGAGCCTGACGCAATCCTTGAACGCAGAACTCGACGGCACCGGTGTGCAAGTCCAGGCGGTGTTGCCTGGCGTGACCCGTACTGAAATCTGGGAGCGCTCGGGTATCGATGCCAGTGGTATTCCGGAGGAAATGGTCATGGACGCGGGCGAAATGGTCGATGCGGCATTGGCCGGTCTGGATCAAGGTGAGTTGATCACCATTCCTTCGCTGCCGGACGCAGGCGAATGGCAGGCATTCGTTGCAGCTCGCCATGTCATGGCGCCGAATCTTTCCCGCAGTGCCGCCGCCCAACGCTACAAGTCCGGTAATTAAACTGATCAGAGGTCACCACGGTATGGATTCGCGTCGAATAGTCGTCACGGGCATGGGCCTGGTTTCACCGTTGGGCAGCGAGGTCGAAGTCGTCTGGCAGCGTTTGCTGGCGGGACGTTCCGGTTTGCGTCATTTGCCTGAGGCAGTGGTCGCTGATTTGCCCACGCGAGTCGGCGGCGCGGTGCCGACACTGGAAGAGGATGCTGAAGCAGGTTTCGATCCGGATCGTGCGACACCGCCAAAAGAACAGAAGAAGATGGACCGCTTTATTCTGTTTGCCATGGAGGCTGCCCGGCAAGCGTTGGAGCAGGCTGGCTGGCATCCTTCTGAGGGCCAAAGCCAGGAGCGTACCGCGACGATCATCGGCTCCGGCGTCGGTGGTTTTGGTGCGATTGCCGACGCCGTGCGCACGACGGACAGTCGTGGCCCGCGACGCCTGTCGCCGTTCACCATTCCCTCCTTTCTGGTCAATCTCGCGGCGGGACACGTGTCCATTCAGCATGGCCTCAAAGGACCATTGGGGGCTCCGGTGACAGCGTGCGCTGCGGGTGTTCAGGCGATTGGCGATGCGGCGCGATTGATCCGCGCCGGTGAGGCGGACATTGCGGTGTGTGGCGGCGCGGAAGCCTGCATCGACCGCGTCAGTCTCGCCGGGTTCGCTGCAGCGCGGGCACTGTCGAGCGGTTATAACGATACCCCGGAGCGCGCGTCACGGCCGTTCGACAGCGGTCGCGACGGTTTCGTCATGGGTGAGGGCGCGGGGCTGTTGGTGATCGAATCCCTGGAGCATGCGTTGGCTCGTGGCGCGCAACCGTTGGCGGAACTGGTCGGTTATGGCACCACTGCTGACGCCTATCACCTGACCGCCGGGCCTGAAGATGGCAGCGGTGCGCGGCGTGCGATGACACTGGCACTGGCGCAGGCGGGTGTCGAGCCGGATCAGGTGCAGCACCTCAATGCTCACGCGACCTCGACGCCAGTGGGCGACCTCGGTGAGCTGGCGGCGATCAAAGCGTTGTTCGGCACGCGAAATAAAATCGCCGTGACCTCGACCAAATCCGCCACTGGACATCTGCTTGGTGCTGCCGGCGGGCTTGAGGCGATCTTCACGCTGTTGGCCATTCGCGATCAAGTGGTACCGCCGACACTGAACTTCGACAACCCCGATCCGGCGAGCGCAGGGGTGGACATCGTTCATGGCCAGGCGCGGCCCATGTCGATCGAGTATGCACTGTCCAACGGTTTCGGGTTTGGTGGGGTCAATGCCAGTGTGTTGTTCAAACGCTGGCAGGCTTAGTCGCGGTTCTTGAGGTGATCGCGGGTGACATCGAGGATGCGTTGCGCAAACTCGGTATCCGCGATACTGCGTGAGAGCAGCAGCGCGCCGACCAGTGTCGACATGATGACAATGGCGCGGTCAGCGCTGTTCTCGCTTTCGAGGCAGTTCCCGATCTGCTCCAGCCGTGCGTTGAGAACCATGTCACTGGTGGGACTTGGCTGGCCACGCAGGCCCAGCTCCGAAGAAATGGTCAGCAACGGGCAGCCTTCATGGGGCGACGTTTGATGCCATTCGGACAGGTACGTCTCGATAAACACATCCAGCGCATTATCCTGTGAAAAAATCTCGGCACATAAGCCGTCGACCTGGTTACCGGCCTCCTGCAAGGCCTTCTCGACCAGTTCGTCCTTGGATTTGAAGTGCGAGTAGAAACCGCCATGGGTCAAGCCCAACGCTTTCATCAGGGGTTGCAGACCTGTCGCGCCGATTCCGTCCTTGCGAAAGCGTGCCGAAGCCTCTTTGATGATGCGCTGATGGGTCTGGGCTTTATGATCCTGCGAGTAACGCATTTGGAGCTCTCCGCAACAAGAGCGCCATCTTAACCATGGAAAATTAAATGGTGACCGTACTTCTACTTCTAAAAACCATGCAGATGAGTCCAATTGGTACTGAAAAGACAAACCCCGCCAATCCGGCGGGGTTTTCTTTTAGCGGTCTTGCGCGTCTTTGGCGTCCGCTTCGGCGTTGCGCGCGGCTACACGCTTGCGTTCCTCATCGGTCAGTTCGACCTTGTTGGCGGTGTCTCGCAACATCATCAGACCGCCAACGATCGAGCCGATTGCAACGGCCAGAATCAACCAGGCATACCAGGGCATAACGGCTCTCCTTAAAGGCAGTTCGACGGGCGAGGATTTCGCCGTGCGACGCTGCCTACCACGTTTGAGCGAAGTGACTTCGCAGTGGTTCCATTCTAGGCCGCTTGCATCCGGTACACCCGAAATCCCTCAATTGCCTGTCAGCATTGCATCGGCCGGTGCGGCGGCACGCAGTTGCCCGGTCAGCAGGAAGTAACCGAAACCGACCGCCATGAAACCGAGGAAGATCAGCCCGATCAACGTGTTGAACCACGCCATCGCCACCAGGCACACCACGGCCAGCACCAGTGCGATCAGCGGGATCAGCGGATAACACGGGGCGCGGAAAGTGCGCTCCAGATTCGGTTCGGATCGGCGCAGTTTGAACAGGCTGAGCATGCTCATGATGTACATCACGATGGCGCCGAACACGGCCATGGTGATCATCGCGGCAGTGAGCGTCATGCCCCCGAGGTTGATCAGGCCGTCACTGTAGATCGCCGCGATGCCAATGAGGCCGCCGGCGATGATCGCCCGGTGCGGCGTCTGGAAGCGCGACAGTTTCGCCAGCGAGGCCGGCAGGTAGCCGGCGCGGGCAAGGGCGAAGAATTGCCGCGAGTAGCCGAGGATGATCCCGTGAAAACTCGCCACCAGGCCGAACAGACCGATCCAGACCAGCATGTGCAGCCAGCCGGAATTGTCGCCCACCACGCTTTTCATCGCTTGCGGCAGTGGATCGTTGATGTTGGCCAGGGTACGCCAGTCACCTACGCCGCCGGCGAAGAACATCACCCCCATCGCCAACAGCACCAGGGTCAGGATGCCGCTGATGTACGCCTTGGGAATCGTGCGTTTGGGGTCCTTGGCTTCTTCGGCGGCCATCGCCGCGCCTTCGATGGCGAGGAAGAACCAGATCGCAAACGGGATGGCCGCGAACATGCCGGCGATCGCTGGCGCGCCAAACACGTCCGAGCCCGCCCAGCCATTGAGGGCAAAGTTGCTGAAGCTGAACGCCGGTGCGACCACGCCCATGAACACCAGCAACTCGGCGACCGCCAGCACACAGACAATCAATTCGAACGTCGCCGCCAGCTTCACGCCGAGAATGTTCAAACCCATGAAGACGATGTACGCGCCGACCGCCGCGTGTTTCGGATCGAGCGCCGGGAACTGCACATTGAGGTACGCGCCAATCGCCAGGGCAATGGCCGGCGGGGCGAAAACGAATTCGATCAGCGTGGCCAATCCAGCGATCAATCCGCCTTTCTCACCAAAGGCGCGACGGCTATAGGCAAACGGCCCGCCCGCATGGGGAATCGCCGTGGTCAGTTCGGTGAAGCTGAAGATGAAGCAGGTGTACATGGTCGCGACCATGAACGAGGTCACCAGAAAGCCGAGTGTTCCGGCCACGCCCCAGCCGTAACTCCAGCCGAAATACTCCCCGGAAATCACCAGCCCTACGGCGATGCCCCACAGGTGCAATGTGCCCAGCGTGGGTTTGAGTTGTGTGTTCATGCGCATGCTCCCTGAACGGTTTGGAAAGCTCGGGGGAGGGCGCGTGCAGTGGGCGTGCCATTGCTGTGAAACAAGTCGTAATGAGTTGAAAGCTGTCGTATCGGGGATGTTCGCGGCGGGATAACTGCTTTTTGTGCGCCAGTTGAGTGCGATCTTGACGGTTATGCCGTCTTCGCGAGCAGGCTCGATCCCACAGGGGAATGCCTTTCAAAGGGGGGGAGCGAGCCTGCTCGCGAAGAGGCCCGGCCTGACGGGGCAAAAAAACTGCTGTAACGCCCGCATAAACCCACTTTTTACACATTCTTTATGCCCAGCCAGACCCCTCAGTCTCGTTCCTTTACAGCCTCCTTTCCGACAATGCCTCCACACGCGGCAATACGCCGTAATACGGAGATCTTCCATGAGCGTTCTGGACGGGGTGTCACTGCTATTGGCAGTGGGGCTGTTCATTTATCTGTTGGTTGCGCTGTTGCGCGCGGATCGGAACTAGGAGCGGCTATGCACAGTTATGACTATTGGCTGATCCTCGCGTTCTTTGCGCTGGTCTTGCTGCCGGCGCCTTTCCTCGGGCGCTTCTACTACAAAGTGATGGAAGGCCAGCGCACCTGGCTGACGCCGGTTCTCGGCCCGGTCGAGCGCGGTTGCTATCGCATTGCCGGCGTTGATCCGCAGGCTGAGCAGAGCTGGCAGAAGTACACGCTGGCGCTGCTCGCGTTCAACCTGGCTGGCTTCCTGCTGCTGTTCGCGATTCTGCTGTTTCAGGATCATTTGCCGCTCAATCCGCAGAACCTGCCCGGCCAGGAATGGACGCAAGCATTCAACACGGCGGTCAGTTTCATGACCAACACCAACTGGCAGTCCTACAGCGGTGAAGCAACCCTCAGCTACCTGAGCCAGATGGTCGGCCTTACCGTGCAGAACTTCGTCAGCGCCGCCACCGGCCTCGCCGTGCTGGTTGCGCTGTGCCGTGGTATCGGTCGCAAATCCGCCCAGACGCTCGGCAACTTCTGGGTCGACATGACCCGCGCCACGCTCTACGGTCTGCTGCCGCTGTGCCTGCTCCTGGCACTGTATCTGGTCTGGCAGGGCGTGCCGCAAACCTTCGCGCAGTATGTGAATGCAGTAACGATGCAGGGCGTCGATCAAGTGATCCCGCTCGGCCCGGCCGCCAGTCAGATCGCGATCAAGCAACTGGGCACCAACGGTGGCGGCTTCTTCGGCGTCAACTCGGCGCACCCGTTCGAGAACCCTTCGGCGTGGAGCAACCTCTTCGAAGTCGCATCGATCATTTTGATCCCGGCAGCGCTGGTCTTTACCTTCGGCCACTACGTCAAAGACCTGCGTCAGAGCCGCGCGATCATCGCCTGCATGCTGGCGCTGTTCCTGATCGGCGGCGCGACCTCGCTGTGGGCGGAATACCAACCGAACCCGACCCTGAACAACGCCGCCGTCGAACAGACCGCGCCGCTGGAAGGCAAGGAAGCGCGCCTCGGCACCACGGCCACCGTGCTCTGGTCGGTGACCACCACAGCCGCCTCGAACGGCTCGGTCAACGGCATGCACGACAGCCTCAACCCGCTCAGCGGCATGGTCGCGCTGGTCAACATGATGGTCGGCGAAGTGATCTTCGGCGGCGTCGGTGCGGGGCTCTACGGCATGTTGCTCAACGTGCTGATCGCGGTGTTCCTCGCCGGTCTGATGATCGGCCGCACGCCGGAATACCTCGGCAAGAAACTCCAGGCCCGTGAAGTGCAATTGCTGGTCGTCACGCTGTTGGTGATGCCGGTGGGCGTGCTGGTTCTCGGCGCGATTGCGGCAGTGCTGCCCGGCCCTGCGGCGACCATCAGCAACCCCGGCCCGCACGGTTTCAGCCAGTTGCTGTACGCCTACACCTCGGCCAGCGCCAACAACGGCTCGGCCTTCGGTGGCTTGAGTGCGAACACGCCGTATCACAACCTGATGCTCGGTCTGGGCATGTTGATCGGTCGCTTCGGTTACATCCTTCCGGTGCTGGCACTGGCCGGTAGCCTGGCGATGAAGAAAGCCGCACCGATTGGCCAGAACAGCTTCCCGACTCACGGCCCGCTATTCGTGACCCTGTTGACCGTGACCATTTTGCTGGTGGGCGGCCTGACCTTCCTGCCGACCTTGGCACTGGGCCCGATTGCCGAACATCTGAGCATGGGTTTCTGAGGAATCAATGATGAATATGCCCGCAATCAAACCTGTTGCTGCAAAAGCACCGGAACAAGCGAAAACCTCGATCTCGGCCCTGTGGCGGCCGGCGCTGGTGCAAGCCTTCGTCAAGCTCGACCCGCGCCAGTTGATGCGCTCGCCGGTGATGCTGGTGGTCGAACTGACGGCGATTTTCACCACCGTGCTGTGCTTCATCCCGGACAACGTCGTGCCGACTTTTGTCGCTGCGCAAATCGCCCTGTGGCTGTGGTTCACGGTGCTGTTCGCCAACTTCGCCGAAGCGTTGGCCGAAGGTCGCGGCAAGGCCCGCGCCGACAGCCTCAAGGCCGGCAGCGAAGGCCTCAGCGCACGGCGCAAACAGGCCAATGGCAGCTTTCAGGTGGTGCCGGCGGCGAGTCTGCGCAAAGGTGATGTGGTGCGTGTTGAAGCGGGGGAGATGATCCCCGGCGACGGCGAAGTCATCGAAGGCATCGCGGCGGTCAACGAAGCGGCGATCACCGGTGAATCTGCACCCGTTATTCGCGAGTCCGGCGGCGACCGCTCGGCCGTCACCGGCAACACCCGACTGGTGTCCGACTGGTTGCTGGTGAAGATCACCGCCAACCCCGGTGAGTCAACGCTCGACCGCATGATCGCCTTGGTTGAAGGCGCCAAACGGCAGAAGACTCCGAACGAAGTCGCGCTGGATATTCTGCTGATCGGCCTGACACTGATCTTCCTGCTGGTGGTGGTGACGCTGCAGCCGTTCGCTCACTTCGCCAATGGCAGCCTGCCGCTGGTGTTCCTGGTGGCGCTGCTGGTCACGCTGATTCCGACCACCATTGGCGGTCTGCTGTCGGCGATTGGTATTGCCGGGATGGATCGTCTCGTTCGCCTCAATGTGATCGCCAAGTCCGGTCGCGCGGTGGAAGCGGCGGGGGACGTGCACGTGTTGCTGCTGGACAAGACCGGCACCATCACCTTCGGCAACCGTCGTTGCAGCGCGGTGTATGCCGCGCCGGGTGTCAGCGGTCGCGACCTGGCCGAAGGCGCGTTGTTCGCTTCGCTGGCCGACGAAACCGCTGAAGGCAAATCCATTGTCGAGTACCTGCGCGGTCTGCATCCGCAGCCTGAGCCGGCGCTGGAAACCCTGACTGCTGTGCCGTTCAGCGCACAAACCCGCTTGTCCGGCGTCGACTATCAGGGCCGCATCTATCGCAAAGGTGCGGTGGACTCGCTGCTGAGTTTCCTCGGGCAAAAACGTGCGGATCTGGCCCCGGCGCTGTCGCGGGAAATCGACAAGATCGCCCAGAGCGGCGGCACGCCGTTGCTGGTCTGCGCCGATGGCAAGTTGCTTGGCGCGATCCACCTCAAGGACATGGTCAAACCCGGCATTCGCGAACGCTTTGCCGAACTGCGCAAATTGGGGATTCGCACGGTGATGGTCACTGGCGACAACCCGCTGACGGCGGCTGCCATCGCTGCGGAAGCGGGCGTCGATGACGTGCTCGCCGAAGCCACCCCGGAGAAAAAACTCGCGCGCATTCGTCATGAACAGAACGACGGTCGTCTGGTTGCGATGTGCGGCGACGGTGCCAACGACGCCCCGGCGCTGGCCCAGGCGGACGTCGGCATGGCAATGAATGACGGCACCCAGGCGGCACGCGAAGCGGCCAACATGGTCGACCTCGACAGCGACCCGACCAAGCTGCTCGACGTGGTGCAGATCGGCAAGGAATTGCTGGTCACGCGTGGTGCGCTGACGACGTTTTCCATCGCCAACGATGTCGCCAAGTACTTCGCGATTCTACCGGCGTTGTTTGCCTCGATTTATCCGCAACTGGGCGTGCTGAACATCATGCAGTTGACCAGCCCGCAGAGCGCGATCCTGTCGGCCATTGTCTTTAACGCCTTGATCATCGTCGTGCTGATTCCACTGGCGTTGCGCGGCGTGCGGGTGCAAGCGGCGAGTGCAGCGGCATTGTTGCGGCGCAATCTGCTGATCTACGGACTGGGCGGGATTCTGGTGCCGTTCGTGGGGATCAAGGCGATCGACATGCTGCTCACGGCGATGCATCTGGTGTGAGGCTGACACCGCACCCCCTCACCCTAACCCTCTCCCGGAGGGCGAGGGGACTGACCGAGCCGAGCTCAGGTTTTGAACAGCATGCAAGTCGGCTCCCTTTCCCCCTCGCCCCTTGGGGGAAAGGGCTGGGGTGTGGGGGAGAAGATCTCCCTGACACCCCGCAAAATTTTGCCCAACGAATTCGAGGATCTTGAAATGTCCACAATGATACGTCCGGCCCTGAGCCTGCTGGTGCTGATGACCCTGGTCACCGGCGTTGCCTATCCGCTGGTGGTCACCGGTGTCGCGCAAGTCGCGTTCCCCGCACAGGCCAATGGCAGTCTGGTGCATGACGCTGATGGCAAGGTGCGCGGCTCGGCACTGATCGCGCAGGATTTCGTCGGCGATGCGTGGTTCCATCCACGGCCATCTGCCGGTGCGTTTGCTACCGTTTCCAGCAGCGCGAGCAACCTGGCGCCGAGCAATCCGGCGCTGGCAACCCGCGTGATCGACGATGCCAATAAATTGCAGGTTCCGGGGCAAGGCCCTGTGCCATTGGCCCTGCTGACCACCTCCGGCAGTGGCCTCGATCCACACTTGCCACCGGCTGCAATTGCCTATCAACTGGCGCGAGTTGCGGCAGCGCGAAACGTGCCCGTGACGACCTTGCAGCAACTGCTCGATGCGCATACCGAACAGCCGCTGGTGGGGCCACCCGTGGTGAATGTGCTGGCGTTGAACATGGCACTGGAAAAACTGTAAATCGGCAGCGTGCCCCTTCGCGAGCAGGCTCGCTCCCACAGGAATACGCGTTCCAGATGTGGGAGCGGGCTTGCTTGCGAAGGGGCCATAACGGCCACCGCACAACTATCAGCAAGAGAGAACATCAAGCATGAGCGACTCCGGCCGCGCCGACGCCCTGTTAGCAGACCTGCCCCGTGACGGCCGTGGCCGGCTCAAGGTTTTCCTCGGCGCCGCCCCCGGTGTCGGCAAGACCTACGCCATGCTTCAGGCGGCGCACACACAACTGCGCCAGGGCGTGAAAGTTATTGCGGGCGTGGTCGAAACCCATGGCCGCGCCGAAACCGAAGCGCTGCTCGGCGGTCTGCCGCAGCAACCGTTGGTGCGTTCGGAATACCGTGGCGTGATGCTCGAAGAAATGGACCTCGACGGCATCCTCGCCGCCAAGCCGAAACTGGTGCTGGTCGATGAACTGGCCCACAGCAACGCCCCTGGCAGCCGTCACGCGAAACGCTGGCAAGACATTCAGGAACTGCTCGCCGCCGGCATCGACGTGTTCACCACGGTCAACGTCCAGCACCTCGAAAGCCTCAACGACCAAGTGCGCGGTATCACCGGTGTGCAGGTGCGCGAAACCCTGCCGGACTGGGTGCTGCAGGAAGCCTATGAACTGCTGCTGATCGACTTGCCACCGCGCGAATTGCTCGAGCGCCTGCGCGAAGGCAAAGTCTACGTACCGGAACAGGCGCGCGCCGCCATCGACGCATTTTTCACCCAGACCAACCTCACCGCTTTGCGCGAATTGGCGATGCAAACGGCCGCCGCGCAAGTCGACAACGATCTCGCCCAAGGCTATCGCCAACTCGGCCAGGCGGCGCCAGCGGTGCGCGGTCGCTTGCTGGTCGGCGTCGATGGTGACGAGCAGGCTGAACGGCTTGTGCGCCACGCCAGTCGCGTCGCCCAGCGCCGGCATTTGCCGTGGAGCCTGGTGCACGTCGACAACGGCAGCGTGCGCGACGAGCAATCGCGCCTGCGCCTGCAAAGCGCGCAGCAATTGGCCGAGCGACTCGGTGGCGAGGTGGTTCTACTGCGCGCCGGTGAGGTGGCGAAAACCCTGATCCAGCACGCTGCCGAACGCCGTGCGAGTCTGGTGCTGGTCGGCCAGTCGCGGCCACGCCTGCGCCGGCGTCTGTTCGGTGGCGGTCTCGCGGCGCGTTTGTTGCGTCAGGCCCATGGTCTGGAAATCAACGTCCTCGACAGCGACCGGCAGGATCATCAACCGCGTCCGCGCAACAAACTGACGCTGGTGTGGTTCGACTATGCGCTGGTGCTGGTTGCTACGGTGTTGGCCACTGCCTTGGCGTGGGCGGTATCCAGCGTGTTGCCGCTGCCGAACATCTCGCTGGTGTTCCTCGCCGCCGTGTTGCTGGTGGCGGTACGCAGCAGTCTTGGCCCGGCGCTGGCCTGTGCGGCGCTGTCGTTTCTGACCTATGACTTTCTGTTCATCCCGCCGAATTTCTCCTTCAGCATCCAGCGCGAAGAAGATGTGCTGACGCTGCTGTTTTTCCTGCTGATGGCGGCACTCACCGGCAATCTGGCGGCGCGTCAGCGTCGGCAGTTGCAGGCCTTGCGCGACACGCAGGAAGAAACCACCGAACTGCTTGATCTGTCGCGCAAACTCACCGCCGCGACGGATCGACAGGCCGTGATCAGTGCCGCCGCCCAGCACCTCAATGGCTGGAGCGATCTGCAACTGTGCCTGCTCAACCGTGACGGCCAGGGCGCCTGGAAAGTCGAGACCGGCGGCCCGCTGCAATTCACCGAGTCCGAACGCGCCGCCGCCGATTGGGCCTGGCAACACGATCAACCGGCGGGCATGGGCACCGGCACATTGCCGTTCGGGCGCTGGTGGTGGTGGCCGCTGTCAGTGGAGGACGGGCCGCTGGCGTTGCTTGGCGTTTGTGCCAAGGAAGGTCAGACCTTGAGCGGCCAGCGTCGGCGCCTGCTCACCGCGTTGAGCCAGCCGTTGGCGCAAGCGCTGGCCCGGGCGCAACTGGCCGATGATCTGGAAGCAGCACGTCTGCATGGCGAAACCGAACAATTGCGCAGCGCCTTGCTGGCCTCGGTGTCCCACGATTTGCGCACACCGCTGACCGCCATGCGCGGCAGCATCGACAGCCTGTTGGCCCTCGGCGAAGCGATCCCGCTGGAGGATCGCCGCGAACTGCTCGAAGGCACCCGCGATGAAGCCGAGCGCCTCGACCGCTACATTCAGAATCTGCTCGACATGACCCGTCTCGGCCACGGCGCCTTGAAGCTGGCACGGGATTGGGTGTCGCCCGCTGACATCGTTGGCAGTTCGCTCAATCGCCTGCGCGCGGTGCTCGCGCCGTTGCAGGTCAGCACCGAGGTACCGAGCGAGTTGCCACTGCTGTTTGTGCATGCGGCATTGATCGAACAGGCGCTGGTCAATGTGCTGGAAAACGCCGCGCGCTTTTCGCCGGTTCACGGTCGATTGCAATTGCGCGCAGGTGCCGGCGACGAAGAAATTTTCTTCTCGGTCAGTGACGAAGGGCCGGGCATTCCCGAGGCGGAGCGGGCGAAGATTTTCGACATGTTCTACACCGCCGCCCGGGGTGATCGTGGCGGTCAGGGCACGGGCCTCGGGCTGGCGATCTGTCAGGGCATGGTCGGAGCCCACGGCGGGCGCATCAGCGTCGATGACGGCATCGATGGGCGCGGCACCTGCATTACCTTGCACCTGCCATTACAGGCGCAACCGGGGGTGGACAATGAAGCCTGAATCCGACTGCGCTATTCTCCTGCCAATCTTTCGCATTGATGTGAATTCATGAGCCAGACCGCGACCATTTTGGTCATCGACGACGAACCGCAGATCCGCAAATTCCTGCGCATCAGCCTCACTTCCCAAGGCTATAAAGTGCTCGAGGCCGGCACCGGTGCCGAAGGACTGGCGCAGGCGGCGCTGAACAAACCGGATTTGCTGGTGCTCGATCTCGGTCTGCCGGACATGGACGGTCAGCAAGTGCTGCGCGAGTTTCGCGAGTGGGCCACGGCGCCGGTGCTGGTGCTGTCAGTGCGCGCCAGCGAAGGGCAGAAAGTCCAGGCGCTGGATGGTGGCGCCAATGACTACGTGACCAAACCGTTCGGCATCCAGGAATTTCTCGCTCGGGTGCGTTCGTTGTTGCGTCAGGCGCCGGCAGGGGAGGCGCAGCAGGCGGCGTTGAACTTCGGCCCGCTGACTGTGGATCTGGCCTATCGGCGGGTGCTGCTCGACGGCGCCGAAGTGGCGCTGACCCGCAAGGAGTACGCGGTGCTGGCGCAACTGGCGCGGCATCCGGGGCGAGTGATCACGCAACAGCAATTGCTCAAGGATATCTGGGGGCCGACCCATACCGAGGACAGTCATTACCTGCGGATTGTGGTGGGTCATTTGCGCCAGAAGCTGGCAGATGATCCGACGCGGCCAAGGTTTATCGTGACAGAGGCAGGGGTTGGGTATCGTCTGATCAGCGACAACGATCTCTAGCCACTGGTTGTCCCGGCGCACGCCATCGCTGGCAAGCCAGCTCCCACAGGTTTTTCGGCTGTGATTGAATTCTGTGTATCACACCGACCACGGTGGGAGCGGGCGTGCTCGCGAAGAGGTCCTGAAATGCAACAAGAAAGTCAGCTTCGATCACCCTGCTCACTGTCATACCGATCCAGCGTATCCCGCGCAATCTCGCGCCCCAGCGCGATCAATTCCGGCGCCTTGTAGAATTCGAAAAACCGGCACACGCGCTTCGGCACGTTGATCAGGATGTCCGGCGGATACCCGGCAATCTTGTATTGCGCCAGAGAGGTCTGCATCACCTCGAAACTCTGGTTGATCAAGTCCAGCAACGAGGCTGGCCCGACGTTATCGATGATGAACGACCCGGTCGCTGACTTCGGCGCGCCTTCGCGTTCGGGCGCAGCGGCCGGTTGCTGACTTTCAGGTTCGGCACCTTCAAGCCATGGATTGATATCCGCTGCTTCGGCGCGCAGGGCTTCTTGCTCCAGCAACAACAACTGCTCGGCCTGCTTGCGGCGGAACGGCATTTTCGAGCCAAGCGAACTGATCAGGCTGTCGAAGCGCGAGCGGAACGCGGCAGGACGCTGGATCACCGGTAATTTGTAATGGCGTTGGTTGGTCGAATTGAGATTGACCGCGATGATCAGATCACAGTGGCTGGACACCACCGGCACAATCGGCAATGGGTTGAGAATGCCACCGTCGACCAGCATGCGGTTGCCCTGCATCACCGGAGTGAACAGGCTGGGGATCGCCGCCGAGGCGCGCATGGCCTGATGCAGGCATCCTTCCTGAAACCAGATTTCCTGCTGATTGGTGAGGTCGGCGGCGACGGCGGTGTAGGGGATGCGCAGGTCTTCGATGTTGATATCGCCGACGATCTTGCGGATCTGCCCGAAGACCTTCTCGCCGCGAATTGCGCCGAGGCGAAAGCTCACGTCGACCAGACGCAGCACGTCGAGATAATCCAGGCTTTCGATCCAGTTACGGTATTCGTCGAGCTTGCCGGCGGCGTAGATTCCGCCGACTACCGCGCCCATCGAACAACCGGCAATGCAGGCGATTTCGTAACCGCGTTTCTCGATCTCTTCAATGACCCCGATATGGGCGTAGCCCCGGGCGCCACCGGAGCCCAGCACCAGTGCGACTCGCTTTTTCATCCAGCTTCCTCCCGACAAGGTTCCACAATGCACCCATCGCGCAAGTGGCTCAATCGCCGAGGTCGTTGAGTGCGCCGGCAGCGTCGTTTTTTCGATACCGGATGACCCTTTGGCACTATCCTGTCGTCATCGCACATTCACGCGGCGACAAGGCACTTTTTCGCCGCCTGACCGTCTTACCTGCACGACTGTTTCCCTGACGTTGAGGTGTAAATGATGAAAGCCTGGATCTGTGTGCCGTTGATTGCTCTGGCATTGGCCGGTTGCGCCGGTAAAACCGCTTACCGCGACAGTTGCGGCAGCCAGCTCGACGCCGCGTGGCATGAGCTGGATCTGGCCAAGGCCGAAGGCTTTGCCGGCACCGTCAGTTATTCCAAAGCCCTGTCTTTGCTGACCGCCGCCAAGACCCAGCAGCAGTTCGAAGGGTTCGAAGGATGCAGCAGCAAAGCCGAAAAGGCGCGGTTCTACATTCGCGAATCCCGCGCCGGCCGCTAAGCTGCTGACGTGAAGCAAGGAAGCTGCGTTCACTGGGCGGCAGAATGATCCTCAAGCCATTTGAATCAGGAGCAAGTGATGTCTGCGTTGGTTGATCGGTTGGTGGCTCATGTCCTGAGCCTGGAGGTGCGGCTGCTGGCCTGTCAGGCCCGAATGACGGCGCGCACCGATCCCGAGGCCTTGCATGACTTGCGCACCACCGTGCGGCGCCTTCGCAGCCTGTTGCGACCGTTGTGCGGTTTGCCCGGTGTCGAACAACTGGAAGACGCCGCTTCGGCTGTCGGCCAATTGACCACGCCGTGGCGTGATCGCGAGGTGTTGGCGGCGTACCTGCTCAAGCACGATCAACCTGAAGCCGCGCAACGGCGCATGGCGCAAATGGCCGAGGCCTATCCGGCGCTGGCGGCGAGTGCCGAAGTGGCGTCGCTGATGATGATTCTCGACGCCTTCCCACGCTTCCTGCGGGCTTCCCAGCGTCAGGGCTTGCTCAAGGGTTTGGACAAACGCATCGAAAAACGCCTCGGCAAACAGTGGAAGAAACTGGATGAGGCGCTGCACGATCCGGCCCATGATCGCCATCGTTTGCGCCTGCTGATCAAGCGTGTGCGTTATGGCATTGAGGCCTATCCCGAACTGGACCGGTTGCCGGAAGCGGCGCTGAAGCGATTGAAGTCCGCGCAAGGTGCGTTGGGTGACTGGCACGATTGCTGGCAGTGGCTGGCGAAGGCGCAGGTCGAAGCGGATCTGCAACCCTGCGTCGCCACTTGGCAGGCAACCATGATCGAGGCCGAAACCACGTCCGACCGCGTACTTGAAAAACTCAGCAGCACCTGCTTCAAATAATCCCGAAACATCCACATCCTCCCTGCGGGAGCGGGCTTGCTCGCGCAGTGTGTTGTGTGTCGGGAGGCGGTGTAAGGCCTTTCTGTCAGCCCATTTGACCGGAATAGACGCTGCGGTGCCCTGCGTGGCTGGTTAAGATCCCTGCATTCATTTTCCGATTTTTGAGGTTGCCATGCGCTTTAGCGATTTGCTCGATGCGGTCCGCCGCCAACCGGAACTGACGATTCCTGCCGAGTGGGGTCAGGGTCGCGCCAGTTTCGGTGGACTGATCGCGGCGCTGCAATATGAAGCCATGCGCGCCAAGGTGCCGGCAGACCGCCCGGTCCGTTCGCTGGCGATCACCTTTGTCGGTCCGGTCGAACCGGACGTTCCGGTGAGTTTTGAAGTCGATGTACTGCGCGAAGGCAAAGCCGTCAGCCAGGTCATGGGCAGGGCCGTGCAGAAGGGCCAGGTGGTGACCATTGTCCAGGGCAGTTTTGGTGCTTCGCGGCCTTCTGAGGTTGCAGTCGAGGCGTATCCGGCGCCTCAAATGAAACACTGGGACGAATGCCAGGAGTTGCCGTACATCAAAGGCGTGACTCCGGAATTCATGCGTCATCTGGCGATGCGCTGGAGCGTCGGCGGCATGCCGTTCACCGGCAATCAATCGCGGCTGATGGGTGGCTGGGTGCGGTTACGCGGGGATGTCAAGGAAGAGCCGGTCAACGAGGCGCATCTGCTGGCCTTGGTCGATGCATGGCCGCCCGCGCTGTTGCCGTATTTGAAGAAGCCTGCGCCAGGCAGCACGCTGACCTGGACCATCGAATTCGTGCAGCCGCTAAACGACCTGAGCACGCTGGACTGGTGCCAATACCTGGCCGACATCGAGTACGCCGCCGACGGCTACGGCCATGTCGCCGCCAAGCTGTGGAGTGCGCAAGGGCAGTTGATTGCCATGAGTCGCCAGACCGTCACGATATTTGCCTGACTCAATGCCGATGGTGGCGCTCACGCCATGCGCGCCACCAGCCGCCACTGAGGAAAAAACGCGGAAAGGTCAGAAACTGTTCGACCAGCAGACGTGAGACCGCATCCTTGCGATCACTGAACGGCTCGGAGGCTTGCGCCTCCAGGCTGTGGCCGTGGCGCTGCAAACCCAGCGCCGCAACAATACCGATTACGCCGATGGCGACGCTGGCCAGATTCAGGCTGAACACCCCGGAGACGATCAGCAGAAACGCCACGATGAATAGTGGCACGGCGATCAGGTGCAACACCAGATTGGCCGGGTGCTGGTGATTGCCCGGGTACGCGCGCCATTGCCACGCGGGAAGGTTGGGGTGACGTTTGCCCATGTTGATGACTCCTCGATCCATGTTGAACACATGGTTGAAGAATAGGCCCGGGCGGGGAGGGCGGCGAATCAAGGTTGGCTATTGGAGTGATAGGCGTCATCGCAGGATTCGATGCTGGATGGAATGACGCCTTCGCGAGCAAGCCCGCTCCCGCATTGGACCGGTGCGCACACAAATCCCCTTGTGGGAGCGGGCTTGCTCGCGAAGGGGCCTTCAGAGTTTCAACTGCCCAATGGCTTTGTTGAGCTCCCCGGCCAACGTCGCCAGTTCATTGCTGGTCGTCGCCGAATCCACCGTTTGCTGCACGGTGTTTTCGGTCACGTCGCGAATGCTCACTACCGCCCGGTTCATCTCTTCGGCGACCTGACTTTGCTGCTCCGCCGCCACGGCAATCTGCGTGTTGCTCTCGCGCATCTGCGCCACCGCGCCAGTGATTTCCGCCAATGCCTCGCCAGCCTCCTGCGCCTGCTGCACGCAGTCGTCGGCTTTGTACGAACTCTCCTGCATGAAATCCACCGCATCGCGCGTACCGGCCTGCAAGGCTGAAACCATGGTGGTGATTTCATCGGTCGAGGTCTGCACGCGTTTGGCGAGGTTGCGCACTTCATCGGCGACCACCGCAAAGCCGCGACCCATTTCCCCGGCGCGGGCGGCTTCGATGGCGGCATTGAGCGCGAGCAGATTGGTCTGTTCGGCGATGCTGTGAATCACGCTGACCACGCCGTTGATCTTCTGGCTGTCCTCGGCCAGGCGCTGGATCATCTCGGCGGTCTGCTGCACGCCGCTGGAGAGTCCGGCAATGGAATGCTGCACCCGCGCCACCACTTGCTGCCCGCTTCCGGCGAGGCCATCGGCGGTCTGCGACAGATCGCGGGTGGCGCCTGCGTGCTGGGCGATGTGATAAACCGTGGCGGTCATTTCATTGATCGCCGTGGCCGCCTGATCGGTCTCGCTCTGCTGGCCGAGCATGCCGTGGCGCACCTCGTTCATGCTCGACGCCAGCCGCGCGGCGCCGACATCAAGTTGCCGCGCAGTGTCGGCGACGGTGGTCACTACACGCTGATAACCAGCCTGCATGGCGTTGAAGGCATTGGCCATCTGCCCCACTTCGTCTTTGCCAGCCAGCGGCACGCGCGCGGAGAGATCGCCGCTTTTCTCGACATGCAGCATTACGTCTTTCAACGTGTTGAGCTGGCTGAGCAAGAAACGGATCAGCAGCTGCGAAGCGCCGAGCATCGCCAGCATCAGGATAAACACCGCCACCGCGTAGTTGGCGAAACGCTCGCTGAACACCTGGCTCAGGCTCGGGCCATAGGCGATCACGGCGACCTGTTGGCCATCGGCACGACTGAACACTTCGGCGCCCATCAACGGATTATCGCCGAACAGCGGCAGGTGACTGATCTGGTTCCAGCCGTTGCTGTCGTTGATCTCCAGCAAGGGTTGATCGTTGAGGCGCGGCGCTTCCCCGCGTTTGAAGGTCAGCACCTGTTCGGCTTTGGGCAATGCTTGCCCGGCCGGCCAGGCCTTGAGCAGTTGCGCCTGGGCCTGTGCCGACGCTTGTGAGGCGTGACTGCGCGCCTGCTGTTCAAGCTGCACGGCGTACAACACCAGCAGCAGAGTGGTGACAAAGGCGACCGCATTGACCGCCCAGAATTTGTATTTCAGCGAGATATTGCTAAGCCAGGCACCCATGGAGGTCTTCTCTGATAGCGGAAACAGTTTTGGCAAGGTGCCATCATTGTGCCGCTACGCAGATCTGCGGATGTTGATATGAGTCAACAGGGCGCATTGTTCCCCCCCCCCTGTGGGAGCGAGCCTGCTCGCGAAGAGGGCGTGTCAGTCAACATCATTGCCCTCTGAACCACCGCTTTCGCGAGCAGGCTCGCTCCCACAACGCAATTAAGGGGTGTCAGAGGAGGGCGGGGAGGTTGTAGAAGGCTCGGGCGCAGGCGGTGGTGTGGGCGGCGAGGTCTGCTTCGGTTTCGCCGCGATGCAACGCGACTTCGCGCAACACTTCCGTCAGATACGCCGGCTCATTGCGGCCGTTCTTCGGTTTGGGTCGCAGGGTACGCGGCAGCAAGTAAGGCGCATCGCTTTCCAGCATCAAGCGCCCGGGTTTGATCTCTTTCACCAGCGGATGCAGATGCGTGCCCCGACGCTCGTCGCAGATCCAGCCGGTAATGCCGATGTGCAGATCCAGATCGAGATAGCTGAACAACGCCTTCTGCTCGCCGGTGAAGCAGTGCACCACGGCGGCAGGCAGTTGATCGCGGAAGTCTTTCAGGATTTCCAGCAGACGCTGATTGGCATCGCGCTCGTGCAGGAACACCGGCAACTGCAATTCAACGGCCATCGCCAAGTGTTCTTCAAGGACTTTTTCCTGCTGCGGGCGCGGGGAGAAATCGCGGTTGAAATCCAGCCCGCACTCACCCACAGCGACAACGTTGGTTTCCTTCAACAAACTGCGAAGACGTCGTGCGCTGTCAGCGTTCCAGTCACTGGCCGAATGCGGGTGAATGCCGGCGGTGGCGAACAGGCGCTGGCCGCGGTCATCGAGTTGCTGGCACAGCTCCAGAGCGTGCTCGCTGCCCTCGACGCTGGTGCCGGTCAGTACCAGTTGGCAGACCCCGGCAGCATAGGCGCGGTCGAGTACGGCCTGGTGTTTGTCGGCGAAACCGGGGTTGGTCAGGTTGACGCCGATATCGATGAGTTGCATGGTTGCTACCTCGGGCCGAAGGCTGGAAAGCATACCAGAGCTGTAGATTCATAAGAAAAGCCAAGAACTACAAAGAGTTATAGCTGTCTGTTGATGCCGCGACGCAGACCGGTTTGGTAGTAGTGCCATTACTGTGCCAGTCTCTCGCACGTTGCCAGCGCTCATGGCGCTCTGTTTTCGTCGGCGATTGCCACCGTTCAGCGGTGAAATCGCCCCGTATTCTTTCCGGAGAGTGGATGGTTCGTCCCTCGGTTCTGCTTCTGTTGTGTGGCTCGTTGCTCCTGCCGATGGCGGCAGTTGCGCGCCTGCCCGGGCCACTGCAAGCCGTGCCGGCGGCGAAGGTGCGCGACTTGTCGGAGATTCGCAGCAGCCGCGTGCTGCGGGTTCTGGTCAATCAGAGCCGCAACAGTTCCGGCGAAGTCCAGGGCCAGGCCATTGGCGTTGAGTACCATCGCCTGCGCGCCTTCGAGCAATACCTCAATGGTCATGCTCGCGACGGTCAGGAAGTCACCCTCAAGATCATTCCCAAAGCCAAGGATCAACTGCTCGGCGCGCTACAGCGTGGCGAAGGTGATCTGGTCGCGCCGGGCGAGTTGCTCGATCTGCCGTCGGGTTATGCGGTGGCCAGTAGCGAGCCGATTGCCAGCAAAGTGCCGTTGGTGCTGGTCGGGATCAAGGGCGAACGGCGATACACCAAGGTCGAGCAACTCGCCGGCAAAACCCTGGCCTTGCCGACCGGCAGCGCAGCCGGGGAGGCGGTCAGTCAGCTCAATCAGAAGCTCGCGTTGCACAAACTGGCGCCGATCAAGATCGAGTGGGTCGATCCGACGCTGGCTGTCGAAGATGTGCTGGAAATGGTCCAGGGCGGGATCTTCCACCTGACCATCGTCGAGCAGCCGATTGCCGAGCGCTGGAGCAAGATCCTGCCGAAGCTGCGTTTTGAGCGGCAGCTGGTGATCAGCGAGCCTGGCGAGGAATACTGGTTTGTGCGTCGTGATGCATCGATGCTGCGGGCGAGCATTGATCGCTTCCTGACCGGCTACAAGAAACCGTCGAACGAGGACGCGGCGTTTCTGCGCATCTACCGGCGGTTGTACCAAGTCCACTATCCGTTGGCCAAGTCTGATCGACAGCGCCTGGAAAAACTGCGTCCGACCCTGCAAAAGCATGCGGATGCGCAGAACATGGATTGGTTGAACCTCGCAGCGCTGGCGTTCAAGGAGTCCGCGCTGCGGCCCAATGCGCGCAGCGGCAGTGGCCCGACCGGGCTGATGCAGATCACCCCGTCCGCGGCCCAGCGGGTCGGAGTGAACAATATCCAGAATCTCGATGCGAACGTGCAGGCGGGGGCCAAGTACCTGGCGATGATTCGCCGCAAGTTCTTCAACAGTCCCAAGCTCAATGAACGTGAGCGCATGGCGTTCACCCTGGCGGCCTACAACATCGGCCCGGAGCGCGTGCAAGGCATGCGCGCCGAAGCCCGGCGCAGGGGGCTCAACCCCAACCAGTGGTTTTTCCAGGTCGAGCGCATTGCCATGGAGCAGGTCGGAATGGGGCCGGTCAGCTATGTTAATAGCGTGAACAAGTATTACTTGGCGTTCGACCGGGAGCGAGAGTCGTTGGAGCCCCGGGGACAGAAAGTTGTCTCACGCAAATGATCAACTAAACTGATTGGTATGGCGGAATTTTTGCGCTTTTATCATGAAATTAACTGATTAATATAGCGACCAACCAACACACACAACTTCTCGCAAAACAAGGAATGCCCCATGAGCTCTCTGATCAGTAAAGTTCTGTTCACCCGTGCCGGTTATGGCCTGACCATCCTGCGCATCGCCGTCGGTGTGATCTTCGCCGCACACGGTTCGCAGAAACTCTTTGGCCTGTTTGGCGGTTACGGTCTGGCGGGCACCGCGCAGTACATGGACAGCATTGGTCTGCATCCGGGCTACCTGATGGCAACGCTGGCGGGCGGTACTGAGTTCTTCGCCGGCCTGGCTTTGATCATCGGCCTGCTGGTACGTCCGGCAGCGTTAGGTCTGACCTTTCTGTCGCTGGTGGCGATCTTCACCGTGCATATCAGCAACGGACTGTTCATGGCCAACAACGGTTACGAGTTCGCCCTGGCACTGCTCGGTGGCAGCCTCGCGGTGCTGATCGAAGGCGCCGGCAAGCTTTCGGTGGACCGCGCCATCGCCGGTTGACTGCTCTGGCTCAAGCAATAGGCTCGCATTGTGCGGGCCTTTTTTTGTTGCGGCTGATTCTTGACACTGATCGGTCACGTTCTCTAGGATGTTGCCCATGCGCCGATTTAAACAGCTACTTGCGGGGCGCCAGGTGACTTCAACAGTTGCCGTCAGAAGCCGGAACAGGGCTTCGAAATACCGCTAAAGCGCTGGTTCGGTGTTGCCTCTCACCTGCCACGCAGACTTTTGAGGCAGAGACACGACACGATGAATGCACTACAACCTCCTGCACGTCCCGCGCCGATCACGGCTCATGTCACACAGCGCAACCCGAAAATCCTCCTTGGCGGCAAACATCAGCCGACGCTGTTGCGTTATCTCGATGGCTGGCCACGTCGCAGCGGCGGTCCTGCCGCGTTCCTGATTCAATTCGTCGAAGACGGTGAGTCGCTGGCGCGTTTTGCCAGTGACAGTTTTGATCTGGCAGTGATTCAGGCGCCGAGTGCGCAAGAGGCACCAGAGATGATCAAACAACTGACCCGCGTCGCGCGGCAGGGTTTGATCACCCGTCGCTGATACGCTTACGGATAGTCGATGGCGACGATGTAAACGAACTGCTCACCGGTTGGCGTCTGCACCCGGACTTCGGCGTCCAGCGCCTTGCCGATCAAGGCGCGGGCCAGTGGCGAGTCGATGCTGATCAGGCCCAGCTTCAGATCAAGCTCGTCCGGGCCGACGATGCGGTAGCGTGACTGCTTGCCGACTTCGTCTTCGATGGTGACCCAGGCGCCGAAGTAGACCTTGTTTGGATCGCTGGGTTTTTCGCTGACGACCTTCAACGCTTCCAGGCGTTTGGTGAGAAAGCGCACGCGACTGTCGATTTCACGCAGCATCTTTTTGCCGTAGGTGTACTCGGCGTTTTCCGAGCGATCACCCTGTGCCGCCGCCTCGCTGACAGACTGCGTGACCTGCGGGCGACGCACATGCCACAGCTCATGGAATTCGGCGCGCATTCGCGCTTCACCTTCAGGGGTGATCAGCGCAGTGCCGGCGGTGCGGGGAGGGCGATAACGGCTCATGGCAACTTCTTGTGATTAAGACGCCTTGAGTCTATCAACCCTCGCGCAACACTGTCAGTGGGCTTGCATTCAGCGCCCGGCGTGTACCGAAAACGCCGGCACCGCCAATCAGCACCGCGCCAATCAATGGCAGCACCAGTAACCACGGATGTGGATGCCACGGCAGGTCGAAGGCGTAGCGATACAGCACCAGACTCACCACTTCCGAACCGATTGCCGCGAGCAAGCCGCTGACCGCGCCGAGCAAACCGAATTCGATGCGCCGCGCCTTGATCAGCAACTGCCGCTCCGCCCCCAGTGCGCGCAGCAATGCACCTTGGCGAATGCGTTCATCCAGCGTTGCCTGCAGGCCGGAAAACAGCACTGCCATCCCCGCGGCCAAGACAAACAACAATACATATTCCACCGCCAGGGTGACCTGGGCGAGGATGCTGCGCAGCTGTTCCAGAAGGGCTTCGACTTGCAGGATGGTCACCGCCGGGAACGCCCGCGAGAGTTCAACCACCTGCTGATCATGCCCCGGTGCCAGATAGAAACTGGTCAGGTAAGTCGCTGGCAGGTCTTTCAACGTGCCGGGCTGGAAGATCATGAAGAAGTTTGGCTGGAAATTGTCCCAGTTGATCTCGCGCAGGCTGGTGACCTTCGCTTCACGATTGACCCCGCCGACGCTGAACACCATGTGATCGCCGAGCTTGAGCTTCAGGCTTTCGGCGACTTTGCCTTCAACCGAGACGCCCGGCACTTCATCGGTCGGCTGGTCCTTCCACCACTCACCGGCGGTGAGCTTGTTGCCCGCCGGCAAATCCGCCGCCCAGGTCAGGCTCAAATCGCGCTGCACCGCGCGATCACCCGCCGAGTCCTTGCTGACGATTTGCTGCACCGGATCGCCGTTGATGCTGATCAGCCGTCCGGGCACGACCGGATAGAGCGGCGCAGCTTGCGCAGAGACATTGACCAGATGATCGGTAAAGGCTTGCTTGTCCGCCGGCAGAATATTCAAGGCGAAGTAGTTGGGCGCGTTTTTCGGCAACTGGTTTTGCCAGGTGTCGAGCAGTTCGCCACGCAGCAGGGCAATCAGCGCCATCGACAACAGGATCAAACCGAAGGCCAGCGATTGTCCCGCCGCCGCCAATGGATGACGCAGCAATTGACCCAGCCCGAGACGCCACGGCAGCGAAGCGCGGGCGAGCATCCGCCGCAGACTTTGCAGCAGCAACAACAGCAGTCCGCCCAAGACCAGCGCAGCCACCACGCCACCACCGAGCAGGGCAAAGGTCAGCAGCAGATCCAGGCTCAATCGCCACATGATCAGACCGAGCGCGCCGAGTGCCGCACCGTAAACCATCCATGTGCTCGACGGGATTGGCAGCATGTCGCGACGCAAGACCCGCAGCGGCGGTACGCGACCCAGCGCCGCCAAGGGTGGCAAGGCAAATCCTGCCAGTGCTACCAGCCCGGTACCGATCCCGGCGATGGCCGGAAACAGACCGCCCGGTGGAACGTCGCTTGGCAGCAAATCATGCAGCAGCGCGAACAAGCCCAGTTGCGCCAGCCATCCGAGTAGCGCTCCACTCAGGGCGGCGAGCAAGCCGAGCACCGTCAGCTGGATGCTGAACAGCAGCATGGTTTCCCGGCGCGACAAGCCCAGGCAGCGCAGCAGTGCACTGGCATCGAAGCGGCGACTGGCAAAGCGGTTTGCCGACAATGCCACTGCCACGCCCGCGAGCAATACCGCGACCAGACTGGCCATGTTCAGATAGCGCTCGGCCTTGCCCAGCGCGCCGCCAATCTGCCGATTGCCGTCGCGGGCATCCTGAATGCGCTGGTTCGCCGCAAGCCCGGGTTTGATCAATTGCCGATAGGTTTCCAGCGCCTGTGGTTCGCCGCGCCACAGTTCGCGGTAACTTACGCGGCTGCCGGGCTGGACGACACCGGTTGCGACGAGGTCGTCGAGGTTGATCATCACCCGCGGCGTCAGGCTGTAGAAATTGCCGGCGCGATCCGGTTCGTAGGTCAGCACGCGCGTCAGTTTCAACGTCTTCATGCCGACATCAATGCTGTCGCCAATCTTCAGATCCAGCGCTGTCAGCAGGCGTGCCTCGACCCAGGCTTCGCCCGGTTGCGGCTCGCCGCCAACCGCTTCAGCGGCGAAGGGTTCAGGCGCACTCTTGAGTTCACCGCGTAGCGGATAGGCGCGGTCGACGGCTTTGATGCTCGACAACTGAATACCGTTGTCGGTGGCAATGACGCTGGAGAACTCCACCACTCGCGCATGATTGAGGCGCAGCTCGGTGCCACTCTTGATCTGTTCTTCCCGTGCCGGCGAACTGCCCTCAAGCACCAGATCGGCGCCGAGAAACTCGGTGGCGCGCAGGGTCATGGCGCCATTGAGGCGGGCACCGAAGTAGCCGATGGCGGTACTTGCCGCCACTGCCACTACCAGGGCAAAAAACAACACGCGCAATTCACCGGCGCGGGCATCGCGCAGTAATTGGCGAATGGCGAGACTGAACAGACGCAACAGCGGCAGACGTGCCATCAAGGCTCCAGAGGGGCGACCAGCAGCCCGGCTTCAAGGCGGATCAGGCGTCGGCAGCGATGGGCCAGGCGCTCGTCGTGGGTCACCAGCACCAGGGTGGTGCCGCGTTCCTTGTTCAATTCGAAGAGCAAGTCGCTGATGCGCTCGCCGGTGTGGCTGTCGAGGTTACCGGTGGGTTCGTCGGCGAACAGCACGTCAGGTTCGGCAGCAAACGCGCGGGCAATCGCCACGCGCTGTTGCTCGCCACCGGAGAGCTGGCGCGGCGAGTGAGTCAGGCGCTGGCCGAGGCCGACACGCTGAAGCAGTCCGGTGGCACGTTCGCGGGCATCTTTGCGGCCATCGAGCTCCAGCGGCAGCATGACGTTTTCCAGCGCATTAAGGCTGTCGAGCAATTGAAAGGATTGAAAGACGAAGCCGACATGCTCGGCGCGGATGCGCGCGCGCTGGTCTTCATCGAGATTGCTCAGGCCCTGCCCGGCGAGGGTGACTTCGCCGCTGCTTGGCAGGTCGAGACCGGCGAGCAGGCCAAGGAGGGTGGATTTGCCGGAACCGGACGCGCCCACAATGGCGAGACTGTCGCCCTTGTTCAGTTCCAGGCTGAGTTCGTGCAGGATAGTCAGTTCACCTTCCGCGCTGGGAACCACTTTGCTGAGGTTCTTCGCGGTGAGAATGCTTGCGCCCATGGAGAATCCGATGCGTGTATGGTTTTTGAGTGCTGGCCTGGCCTTGATGTGCATGGCCCAGAACGCAGCGGCGGGTACTGTCCTGATCGTTGGCGATAGTATCAGCGCCGGTTTCGGACTGGATACCCGCTTGGGGTGGGTGTCGTTGCTCGAACAACGGCTCAAACAGGAGGGCTTCGACGATAAAGTGGTCAATGCCTCCATCAGCGGTGACACCAGCGCCGGAGGCCAGGCGCGGCTGCCGGCGCTGCTTGCAGAGCATAAGCCCGAGTTGGTGATCCTTGAACTGGGGGGGAACGATGGCCTGCGCGGGATGCCGCCAACGCAATTGCAACAAAATCTTGCTTCGATGATCGACAGCTCCCGAAAGAGCGGTGCCAAGGTGCTGTTGCTCGGCATGCAACTGCCCCCCAATTACGGCAAGCGCTATACCGATGCTTTTGCCGAGGTCTACAGCAATCTCGCCGACGATAAAAAGATCCCGCTGGTGCCGTTTTTCCTCGACGGCGTCGGCGGTCATCCAGACCTGATGCAGGCCGATGGTCTGCACCCGGCAGCCGGGGCTCAGGGCAAGTTGCTGGAAAATGTCTGGCCGACGCTAAAACCGCTGTTATGAGGCTTTTCTACTGACAGGCTTTCGGCTAATGTGGCGCCCCCTTATCTGGAGCCCCCGATGTCGCGTTCTGCCTGGTCCCTGTTTGCCTACCAACTGATCGAGCCTGACGAGCAGCTGGATCTGTTCGCCTGCCAGGAAGTGCGGGTGCATCTGGTGACGCGTCAGCTGGAACTCGGTGGCTCAGCCGATCGCACGTTGTGCGGCAGTCTGCTGCCGGCGCAACCGCGCTGGTCGAGCGTGGATCGCCGGGTTTTCCAGGATCAGCGACTGTGCTCGCTGTGTCGGGCGATTCTGGAATCGCAGAAGCGTGGCACCTCGCCGATCTGGCCTGAGCTGCGTTTCGAGCTCTGATTCGGTGGGAGCCGAGCTTGCTCGCGAAGAGGCCGTGTCAGCTAACATTGTTGGTGACTGACCCACCGCTTTCGCGAGCAGCCTCGCTCCCACTTGGAACACCTTGTCGCCTGCAATGGGGTGATCTCCCCGAATATTCAAAGTGCGGTGTACAATCGCGTTCTTATACCCTTGTTGATCATGCGAAGGATTTTCCGGATGTTGCCGCGTTTTCCTGCCGTCACCCGCTGCCTGTCACTTGCCGCCCTGTGTGTGGCCGGTCCCGTTGCTGCATTGGAGTTTCCCTTGCCACCACCCGGTGAGGACATCATCGGTCAGGTGCAGGTGATCAAAGCCAAGTACGAAGACACCTTCGCCGATCTGGGCACTGCCTACGATCTGGGTTATTCGGAAATGGTTGCGGCCAACCCGGGCGTTGATGCCTGGTTGCCGGGCGCCGGTACCGAAATCGTTTTGCCGACGCGTTTCATTCTGCCGCCGGGCCCACGTGAAGGCATCGTCATCAACCTGGCTGAATACCGCCTTTACTACTACCCGAAAGGCAAGAACACGGTGTACACCTTCCCGCTGGGTATCGGTCGTGAAGGCTGGGGTTCGCCGATCGCACACACCTCGATTATCGCCAAGACACCTAATCCGACCTGGACACCTCCCGCCTCGATCAAGGCCGAACACGCCGCTGACGGCGATCCGCTGCCCAACGTGGTGCCGGCCGGCCCGGACAACCCGCTGGGCCCGTTCAAGTTCACTCTGGGCACGCCGGGCTACCTGATCCACGGTTCGAACAAGAAGTTCGGTATCGGCATGCGTACCAGCCACGGCTGCTTCCGCATGTTCAACAACAACGTGCTGGAAATGGCCAGCATGGTGCCGGTCGGAACGTCGGTGCGCATCCTCAACGATGCGTACAAGTTCGGTCGCAGCAACGGCAAGGTCTATCTTGAAGCGCACACGCCAATCGACGACAAGGGCAACCCGTCCGTGGTCGACAAACACACGGCGGTGATCAACGCGATGCTCAAGCGTGACGACATCACCAACAACCTGCGCATGAACTGGGATGTGGTGCGTGATGTGGTTGCGGCTGAGGATGGTCTGCCAACCGAAATCGGCACGCCGAGTGCAGCGGCGCCGATGGTCTCGAGCACGCCGGTCGAGTTGCAGTAACCGGTCTGCCAAAACCCGCCGATGCGTAAAGCGTCGGCGGGTTTTTTATTGCCCGGACAAAAGCATCAGGCACAAAAAAGCCGACCCAAAAAATGGGTCGGCTTGATAACAATCCCGAAGGACTATTACTTGCGGCTAGCTTTTTCCAGCATGCGCAGAGCACGCTCGTTAGCTTCGTCAGCAGTCTGTTGTGCTTTTTGAGCAGCAGCCAGAGCTTCATCAGCTTTACGGTAAGCTTCGTCTGCACGAGCCTGGGAGCGAGCAGCTGCGTCTTCAGTAGCGGTCAGACGTGCTTCGGTTTCTTTCGATGCGCTGCTGCAACCGGTAGCCAGAACTGCGGCCAGAGCCAGAGCAGAGAATTTCAGAACGTTGTTCATCGTGTTCCCCTTCAAGGACTTTCAAATTAAGTGGCTGTCTCCTCACGATTGAGGAAATAGCCGGCGTACATACTACCCATTACTTGTAGTAAGTAAACTGACGTAGCGCAAGAAGCAAAAAAAATTGTAGGCGCTGATTCTTTTTCGAGCAACTTTTAACTGCGTTGCTTAAAAAATATCCAGCTACAAGCCCCGAGCTGAGCGAGTTATTGAGAAAAAGTTCCCGCTACTGCGCATTGTTTTTGCAGTGTTAGCTAGAGTCTATCTAGATGAATTCGTCCATACTTTCGTTGCGATTTTGCGTGCTGCTTCGCTTATCTTTGTCGATGTTGAGGTGACTTTAAAAAAGGTGGCACGTCTTAAGTCTCAACATCCGGCAATGTTCAGGTGATCAGCCTGGGAAGATCTTCTCCCAGACACACCCTGCGTCCATCGGAGCACCCCCCATCAACCGGCGTGATGACGAGCGTACCTTGAGCATTTTCGCCATTGGTGCCTACTATTTATCAGGTGCCCGGTTGTGCGAGATCGGTGTGGCTCTTCTCGGTGTCCGTCAGGCACGGGGTGGCGTAGATGTTCCTTCGCCGGAAAAACATCGGTAAGGTAGGGGTCAAAATTCAAGACCCGCGAGGAGTAGTGATGAGCGAGGCGTTGTCCATCCACCATGACCAGGCTGGTCATCAGTTCGAGACCAGTGTGGACGGTCATCGTGCCTACCTGACCTATATGGATCTTGGGAAACAGACCCTGGATATCTATCGCACATTTGTGCCCAACGCCCTGCGCGGGCGTGGCATTGCCGCAGCGCTGACTGAAAGCGCGTTGCAGTACGCCGAAGAAATGGGCTACACGGTGATTCCGTCGTGTTCCTACGTCGAGCGCTACATGGAGCGTCATCAGCGCCGCGCCGCCAAGATCTGAATCGTACACACAAAAACGCCGGGCAATGCCCGGCGTTTTTTTATGCCTGCGAAACGTCGATCAGTTGCGCTGACGTTTCGGCAACACGTCCTTGAGCTTGGCGTGCATGCTGCGCAGGGTGTTCTCGGTGGCCGACCAATCGATGCAGGCATCGGTGATCGAAACGCCGTATTGCAGGTCGGCGAGGTCTTTTGGAATCGCCTGGCAGCCCCAGTTCAAATGACTTTCGACCATCAGGCCGATGATCGACTGGTTGCCTTCGAGGATCTGGTTGGCGACGTTTTCCATCACCAGCGGTTGCAGGGCCGGGTCCTTGTTGGAGTTGGCGTGGCTGCAATCGACCATGATGTTCGGCTTGATCTTCGCCTTGTCCAGCGCCTGCTCGCACAGGGCAACGCTGACCGAATCGTAGTTCGGCTTGCCGTTACCGCCGCGCAGCACCACGTGACCGTAGGCGTTGCCTTTGGTGGTGACGATCGACACGCCACCTTCCTGGTTGATGCCGAGGAAGCGGTGCGGGCTGGAGACGGACTGCAAGGCGTTGATCGCCACGGTCAGGCCGCCGTCGGTGCCGTTCTTGAAGCCGACCGCCGAGGACAGGCCGGAAGCCATTTCGCGGTGAGTCTGGGATTCGGTGGTACGCGCGCCGATGGCCGACCAGCTGATCAGATCCTGCAGGTACTGCGGAGAGATCGGGTCGAGGGCTTCGGTGGCGGTCGGCAGGCCTTTTTCAGCCAGATCCAATAGCAACTGACGACCAATGTGCAGACCGTCCTGAATCTTGAACGAGTCGTCCAGATACGGATCGTTGATCAGGCCTTTCCAGCCGACGGTGGTGCGTGGTTTCTCGAAATACACGCGCATGACCAAATACAGGGTGTCGGAGACTTCCTCCGCCAGCACCTTGAGGCGATCGGCGTATTCGTGGGCAGCCTTGATGTCGTGGATCGAGCACGGGCCGATCACTACGAACAGACGGTGGTCGGTGCCATCAAGAATGTTGCGAATGACTTCGCGGCCCTTGGTGACGGTGCGCAGGGCAGCGTCGCTCAGAGGAATATCACGCTTGAGCTGATCGGGAGTGATCAGGGTCTCGTTAGAGGCGACGTTTAGGTCGTTGATCGGTAAATCAGCCATCGTTTACTCGTCAGGTCACGGGTGCCGGCCGCCAGCGATCCCCGCGCGGCGGAGCACAGCAGATTTAAGCGCGTCGGGGAGCGGAACCTTAGCGCGTTAAGCGCCTGCTCGACAATGGGCAAGTAACGGTTTAGAGAGACTGCGAATCCCGCACTGGCTGGGCGAAAGCTTTGCGCATGTTGTCGTGAGAGAACTCGTCGGCGTGTTGTTCGACCCATTGCAGGGCCAGCGCCTGAATATCCTGCAGGTCATCGTGGGTGTCGCTCATGCGGCAAAAGCGCTCGATCTGGCACACCTGTTCACCCATTCGCGCGCTGAACAGCGTTTGCTCATCGGTGAACGCGATCCCCACCAGATAGCCCTTTTTGCGCCGCAGGCACCACGCCACGTAGCCCGGATAGCAGATGTCGGCATTGAGCGTCGGCATGCGAACCTGCAGCGCCGTGCCGTGGCGCCATGCGCGGTGGTAATTGCAAGCGATGCCGCCGAGGCTGATAGTGTGCAGCCGTTGCCTGGAAATACACTCAGGCTTGAGCAAGGTTAATTCAACCGGCACTTCTTCCGGATGAGGTATGAAACGTCCCATGAGCACAGACTCCCTGTGTCGGCCATTTGACATTGTTTCCCCCAGTATAGTGGTCGAATCGCAGTTGACCGATTTCGACGCTGATCAACGGCTGTTGGCGATGAGCGGCGTTTCCCTGGTGATTTTCACCAGTGTCGGCTGCGCCAGTTGCCGCTATGCCCGCGAAGTCTTGCCGGGGATGGCGCTGGCAGTGGATCGTCTGTGCTGGATTGATGCCGGTGACAACGGCGGACTGGTTGAGCGTTATCAGGTCTTTCATTTGCCGGCGCTGTTTGTCGTGCGCGACGGCGAGTTCTTTGGGGCATTGCACACGCGCCTGACTGCCGATGCCCTTAACGCAGCATTGGCGCAGGCACTGGGTCGAATTGCAGAGGAGTTGCCATGATGGGGGCAGTGAATAAACCGGTGGTGGGGATTATTGGTACCGGTGCAATTGGTGGTTTCTACGGGGTCATGCTGGCGCGCGCCGGCTTCGACGTGCACTTCCTGTTGCGCAGCGAGTTTTCGGCGGTGGCCGAGCACGGTTTGCAGGTGAACAGTGCGGTGCATGGCCTGCTGACACTGAATCCGGCGCAGGCCTGTTCGGCGGCTGAAGACATGCCCAAGTGTGACTGGCTGCTGGTCGGGGCGAAAACCACCAGCAATGCCGGTCTGGCCCCCTCGATCATTCAGGCGGCCAAGCCGGACGCGAAAGTGCTGGTTCTGCAAAATGGTCTCGACGTCGAAGACAGCTTGCGTGAACTGCTCCCCGATTCGCTGCATCTGTTGGGCGGCTTGTGCCTGATCTGCGTACACCGCGAAGGCCCCGGACACATTACCCATCAAGCGCTCGGTGCGGTCAACGTGGGTTATCACAGCGGCCCAGCCCTCGATGACGTTGCGCGTATGGTAATTGTTGAAGAGGGCTGCGATCTGTTCCGCGTCGCCGGAATCGATTCGCAGGCGATGCCCAACCTGCATCAGGCACGCTGGCAAAAACTGGTCTGGAATATTCCCTACAACGGTCTTTCGGTACTGCTCGGCGCCGGTACTGCGCCGCTGATGGCCGACGCCGACAGTCGCCTGTCGATTCAGGCATTGATGGCCGAAGTGGTGCAGGGCGCCAAGGCTTGCGGTCACGACATGCCGGCGGGATATGCCGACTACCTGTTCATGATGACCGAGAAGATGCCCGACTACTGGCCGAGCATGTACCACGACTTTTTACATAAACGACCGCTGGAGCTGGAAGCGATCTACGCTCGGCCATTGGCGGCAGCGAAGGCGGCGGGCTGTGAGCTGCCGCGAATCGAAGCGCTGTATCGCCATTTACGTTTTATCGACCGGCGCAACGTTTAGGTCGGTTTTCTTTGTGAGGGGCGGGGGAAGGCATGGCCAAGAACATCGATGACAAGCTGGTGCTGGCGATTTCGTCGCGGGCCTTGTTCGACCTGAGCGAGAGCCACAAGGTCTACCTGTCGAGCGGCGTCGAAGCCTATCGGCAATATCAGATCGAGCACGAAGACGAAATTCTCGCGCCGGGCGATGCTTTTCCACTGGTGGAAAAACTCCTGAGTCTCAACAGTCGCCTCGGTCGTGCGCGGGTCGAAGTGATTCTGGTGTCGCGCAACAGCGCCGACACCGGCCTGCGCGTGTTCAACTCGATTCACCATTACGGTCTGGCGATTTCCCGAGCGGCGTTTGTCGGCGGGCGCAGTCCGTACCCGTACCTGAAAGCCTTCGGTTGTGACCTGTTTCTGTCGACCCATGCCGAGGACGTGCGCGCGGCACTGGATGCCGGTTTCGCCGCTGCAACGATTCTGTCCGGTGGTGCCAGTCGTGCGGCCAGCGATGAATTGCGCATCGCCTTCGACGGTGACGCGGTGATCTTTTCCGACGAGTCGGAGCGCGTCTATCAGTCCGGTGGGCTGGAAGCGTTCCAGGCCAAGGAGCGCGAATCAGCACGCGAACCGTTGCGCGGCGGGCCGTTCAAAGGCTTTCTCGCGGCGCTCAATTTATTGCAGCGCGAGTTTCCCGACGATGATTGCCCGATCCGCACGGCGCTGGTCACGGCGCGTTCAGCGCCGGCCCATGAGCGGGTCATCCGGACCTTGCGTGAGTGGGATATTCGTCTGGATGAATCGCTGTTCCTCGGGGGGCTGACCAAATCGGCGTTTCTCGAAGCATTCGCCGCCGACGTGTTCTTCGACGATCAGGCGGGTCATTGCGAACTCGCCCGGGAAGTGGTCGCCACTGGCCATGTCCCCCACGGCATCAGCAACGAACCGTCGGTCTAAAGCCCTTCGGTTCAAGACGTTGCGTCGCACGTCGTAGTCGTCAAGGCACTGCTAAGCTGAATCAAATCTCCGCCATGTTGGCACGCGAGGAGGTCATATGATTCGTTCGATGCTGTATGCCACTGACCTCGGTCTGTACGCACCGTTAGTGATGCAGCATGCCTTGGCATTGGCGCGAACGTTCAATGCCGACCTGTACGTGGTGCACGCGGTGGAGCCGATGGGGCTGTTTGCCGAGTCGGTGTTGCAGAGTTATCTCGACGAACAGGCATTGAACGAATTCCACAGTCAAGGTCTGAAAACCGTCATCGCCAATATCGAGCAGCGAGTGCTGGAGAGCTTTCGTGAAGAGTTGGGGGAGGACGGAGAGCAGGATCTGCAACGCATTCGCGCGGTACGCGTGCTGCAGGGCGATCCGTCGCAGGTGATTCTCGACCAGGTCCAGAAACTCTCGGTCGATTTGCTGATCGTAGGGAGTCACAGCCACGGGGTAGGCGCGGAAACACCGTTGGGGCGCACGGCTGCGCGGGTTCTGCAATTGGCCAGGGTGCCGGTTTATCTGGTGCCGTTGGTGGAGCGTCGGCGGCGGGAGGATCGCTGAAGCAGGAACAATGGCACTTTGATAAAAAAGTTCTAGATTTATTATTCAAACCATTAATATAGTTATATACCGTCGCTGATGCCCGTGGCGTCTACCTGCTTTGAGGGATTCATATGAAGCTTCAACAATTGCGCTACATCTGGGAAGTGGCGCACCACGACCTCAACGTTTCCGCTACAGCCCAAAGCCTCTACACCTCGCAACCGGGCATCAGTAAACAGATCCGTCTGCTGGAAGACGAACTCGGCGTCGAAGTGTTTGCCCGCAGCGGCAAGCACCTGACCCGCGTCACGCCAGCCGGCGAGCGCATCATCACCACCGCCGGTGAGATCCTGCGCAAGGTCGAAAGCATCAAGCAGATCGCCCAGGAATTCTCCAACGAGAAAAAAGGCACCCTGTCGATTGCCACCACCCACACCCAGGCGCGTTATGCACTGCCGCCGGTGATCAGCAACTTCATCAAGCAATACCCGGACGTGGCCTTGCACATGCATCAGGGGTCGCCGATGCAGATCGCCGAAATGGCCGCTGACGGCACCGTCGACTTCGCCATCGCCACCGAAGCGCTGGAACTGTTCGGCGATCTGGTGATGATGCCGTGCTACCGCTGGAACCGTTGCGTGGTCGTGCCGCAGGGCCACCCGCTGACCAAGCTGCCGAAGCTGACCCTCGAAGCGCTGGCCGAATACCCGATCGTGACTTACGTGTTCGGCTTCACTGGCCGCTCGAAACTCGACGAAGCCTTCAGTCATCGCGGCCTGACGCCGAAAGTGGTGTTCACCGCCGCCGACGCCGACGTGATCAAAACCTACGTGCGTCTGGGGCTGGGCGTGGGCATCGTCGCCAAAATGGCCGTCGATACCAAACTCGACAACGACCTCGTGGTGCTGGACGCCAGCGAGCTGTTCGAATCGAGCGTGACCAAGATCGGTTTCCGTCGCGGCACCTTCCTGCGTGGTTTCATGTGCGACTTCATCGAGAAGTTCGCCCCGCACCTGACTCGCGAAGTCATGGCCAAAGCCATTCAGTGCCACAACAAGCAGGAACTGGAAGAGCTGTTCGACGGCGTCGAACTGCCGGTTCACTGACCCGCTGCCTCAAAGCACCTCGGTGACAGCAAACTGTTGCCGGGTGCCCGCGACCAGAATCTCCACCTCATCACCTGCGCATTTGCCCAGCAGACTTTTGCCCAGGGGTGAACGCGGGGTGATGACGGTAACCGGTTGACCGACGATGTCGACCTTCAATCCCGCCGCATCCGGCGCCAGAAACAGCCATTGCTCGCGACCCTTTTCGTCTTCCAGCCCGAGCAGGGCGCCGACCTCGATTCCACGACTTTCGTCATGGGCGCGCAGCGTCAGGTTCTGGCACAGCGCCAGTGACTGCCGGATCTCCTCAACCCGTTTCGCCTGTCCCGCCGCCAGATACGACGCTTCCAGCCCAAGGGTGTCGTACTTGTTTTCGGCGATGTTTTCCTCGTGAGTCGCGGTTTCGTAAGCGGTTTGCGCAGCACGCTCGGCGATGTCGAGGTCGACGCGCAGCTTGTCGAGAATCAGTTGGTGGACAATGTGCTTGTTCATGATCAATCGCAGAATTGCAAAACGTTGGCGCGGCTCTTTTCGCTTGGTGCAGTCTGGTCCTGTTGCAGCCAGAACTGGCATTTCGGGTTCGACTGATTGCGCAGGCTGCTGCGCGCCTGATCCATGCGCACCTGTTGCTCGTTCTTGCGCAGATTCTGTTCGTATTGGTCGAACAGCGGGCTCTGCGGCGGGATGTCTGGCTGTGCCTGTACCTGAACTGCCGGCGGATTGGCGATTTGTTGCACCGCCTGAGCGACCGGCGCCAATTGTTCCTTGAACAGCCAATGCGCCAGCAGCCAGCAGGTCAGCGCGATGGCGAGAAAGCCCAGCCACAGGCCCAAGGCGATGCTGCCGGTCAGGTGCAGCGCGCTAAGCTGGACAGGCAAGGGACGACGCGGGTTTGGGCGAAAGGGCATGGCTGCCTCCTGGCGGATGATTGCGGGCAAGTGGCGATTGTCGCACGAAGATTAATCGCCGTCGGCTCTTCTGCGCGAGGTCATTTATGCGGACAATCGACACTTTTGCCAACGGGAGTCTTGAATGCCGCAATCGAAAACCCGCTGGGATATTTTCTGCACCGTCGTCGACAACTTCGGCGACATCGGCGTGACCTGGCGTCTGGCCCGGCAACTGGTCGCGGAACATGGGCTGGACGTGCGGTTGTGGGTCGATGATTTGCGCGCGTTCGAGCGGCTTTGCCCGCAGGTCGATATCGACCGTGACCGGCAATGGCAGCAGGGTGTTGAAGTCCGACACTGGCCGGCCGAATGGGCACCGACCGAGGCCGCTGATGTGGTGATCGCCGCCTTCGCTTGCCAATTGCCCAGCGCGTACATGGACGCGATGGCCGAGCGGGCCAAGCCGCCGCTGTGGATGAACCTCGATTACTTGAGTGCCGAAGACTGGGTGATTGGCTGTCACGGCTTGCCGTCGGTCAAATACAAGTCGGTGCAGAAGTTCTTTTTCTTTCCGGGATTCCAGCCGGGCACCGGAGGGCTGTTGCGTGAGCGCGGCTTGCTTGAGCAGCGTCGACACTTTCAACAGGATGCCGAGGCTCAACGGCAGTTCCTGCAAGGTCTCGGGGTGGATCGCGCAGCGGATGCCCAGCTGATTTCGTTGTTCGCCTACGAGAACGCCGGGCTGGCGAGCTGGCTCGACGTGCTGGCCGCCGATGCTGCGCCGACGCATCTGCTGGTGCCGCAAGGGCGGATTCTGGGCGACGTGGCACGCTGGCTCGGCGTGGAAACCCTGACGGTGGGCGAGATTAATGTGCGCCAGTCATTGACTGTGCAGGTGTTGCCCTTCGTCCGTCAGGATCAATACGACCACCTGCTCTGGTGCTGCGATTTCAACGCGGTGCGCGGCGAAGACTCCTTCGTTCGCGCGCAGTGGGCGGGGCGGCCGCTGCTCTGGCACATTTATCAGCAGGACGAAGACATCCATCTGGACAAGCTCGATGCCTTCCTCGCGCTCTACACAAAAGGCCTGTCACCGGCTGCTGCCGAGGCGATCAACGGTCTCTGGCGTGCCTGGAGCGCCGCTCAGCCAATCGGCGAACATTGGATCGAGGCCCGAAAACACTGGCTGGAGCTGCAGGAAAATGCCGAAGCATGGTGTCTGGAACAAGGCTTGCAGGCCGATCTTGCCGCAGCGCTGGTACAGTTTTACCTAAATTGGATATGATACGCGGCCTAGATTTTTGTAAATCCCATCCAAATTCGGATATTCGCAATGAAAACTGGTAAAGAACTCAAACCCGGTACCGTGATCCGTATCGACAACGATCCTTGGCTGGTTCAGAAAGCTGAATTCACCAAGTCGGGCCGTAACAGCGCGATCATGAAGACCAAGCTGAAGAACCTGCTGACCGGTTACAAGACCGAAACCGTTTACGGTGCGGACGACAAGCTGGACGACGTGATCCTGGATCGTAAAGAAGCCACCCTGTCGTTCATCAGCGGTGACACCTACACGTTCATGGACACCACTGACTACACCATGTACGAACTGAACGCCGAAGACATCGAAAGCGTTCTGCCTTTCGTTGAAGAAGGCATGACCGACGTTTGCGAAGCCGTGTTCTTCGAAGAGCGTCTGGTTTCCGTAGAGCTGCCGACCACCATCGTGCGTCAGGTTGACTACACCGAAGGTTCCGCTCGCGGTGACACTTCCGGCAAGGTGATGAAGCCTGCCAAACTGAAGAACGGTACCGAGCTGTCGGTTGCTGACTTCATCGAAATCGGCGACATGATCGAGATCGATACCCGCGAAGGCGGTTCCTACAAAGGCCGTGCCAAATAAGCACTGGTTTTTGCGCAAAGAAAAAGCCCGACCATTGAGTCGGGCTTTTTTATGCCTGCGATATGAGCTTCACGCCTGTCCTGTGTGGGAGCGAGCAGGCTCGCTCCCACAACGGGATTGTGGTTACTTCAAGTGTTGCTTCAGTTCTTCAGACGCCTGCAACATCGCCGATCGCACTGCCGGCACCTGGCTGACCACGTTAAGCAAACCGTAGTCGTGGATCATGCCGTTGTAGCGTACCGACGTCACCGCCACGCCAGCCTCGTCGAGTTTGCGCGCATACGCCTCACCCTCATCACGCAACACATCGGCACCGGCGGTCTGCACCAGTGCTGGCGGCAGGCCTTTCAGTTGTGCGGTGGTCGCCCGCAGCGGCGAGGCGTAGATCTCGTTGCGCTGTTTGGCGTCGGTGGTGTAGTTGTCCCAGAACCACTTCATCATGTTGCGCGTAAGGAAGTGTCCTTCGGCGTACTGTTTGTAGGAGCCGGTATCAAAGTTGGCATCGGTCACCGGCCACAGCAGCAACTGGAATTTGATCGCCGGGGTGCCTTTGTCTTTGGCCATCAGTGCAACCACAGCCGCCATGTTGCCGCCGACGCTGTTGCCCGCCACGGCCAGACGCTTGCCGTCGACGTTGATTTCCTTGCCGTGCTCGGCGACCCACTGTGTCGCCGCATAGGCCTGGTTGATTGCCACCGGATAATGCGCTTCCGGGGAGGGCGTGTAATTGACGAACACCGCCGCCGCTCCCGATCCGACCACCAGATCACGGACCAGCCGTTCGTGGGTCGGAAAATCACCCAGCACCCAGCCACCGCCGTGGAAGAACATGAACACGGGCAGTTCGCCCTTGACCCCGGCCGGCCGGACGATGGTCAGGCTCAACGGTTGGCCATCGACCTGAATGGTCTTCTCGCTGACGTCGGCTTCAGGCAGCGTCAGCTTGACCCCGGACTGCGCGCCGACCAGCACCGCGCGGGCATCTTTGGGTGTCAGTTGTTCCATCGGTTTACCAGTGCCGGCATTCAGTACATCGAGGAATGCCTGCGTGTTGTGTTCGACATCACCGGCAAATGCACTGTGGATGGACAGAGCGAGAAGGGTACCGGTCAAGACTTTGCTGAAAGTGTTCATGTTCATTTCCTGTTCGGGCCTGGGAGTCAGCGGTCAGACGGTGACGTGCAGGCGCACGTCGACGTTGCCGCGGGTGGCGTTGGAGTACGGGCAGACCTGGTGGGCCGCGTCGACCAGGCTTTGCGCGTCGGCGTGTTCCAGACCTGGCAGGCTGATGTGCAGGTCGATGTCCAGACCGAAACCACCGGGAATCTGGCCGATACCGACGTGGGCGGTGATCGACGCGTCATCAGGGATTTTTCGTTTGGTCTGGCTGGCAACGAATTTCAGTGCGCCGATGAAGCAGGCCGAGTAGCCGGCAGCGAACAGTTGCTCCGGGTTGGTCGCCGCGCCGCCGGCACCGCCCAGTTCTTTCGGGGTGGCGAGTTTGACGTCGAGGATGTTGTCACTGGAGATTGCACGACCGTCACGGCCGCCAGTGGAGGTTGCGATTGCGGTGTAGAGAGTTTGCATGGTGTGAGCCTCATTGAGTGTGTGTGCGCGCTAATTGTTTGCGCGCTAAGTAGGTACGAAGCAAATGTATCGCGCGAATATTTAGTGCGCAAGATAATTTTTTGAAGAATCTGCTTTTTTGCGAAGGATCGGGTCTGAGAGGGTGGCTGTAAGGCTTGAGTTAGAGCGGATCGCGCGGAATGTCAGGAGTCGAAAATATTTTGCTGGTGATGAAATCAATGTGGGAGCGAGCCTGCTCGCGAATGCGATCTGTCAGCCAACCTGTTGTTGAGTGAGACATCCCATTCGCGAGCAGGCTCGCTCCCACAGGGAGTGTGTGGAGGTCAGATCAGGCTTTCTTGCAAATGACCGCGCAGTGCCTGCAGTTCCGCTTGCAGTTTTTGCAGGCGTTCCAGAGAAAAACCGCTGGCGCCAAGGATGCACTGTGGAACGGTCTGGGCCTTTTCTTTCAACGCTCGACCTTGCTCGGTCAACTCGACGATCACCACCCGCTCATCTTCACGGCTGCGGGTGCGGCTGAGCAGACCTTCTGCCTCCAGGCGCTTGAGCAGTGGCGTCAGCGAGCCAGGATCTGTGAGCAGGCGAGTGCTGATTTCTCCGACCGTCAAACCGTCCTTCTCCCACAACACCATCATCGCCAGATATTGCGGGTAGGTCAGCCCCAATGCTTGCAGCAGCGGCTTGTAGACCTTGGTCATCATCAGTGAAGTGGAATGCAGGGCGAAGCAAGCCTGGTTATCCAGCAGCAGGTCGTCGCAGGTGTCGCGTTCGGAAGTCATGTCAAAGCCTTGTTCAGTGATGGTCATGAATCTAGCGCCCGAATCTTTAATGCGCTAGACAATTTTTCCCGTCAGTGCCGGCCCAGATCGCGTTGCAACGCCAGATCCCATGGCGGCACTGGACTGAAGCGGGTCTTGAGGTATTCCAGCAACAAACGGCTGCGTGAGTGGGTTTGCTGTTCCATCCGCAGGGCGTAGATACCGGTGGACTCCGGTTGTGGCAGGCCGTTTGCGCAGAACAACGGCACCAGTTCGCCGCGCAGCAGGTATTCACTCGCCAGCCACGTTGGCAGATGAGCGATGCCCAGTCCGGCCAAGGCGCCACACACCAGTGCTTCAGCGTTGTTGGCACTCATGCGGATGCGCGCCGGTCGATGAAGCTGCATCTGCCCGTCCTGCTCGAACCGCCAGGCGAAGGGCGGGGCGAGGCCCTCCCAATCGAGGCCATCGTGTTCATGCAACTGCGCAGGTGTCGCCGGTGCCCCTCGGCGCTTGAGATAGTCGGGGCTGGCGCAGGCAATCCGCACCATGCTCGCCAGTGGAGTCGCCACCAATCGGGTGTCGGCCATCTGCCCGGCGCGCAGCACCAGATCGACCTTGCCCAGGTTGGAACCGCCCATGTCCACAAAGCTGTCGATCAGGTGCAGTTGCACGTCCAGGCCGGGGTATAACACCAGAAAGTCCGCAATCACCGGCGCCAGATGTCGGCGCCCGAACGCTGCTGGGGCATCGATGCGAATCAGACCCTCCGGTGCGCTGCTCAGGGACACCGCTTCGGCGCGGGCCAGTTGCAGCTCGGCAACGATCCGTCGCGCGCGTTCGGCAAACGCCAAGCCGGCGGGCGTCGCGCGCACGGCGTGGGTGGTGCGAATGAACAACTGGCTGCCGACTGCGCTTTCCAGGCTGTCGATGCGCCGGGCCACCGCCGAGGGTGTTAACGGATGCAGACGCGAGGCGGCGGAAAAGCTGCCGCTTTCCAGCACATCGAGAAACAGCCCGAGCTGGTCGGTCAATTGATTGGGATTCATGATTTTAACGCTTATGCGAAGTTGGCACAGCCATTGTGCGTTGCTGTGCGTTTCCCCGCCAGCCATGACTGCGTAGGATTGAATCGCCTGACGTGAGAGGAATTCGCCTGTGATGGAGTTTTTGTTGTACCTGCTGTTCGGCGCCGCCCTTGGCACACTCGGCGGCATATTCGGCATCGGCGGCGGCTTGATTGCTATCCCGTTGCTCGGCGTTTGGTTCGGCCTCGATCAGCAGATCGCCCAAGGCACGGCGCTGGTCATGGTGGTGCCGAACGTGATGTTGGCGTTGTGGCGCTATCACCAGCGCAATCGCATCGAACTGCGCCATGCGCTGCCGTTGGCATCGATGGGTTTCTGCTTTGCCTGGATCGGTTCGATCTGGGCCGTCGGTATCGACGCGCAAACCATGCGCATCGGTTTTGTCGCATTCCTCGTGGTGCTTTCGGCCTACAACCTGTTGAAGATGTTTGGCCGCCAGCGCGCAGCAACGTCCGAGATGCGCTATTCGTGGCCGTGGCTCGGCGTGCTCGGCGCGGCGTCCGGAACCATGGGTGGATTGTTCGGTGTCGGCGGCGCGGTAGTGGCGACGCCCGTGCTGACCAGCCTGTTCGGCACCACCCAGGTGATCGCCCAGGGTTTGTCGCTGGCCCTGGCATTGCCGAGCACCGGCGTGACGCTGGTGACCTACGCAGTGCACCACGAAGTGGACTGGATGATCGGCCTGCCGCTGGCCATCGGCGGACTGGCGAGCATCAGTTGGGGGGTGAAAGTCGCCCACGCGCTGCCTGAAAAGTGTCTGCGCGGGCTGTTCTGCGCTTTCCTCGTGCTGTGTGCGGTGATGCTCGCGTTTAAAGTTTGAAGCCTTCGACGATGTGCTCGGCCAGGCACTCAGTGATCGGCGACGGGTTGTTGAGGTTGCGGATCAGCATGATGCTCGCCTCGGGCAGCAACGGCAGATCTTCGGCGGCGCCAAGAATGCGCATGTCCGGGGTAATCAGGCTTTCCAGCTGCGCGGTGATCGCCAGACCCGCGCTCACCACCGCCATCAGCGCCGACAGGCTGGTGCTGTTGTAGGCGATGCGGTATTCGCGGCCCATTGCGTCCAGCGCATTGCACGCCCACAAGCGGCAGAAACAATCACTGTTGAACATCGCCAGCGGCAGCGGCGTCTGTTCGTGGGCGGCGAAGTTTTGCGCCTCGGCCCAGACAAAACGCTCCTTGCGTAGCAGTTGGCCGATCTCGTTACCCGGCTCACGGGTGACGATGGACAAGTCGAGGTCGGTGCGCTGCAACAGCTGTTTGGTCGACTCGCAGTGCACCTCGATCTGGATCAGCGGATAAAACTGCGCAAACCGCGACAGAATCCCCGGCAGAAACCTCATCACATAATCGTCCGGCGTACCGATGCGCACGGTGCCGACCATGTGCGGCTCGCGCAGAGTGTTGAACACCTCGCTGTGCAACTTGAGAATGCGCCGCGCATAACCAAGCAGCACCTGGCCCTCGGCAGTCAGCCGCACCTGCCGGCCGTCACGTTCAAACAGTTGGCGTTGCAGCACGTCTTCTTCCAGACGTTTCATCTGCATGCTGACCGCCGATTGCGTGCGGTTGACCATCTCGCCCGCGCGAGTGAAACCGCCCTGATCGGCAATCGCGACAAAGGTGCGCAGGACATCGGTATCGATACTGGGGTAGGCCGACAATTGATGAATCTCCGTGATGAATGCCATCAGAAACATTCGTTGGATTGATCTTAGCGCTGGCGCGAGACTTGAGCCATCCACAAAGGAGGTCAATACGATGAAAGGTCAAAGAGAGTATGCAAGCGAAGAAAAATACAGCGGTCATATCGTTTCCGATCTGCTGCACAGGTTCAGCCGCTGGTATGAACTTCACCGTGAACGCGAGTTGCTCGCCAGTCTCAGCGACGAAACGTTGAAGGATATCGGGATCAGTCGTGCCGACGTTGAACATGAAGCCGTGCGGCCGTTCTGGGACGATCCGATGCATAAATGATGAGGACAGCGCTACACAAACCACTTTCAGGTGAGGTAGGTTGCGAGCAGACATGGAGGTACACATGCCCGCGACATTGTCCTTTTCCCTCAAACAGGCGCGACGTCTGGCGCTGGCCGCCCAAGGGTTCTACGGGCGCCAGCCGCCGACCGCCAAGGCGTCGCACCTCAACCGGCTGATCGAACGGCTGGGCCTTTTGCAAATCGACTCCGTCAACGCCGTGGTGCGCTCGCACTACCTGCCGCTGTTTTCCCGCCTGGGTCATTATTCTCCTGATTTGCTCGACCAGGCTGCCTGGAGCTCGGGGCGCCGCCGCACGCTGTTCGAATATTGGGGCCACGAAGCCTCCCTCTTGCCGCTATCGATGTATCCGTTACTGGACTGGCGGATGCAGCGGGCCAAACGAGGCGAGGGTATTTATCAGCAGTTGGCGACATTCGGCCGCGAGCAGCAAGACACGGTGCGCCGGGTGCTGGCTTCGGTCGAAGCGCAGGGCGCATTGGGCGCCGGCAGCCTGTCGACCCGGAAAGATAAAGCCGGGCCGTGGTGGGACTGGAGCGCGGAAAAGCATGCGCTGGAATGGTTGTTTGCTGCCGGAGAATTGACGGTGGCGGGGCGGCGCGGGTTCGAGCGCTTGTACGATTTGCCGCAACGGGTGATTCCTGCGGCGATCCTGCAACAACCGCGGCCTGGGGAAGCCGAGGCGCAGCGCGGGCTACTGCTGCATGCGGCGCAGGCGTTGGGCGTCGGCACCGAAAAAGACCTGCGCGATTATTTCCGGTTGAGTCCGGCTGACTCACGACCGCGCCTGGCGGAGCTGGTTGAGGACGGTCAGTTGCAGACTTGCGAAGTCGCCGGTTGGCGGCAAATCGCCTACTGCCTGCCCGAACCGAAAGTCTTGCGCAAAGTGTCGGCCAGCGCGTTGCTGTCGCCATTCGATTCGTTGATCTGGGAGCGTAGCCGCACTGAGCGTCTGTTCGATTTCCGTTATCGGCTGGAGATTTACACCCCGCAGGACAAGCGCGTTTATGGCTATTACGTGCTGCCGTTTTTGCACAACGAGCGGATTGCCGCGCGGGTGGATTTGCGTGCTGAGCGAGCATCGGGACGACTGGCGGTGCATGCGGTACACGAGGAGGAGCCGGGGCTGGATGAAGAGGGGATGTTAGCCCTGGCGGTGAATTTGCGGCGAATGGCGGATTGGTTGGGACTTGAGCGGGTGCAGTTGAATTGTCTGCGGGAGAGTGCGCTGCGGTTGCGGGTGGCATTGGCGAAAACAGGCGTTGATTGAGCTGATCCTTTCGCGAGCAAGCCCGCTCCCACATTTTGAAAGGCATTCCAAATGGGGGAGCGGCCTTGCTCGCGAAGAGGCCCGTTCAAGCGATAAGGATCTCGAACCTTAGCGGCGAACCTGCTTGAGGGTTTCAGCAATCAAAAACGCCAACTCCAGCGACTGATCCGCATTCATCCGCGGATCACAGTGCGTGTGATAGCGATCCGACAAGCCATCTTCAGTAATCGGCCGAGCCCCACCGATGCACTCGGTGACATTCTGCCCGGTCATCTCGATGTGAATCCCGCCGGCATAACTGCCCTCCGCTTCGTGCACCTGGAAGAACTGTTTGACTTCGCCAAGGATCTGCGCGAAGTCGCGGGTTTTGTAGCCGCTGCTGGCCTTGATGGTGTTGCCGTGCATCGGGTCGGAACTCCACAGCACCTGCTTGCCCTCACGCTGCACCGCGCGAATCAGCGCCGGCAGGTGATCGCCGACCTTGTTCGCGCCCATCCGCGCGATCAGGTTGAGGCGCCCCGGATCGTTGTCCGGGTTGAGCACGTCGATCAGGCGGATCAGGTCGTCCGGGTTCATGCTCGGGCCGACTTTGACGCCAATCGGGTTGTTCACCCCACGCAGGAATTCGACGTGAGCGCCGTCAAGCTGACGGGTGCGGTCGCCGATCCACAGCATGTGCGCCGAGCAATCGTAGTAATCGTTGGTCAGGCTGTCGCGACGCACGAACGCTTCTTCGTAGTTGAGCAGCAGCGCTTCGTGGGCGGTGAAGAAGCTGGTTTCGCGCAGTTGCGGCGAACTGTCCATGCCGCAGGCACGCATGAACGCCAGAGTCTCATCGATGCGATCGGCGAGGTGGCTGTACTTCTCGGCCAGCGCCGAGTTGGCGATGAAATCGAGGTTCCACTTGTGCACCTGATGCAGGTCGGCAAAACCACCCTGAGCAAAAGCCCGCAGCAGATTCAGCGTCGCGGTCGATTGGTGATAGGACTGCAGCAGACGTTCCGGGTCCGGCACGCGGCTCTTTTCGTCGAAACCGATGCCGTTGACGATATCGCCACGGTAGGCGGGCAGCGTGACGCCGTCGATGGTTTCGTCGTTGGCCGAACGCGGCTTGGCGAACTGGCCGGCCATGCGCCCGACCTTGACCACCGGGCAACCGGCGGCGAAGGTCATGACAATTGCCATTTGCAGCAACACTTTAAAGGTGTCGCGAATCTTTGCTGCGGAGAATTCGGCGAAGCTTTCCGCGCAATCGCCACCCTGAAGCAAGAACGCCCGGCCCTGAGTGACCTCGGCAAACTGGCGGCGCAGCTCGCGCGCTTCGCCAGCAAACACCAGCGGCGGATAACTCGCCAGGGTTTGCTCGACCTGGTGCAGGTGCGCGGCGTCGGGGTATTGCGGTTGTTGCTGGATCGGCAAGGCGCGCCAGCTATCAGGACTCCAGGGTTGGCTCATCACAGTCTCTAAGGTTCTTCGCACGGAAGGCCATGTTAGCAGCAATTAGTGCGTGACCTGTTCCCGCCCCTTCGCCGACAATCGCCGCTTTGCCACGGCGCCATAGCGGTGCCATCGCGTCACCGCGCCCGGTGACCACCAGGAGACGAAATGACTGAGGAGCGCGTCGAGCATCTGCTCGCCGAGGTACAGGATGAATTCGGCGTGATTCGTGTGCTGGAAGTGGCCGATTACCGTTTTCTGGAATTCGGTGATGCCATCGAGCAGAGCTGCGTGTTCACCGCAGACCCGAGCTGGCTCGAATATGACTACACCCGGGCGATGCTGATCGGTGCGTTGTGTCATGAGCGGCCGGAGAGTGCGCTGTTTCTCGGACTCGGAGCGGGAACGCTGACGCAGGCCTGCCTGAAATTCCTGCCGCTGGAAGACGTCGAAGCCATCGAACTGCGTCCGGATGTGCCGCGCCTGGCCATCGAGTACCTCGGTCTGGACGATGATCCGCGCCTGTACATTCGCGTCGGCGATGCCCTTGAACTGTTGCCGACAGCGGAGCCGGCGGATCTGATTTTCGTCGACCTGTACACCGATGTCGGGCCGGGCGTCGGGCATCTGGCCTGGAGTTTTCTCGGTGACTGTCAGAAACGCCTGAATCCGGGTGGCTGGCTGGTGATCAACCAGTGGGCCACCGACGACGGCAAACCGCTCGGTGCGGCGTTGTTGCGAGGGCTGTATCACCGGCATTACTGGGAACTGCCGGTGAAAGAGGGCAATGTGATTCTGATCGTGCCGGCGGACCTTGATCAGATGCTGGACATGCAGGCGCTGACCGCCCGGGCTGCAGCGCTGGCGCCGCAGCTGGGATATTCGTTGCAATCGTTGATCAACGCCATTCGGCCGGCGACCTGAGTCGCAGGTGATGGCCCCTTCGCGGGCAAGCCGGCTTCCACAGGGTTAGCGTCGGTCACAAAATCGATGAACGACGCGGTCACTGTGGGAGCTGGCTTGCCAGCGAAGGCGTCCTGATAGTCACGACATCTTTCAGATCCCTTTGAAGACTCCAGGCCGCCGCTCGACCAATGACCGTACTCCTTCCTTGGCATCTTCACTGGCCAGCAACGTCTTCACCAGCGCCGGTAATGCTTGCGCTGCCGCCGTCTCCCCCTCATAACGCGCCTGCCGCGCCGACAACAGTGTTGCCTGCACCCCCAGCGGCGCCTGCCGGGCAATCCGTTCGGCCAATTCAATCGCCCGGGGCAGCAGATCCTCACTGGCCATCACTTCCTGCACCAGGCCCAGATGCAACGCATCGTGGGCGTCGAACTCATCCCCGGTGAGCAACCAGCGCATCGCATTGCCCCAACCGGCTACCTGATGAAAGCGTAAAGTCGCACCACCAAAAGGAAAGATCCCACGCTGCACTTCCATTTGTGCGAAGCGGGTATTGCTCGCGCACAGGTTGATATCCGCTGCTAGCATCAACTCGATGCCGATGGTCAGACAGTAACCCTGCGCGGCAACGATCACCGGTTTGCTTACCCGCGGCCCGACGAAAACGCCCCACGGATCGCAGCCGCCGGTCGGAACCTGCCAGCCTTGGGCGAGAGCAGGGCTGGCGTTGACCAGATCCAGACCCGCAGTAAAGTGCTCGCCGTGCCCGAACACGATCGCCACCCGCGCTTCGCTGTCGGCCTCGAACTCGCCGTAGGCCAGGCTCAAGTCGTTGAGCAGGTCGAGGTCGAATGCGTTGCGTTTGGCGGCCCGGTCGAGGCCAATCAGATGGACATGGCCACGACGTTCACGGCTGACGCGGCCGGGGCAGGGCTGATTCATGGCGAAATCCTCGGGCGGGAAGGACAGTGGCAGCGACGGTATGCCGCACATCGGTGAATCGTTTAAGCGTCATCACCCGCAGAGCCGGGCCTTTGAAAAATAGACCTTGGCACGATTATCTGCAAAACCCCGTTACACAGCGGTGACACACCCATTCAAGCGATAAAAAAAGCTCCCTTTTTGGGCAAATTCCGGTATAGTGCGCGCCGGCCTTTAACCGGGCCGCGTTTAGGTAGCGCAATTCCCCGAAGCCAGCTTCGGCTGCACGTCTGCACTGCGGACTCTTCCTTGACGATTCTTTTTCATTCATTCGTTTTCGCAAATCCCCGCCGACAAAGCTGCCAGGGCGACTCTTGAGTCTCAACACGGCATGTGCAGCTTTGGAGCATGGGTCTTTGCGGATGCACTTAGAGGCAGACCCATGACCCAGGAAATCGGCGGCTTCGCCGCTCTTGAACTTCATCCAAATATTGTCGCTGCAGTAGTCGCTACCGGCTATGAAGAGCCTTCGGCCATTCAGCAGCAGTCGATCCCGATCATTCTCGCCGGTCACGATATGATTGGTCAGGCGCAAACCGGTACCGGTAAAACCGCTGCCTTTGCCCTGCCTATTCTGCACCGCATTGATCCGTCCAAGCGCGAGCCGCAAGCTCTGATCCTGGCCCCAACTCGTGAGTTGGCGCTACAAGTTGCAACCGCTTTCGAAACCTACGCCAAGCAAATGCCGGGCGTAACTGTTGTGGCTGTCTACGGCGGCGCGCCGATGGGCCCACAATTGAAAGCAATCCGTAATGGCGCACAGATCGTTGTCGCCACTCCGGGCCGTCTGTGCGACCACCTGCGTCGCGACGAAAAAGTCCTCGCTACCGTGAACCACCTGGTTCTGGACGAAGCAGACGAAATGCTCAAACTCGGTTTCATGGACGACCTGGAAGTCATCTTCAAGGCCATGCCGGAAACCCGTCAGACCGTATTGTTCTCGGCGACCCTGCCGCAATCGATTCGTGCCATCGCTGAGCGCCACCTGCGCGATCCGAAGCACGTGAAGATCCAGAGCAAGACCCAGACCGTTACCGCGATCGAACAGGCTCACCTGTTGGTTCACGCTGACCAGAAGACCTCCGCCGTTCTCAGCTTGCTGGAAGTGGAAGACTTCGACGCTCTGATCATGTTCGTGCGCACCAAGCAAGCGACCCTGGATCTGGCCAGCGCCCTCGACGCCAAAGGCTACAAAGCCGCGGCGCTGAACGGTGACATCGCCCAGAACCAGCGTGAGCGTGTCATCGACTCGCTGAAAGATGGCCGTCTGGACATCGTTGTGGCGACCGACGTTGCTGCCCGTGGCCTGGACGTTCCGCGCATCACTCACGTATTCAACGTTGACATGCCATACGATCCAGAATCCTACGTTCACCGTATCGGCCGTACCGGCCGTGCCGGTCGCGAAGGTCGTGCACTGCTGCTGGTGACTCCACGTGAGCGCCGCATGCTGCAAGTGATCGAGCGTGTGACCGGTCAGAAAGTGGCTGAAGTTCGCCTGCCGGACGCTCAGGCCGTTCTCGATGCGCGCATCAAGAAACTGACCAACAGCCTGTCGCCGCTGGTCGCTGATGCAGAATCGACTCACGGTGAACTGCTTGATCGTCTGACTGCAGACATCGGTTGCACCCCGCGTGCACTGGCTGCTGCGCTGCTGCGCAAAGCCACCAACGGTCAAGCGCTGAACCTGGCTGCCATCGAGAAGGAGCGTCCACTGGTGCCGAACAACGCACCGCGTGGCGACCGTCCTGAGCGTTCCGGTGATCGTCCTGATCGTGGTGACCGCGAGCGTCGTGCGCCAATGCCTTTGGGCGAAGGCCGTGCTCGTTGCCGTACCGCGCTGGGCGCGCGTGACGGTATCGCTGCCAAGAACCTGCTGGGCGCCATCCTCAACGAAGGCGGTCTGGCCCGTGAAGCGATCGGTCGCATCCAGGTGCGTGACAGCTTCAGCCTCGTCGAGCTGCCGGAAGATGGTCTGGACAAGCTCCTGACCAAACTGAAGGACACTCGCGTTGCCGGTAAGCAGCTGAAACTGCGTCGCTATCGCGAAGATTGATCCGCCCTCGGGCTGATTGATCGCACATAAAAAATCCCCGACTGGTTCGGGGATTTTTTTTGCCTGCGGTTTGGATTCACACGAACACGTGTAGGGGCTGGCTTGCCAGCGATGACGTCATCCGAAGCGATAGATATCCATCCCCAGCGCACCCATCGTGAAGCCCTGATGCGCCACGCTGAATTCACCACCAGCGCCCCTCGCAAAGTACAACGGCAACAAATGCTCATCACTCGGATGGCTGAGTACCGCATTCGGTGCCTGCTGGCGGTAATCATGCAACGACGCCTCATCCTGGGATGCCAGCTTGTCGATCATCCAGTCGCGGAAATCCCGCGCCCACGGCTCGACACTTTCCGGGCCGGCGTGCCAGTCCAGTTCGCGCAGATTGTGGGTGATGCTGCCGGAGCCGATCAGCAAAATACCCTGATCACGCAGGCTCGCCAGCGCTCGGCCGACACGGGTTTGCAGCGCCGGGCCAGCACGGCTCGGCAGCGACACTTGCACCACCGGAATATCTGCTTGCGGATACATCAGCGACAGTGGCACCCAAACACCGTGATCGAACGGCCGTTGCGGATCAAGACGTGCGGGCAGATCGTTGGCGGTCAACAGCGCAGCCACTTCAGCGGCCAGTAGCGGATTGCCCGGTGCCGGGTATTGCACTTCAAATAGCGCGCGGGGAAAACCGCCGAAGTCGTGCCAGGTTTCCGGTTGTGCATTGCTGCTCACCAGTAGTTCGTGGCTCTCCCAATGGGCGGAGACGATCACGATGGCTTTGGGTGTCGGTAATTCGGCGGCCAGCCGCGCCAGCGCCGGGCCACTGGCGCCGGGTTCGAGAGCAAGCATGGGTGAGCCATGGGAGATAAACAGGCTGGGCAGCATGGAAGGGGTCCTGAGCGTTAAGATGATTCATCTTCAGTCAGTTCATTGATCTAAATCTAATATAAGTTTTAATGCTTTTTGATCGAATTATTAGGAGTAGGGCATGCAGCCTGAGTTTTGGCACAAGAAGTGGGAATCGGGGCAGATCGGTTTTCACTTGCCGGATGTCAATCCACATTTGCAGGGGCACTGGCCGGATCTGGGTGTAGCCTCATCGGCACGTGTGTTGGTTCCGCTGTGTGGGAAAAGTCTGGATCTGGCGTGGCTGGCGGGTGTAGGCCATCAAGTACTCGGTATTGAGCTGTCGGAAAAAGCGGTCGAGGATTTTTTCAGCGAGCACGGGATTGAGCCACAGATCAGCGAAAAAGGCGTGTTCAAGGTCTACCGAGGCGACGCCATCGAGTTGTGGTGCGGTGACTTCTTCGCGCTGACGGCCAGCGATGTGGGCGACTGCACGGCACTGTATGACCGGGCGGCGCTGATCGCCTTGCCGCCGGCGATGCGTGAGCGTTATGCGGCGCATCTTCAGCAGATCCTCGCGCCGGGTGTTCAGGGGCTGCTGATCACGCTGGATTACGATCAGGCACAGATGCCCGGGCCACCGTTTGCGGTGGGGGAGGATGAGGTGCAGCGGTTGCTGGGTGATGGCTGGCACGTGCAAGTGCTGGAAGAGCAGGATGTGCTGGAGGAGAGCTGGAAGTTCTTGCAGGCGGGGGTGACGCGGTTGGAGGAGCGGGTTTATCGCGTTTCGTCCCGCTAGTGTGTCGGCGCCATTGCCGACCTCTTCGCGAGCAAGCTTGCTCCCACAGTGATTTGTGCTGTTTCGCCGATTACATAAGAACCACATAACCTGTGGGAGCGAGCTTGCTCGCGAAAGGGCCGGCACTGTCGACGCACAATTCAAGTGTCTAGTCCTGAAATAGGTTTACACCTGTTTCAGTCTCAAAACGCCCGATGCACCGCATCGGGCGTTTTGTATTTCAGGGACAAGTGAGGTCGCTTACGGTTATAAATTTCTATCGATTCTTCAAC